>UQHZ01000001.1 GCA_900541055.1 uncultured Collinsella sp.
CACCCTAGAGTTCGTCGGCAGCGTCAGATGTGTATAAGAGACAGCGTAAACAATGTGAGTGAAATATGAATCTCGATGGATACGCCCGCAGCCGTGTATACTAAACAGCTGTGTGTAACCAGGGGAGTATTCTGGCTGGACAAAATGCCTGCTTAATAGGGTTGTCAGGTAGTCCGGGCGAAATACAAGGCTGGGGAGCACGTCGTGTAAGTAGTGGTCCTCTAGGGGCGTACGCTCGGTGGTGTACGCATTGTCCCAAGACCACGCGAGAGTTGGGATCATATCTTGATCAGCATGATTCTCGGCCGCAAGATTGGCATGACCCAGGTTTGGGACGAGGACGACAACGTCGTTCCCGTCACGGTCATCCAGGCTGGCCCCTGCGCTGTCTCGCAGGTTAAAACTCAGGCAACCGACGGCTATGACGCCGTCCAGATCGGTTTCGGCGACATCAAGGCCAAGAACGTGAACAAGCCCATGGCTGGTCACTTCGCCAAGGCTGGCGTCGAGCCTGTCCGCTTCCTTCGTGAGGTCCGCGTCGAGAACGGCGAGGAGCACAAGGTCGGCGAGGTCGTCACCGTCGCTGATTTCGCTGATGTCGAGAAGGTCGACGTCATCGGTACCTCCAAGGGTAAGGGCTTCCAGGGTCGCATCAAGCGCTGGGGTCAGCGCCGCGGTCCTATGACGCATGGTTCTCACTTCCAGCGTCACCCCGGTTCTATCGGTCAGTGCGCCTATCCTGCGCGCGTCCTCAAGGGCGTCAAGATGGCCGGTCACATGGGTAACGAGCGCGTTACCGTCAAGAACCTTTCCGTTGTCCGCATCGATGCCGAGCAGAACCTCATCTTGGTCAAGGGCGCTGTCCCGGGTGCCAAGAATGGTCTCGTCGCCATCCGTATGGCCTAAGGGCCCAGCCCATTTAGCCCAGCGTCATACCAAGGAGAACACTTAAATGGCAAAGTTTGAAGTAAAGAACAGCGAGGGCAAGAAGGTCGCCGAGGCCGAGCTCGCCGCTGAGGTGTACGGCATCGAGCCGAACATCCACGTTATGCACCACATCGTCAAGTGCCAGATGGCCTCTTGGCGTCAGGGCACCCAGTCCGCTAAGGGCCGCTCTGAGGTTTCCGGTGGCGGCAAGAAGCCTTGGCGTCAGAAGGGCACCGGCCGTGCCCGCCAGGGTTCCATCCGTGCTGCCCAGTGGCGTCACGGTGGCGTCGTCTTCGCCCCCAAGCCCCGTTCTTACGCTAAGCGTATGAACAACAAGGAGGTCAAGCTGGCTATGCGCTCCGCGCTGTCCGCCAAGCTGGCCGATGGCGAGCTCGTGCTCGTCGACGACTACGGCTTCGAGAAGCCTTCCACCAAGGCTGCCGTCGCCATGCTCAAGGCTCTCGGCCTTGAGGGCAAGCGTCTGACCATCATCGTTCGCGATGAGGACGTCAACGCCTACCTGTCGTTCCGCAACATTCCCAAGACGTTCATCATCACCGCTGACGAGGCCAACACCTACGATCTCGTCAACAACAACGCTGTGCTGATGCCCGCCGACATCGCCGCTCACTTCGGGGAGGTGCTTGCATAAATGACCGCCCACGAGATCATCATCCGTCCGATCGTGTCCGAGCGTTCCTTCTCCGGCATGGAGCTGAACAAGTACACGTTCGAGGTCGCCAAGGATGCTAACAAGTATCAGATCAAGGACGCTGTCGAGGAGATTTTCGGCGTCAAGGTCGTTCGCGTGAACACCCTGACGGTCAAGCCCAAGACCAAGCGCGTGCGCTATGTCGCCGGCAAGACCCGTTCTTGGAAGAAGGCCATCGTCACGCTGGCCGAGGGCGACACCATCGAGGTCTTTGGCAACCAGGCCTAAGACTCGCTGCTGTTGAGTGAGCTCATGCCTCCCAAATAGGGGAGGCGGGAGCTCAAGGTTTTGGGCGTATTAAATGGACACGCCCGGAACCGTGTATACGTCCGGTGTCATCGCACCCGAGGCAGAACCTCGAATCCCTGTCTGCGATGGCTAACGGATTCCTATTGAAAGGGATTGTAATGGCTGTAAAGCACCTTAAGCCGACCTCCGCTGGTAGGCGTTGGCAGACGATCTCCGACTTCTCCGAGATCACCTGCACCAAGCCCGAGAAGTCTCTTCTCGAGCCCCTGCCCAAGAAGGCCGGTCGTAACAACAACGGCCGCATCACCACCCGCCACCAGGGCGGCGGCGTGAAGCGTCGTTACCGCGTGATCGACTTCAAGCGCAACAAGGACGGCGTGCCCGCCAAGGTTGCCACGATCGAGTACGATCCGAACCGTTCCGCTCGCATCGCTCTGCTGCACTACGCTGACGGTGAGAAGCGCTACATCCTGGCCCCCAAGGGCCTCGAGGTCGGTCAGACCATCATGTCCGGTTCTGACGCCGACATCAAGCCGGGCAACGCTCTGCCCCTCGCCGACATCCCCGTCGGTACGCTCATCCACGCCGTCGAGTTCCAGCCGGGCAAGGGCGCTGCTATCGCCCGTTCCGCTGGTAACTCCTGCCAGCTGATGGGTAAGGAGGGCAAGTACGCCATCGTCCGTATGCCTTCCTCCGAGATGCGCCGCATCCTCGTTACCTGCCGCGCCACCGTCGGTGAGGTCGGCAACGCCGATCACTCCAACATCGTCATCGGCAAGGCCGGCCGTAAGCGTCACATGAACGTGCGCCCGACCGTCCGCGGTACCGTCATGAACCCTGTCGACCACCCGCACGGCGGTGGCGAGGGCAAGAACCACACCTCTGGTCGTCCCTCCGTTACCCCCTGGGGTAAGCCGACGAAGGGCCTTCGTACGCGCAAGAAGAAGAAGGTCTCGAACCAGCACATCATTCGTCGCCGTAAGAAGTAATTTCGGATACCGAGTTTTAGGAGAAAGCACTTATGAGCAGAAGTCTCAAAAAGGGCCCGTTCGTGGAGACTCGCCTTCTCTCGCGTATCACCGCGATGAACGAGGCTGGCAAGAAGGACGTCGTGAAGACCTGGTCCCGCGCGTCCACCATCTTCCCCGAGATGGTTGGTCACACCATCGCCGTCCACGACGGCCGCAAGCATGTGCCCGTGTATGTTACCGAGTCCATGGTTGGTCACAAGCTCGGCGAGTTCGCGCCGACTCGTACGTTCCGTGGCCACAAGGCCAAATAGGGGGTTAACCGTAAATGGCAACTAAGTCTATTGAAACTGAGGCCACCGAGGTTCGCGCCGTCGCCAAGTACGTGCGTGTTTCCCCCAGCAAGGCCCGCCTGGTGGTCGATCTGATCCGCCGCAAGCCTGTCGCTCAGGCCTTCGACATCCTCCACTTCTGCGACCGCGCCGTCGCCGTGGATGTCGAGAAGGTTCTCCGTTCCGCCGTTGCGAACGCCGAGAACAACAACGGTCTGCGTGCCGACAACCTGGTTGTCGCCGCTGCCTATGTTGACGAGGGTCCGACGCTTAAGCGCATCCGTCCCCGCGCCAAGGGTTCCGCTTCTCGCATTCTGAAGCGTACTTCCCACATCACCGTCGTCGTTGCTCCTCGAAAGGAGGCGTAAAGCTGTATGGGTCAGAAAGTCTACCCCACCGGCTTCCGTCTTGGCATCACCGAGAACTGGCGCTCCCGCTGGTTCGCAGAGAAGGATTACGCTAAGACCCTCGGTAACGATCTCGAGATCCGCAAGTACCTCGAGAAGCGTCTTTCCCGCGCAGCTGTCTCCCGCGTCGAGATCGAGCGCGCTGGCGACAAGGTGAAGGTCATCATCCTCACCGCTCGCCCCGGCGTTGTCATCGGTAAGAAGGGTGCCGAGATCGATACCCTCCGCACCGAGCTCGAGAAGGTCGCTGGCGTCTCCAAGGGCCAGCTCTCCGTCGACGTTGTCGAGATCAAGCGCCCCGAGCTCGACGCCAACCTCGTTGCTCAGTCTATTGCCGAGCAGCTCGAGGGCCGCGTTGCCTTCCGTCGCGCTATGCGCAAGGCTGTCCAGTCCGCCCGCAAGGCCGGCGCTAAGGGCATCCGTATCCAGTGCTCCGGTCGTCTCGGCGGTGCCGAGATGGGCCGTCGTGAGTGGTACCGTGAGGGTCGCGTGCCTCTGCACACCCTCCGTGCCAAGATCGACTACGGCACGGCTGTCGCCAGCACCACCATGGGCGCTTGCGGCGTGAAGGTCTGGATCTACCTGGGCGAGAAGCTCCCGGGCCAGCCTGTTCCCAACCCTGCACTCGAGGGCTCTTCCCGTCCTCGTCGTCGTAACTCCGAGAGGAGGGGTCAGTAGTGCTTGCCCCTAAGCGTATTCTTCACCGCAAGGTGCAGCGTGGCTCCATGAAGGGCCAGGCCAAGGGTAATACCGAGCTGCATTTCGGCGAGTTTGGTATCCAGGCTCTCGAGGCCCATTGGATCACCAACCGTCAGATTGAGGCCGCTCGTATTGCCATGACCCGCTACATGAAGCGTGGCGGTCGTGTCTACATCACGATCTTCCCCGATAAGCCCATCACCAAGAAGCCTGCTGAGACTCGCATGGGTTCTGGTAAGGGTAACCCCGAGGAGTGGGTGGCCGTCGTCAAGCCCGGCCGCATCATGTTCGAGGTCAAGGGCGTGCCCGAGGAGGTCGCTCGCGAGGCTCTGCGTCTTGCACAGCACAAGCTTCCCATCAAGACCAAGATTGTTGCTGCTAAGAACGCTGAGCAGCGCATCGAGAAGGAGATGGCTGAGGAGGCCGCTCTCGAGGCCAAGTGGGCTGCTGAGGACGCCGCCGCCGCCAAGGAGGAGAACTAATGAAGCCCGCAGAGATTCGTGAGCTCTCGGACGCTCAGCTCGTTGAGAAGCTGAAGGAAATGCGCGCCGAGCTCTTTAACCTTCGTTTCCAGATGGCCACCAGCCAGCTGGACAACACCGCTCGCGTCAACACCGTGAAGAAGGACATCGCTCGCGTCCTCACGGAGCAGCGCGCCCGCGAGATCGCAGCGGAGAAGTCCGCTGTCGCCGAGTAGGACCTAAGGAGAGAACATGACTGATTCGCGTAACTCGCGTAAGGTCCGTACGGGTGTCGTTACCTCCGTCTCCGGTGCCAAGACCATTGTCGTCACCATCACCGAGCGCAAGCGTCACCCCAAGTACGGCAAGATGATGACCAGCTCCAAGAAGCTGCACGCTCACGACGAGGAGTGCACGGCTGGCGTGGGCGATACCGTCCGCGTTATGGAGACCCGTCCTATGTCCAAGATGAAGCGTTGGCGCCTCATCGAGGTCGTCGAGCGCGCTAAATAAGCAGTCGCTCTTACGACTTGTACGTTTCCGAAGATGTGCGTATGCCTTGCTTGCATACCACAGGCCGTCTAAAGGCTGCGCACCTCTCTTCGGTTCTTAGTTCGGAGGAACATCTACCATGATTCAGATGCAAACCATGCTGAACGTCGCCGACAACTCCGGCGCTCGCAAGATTCGCTGCATCAAGGTGCTTGGCGGTTCCAAGCGTCGTTATGCAGGCATCGGCGATGTGTTCATCGGTGCTGTCCAGGAGGCTACCCCTGGCGCCAACGTCAAGAAGAAGGACGTTGTCCGTTGCGTCGTCGTTCGCACCGTTAAGGAGATCCGCCGCAAGGATGGCTCCTACATTCGCTTTGATGAGAACGCCTGCGTTGTCATCAACAACGATGGTTCGCCCGTCGGCACCCGTATCTTCGGGCCCGTCGCTCGCGAGCTTCGTGACAAGAAGTACATGAAGATCGTCTCGCTCGCTCCCGAGACCCTGTAGTTAGGGGAGATATATGTATATCAAGAAGGGCGATAAGGTCCAGGTTCTCTCTGGTAAGGATCGCGGTAAGCAGGGCGTTGTCCTGCGTGCTCTCCCTGCCGAGAACAAGGTCGTTGTCGAGGGCGTTTCGGTCGTCAAGAAGGCCGTTAAGCCCAACGCTGCCAACCAGCAGGGCGGCATCGTTTCGCAGGAGGCTCCCATCGACGCCTCCAACGTCAATCTCGTTTGCCCCGAGTGCGGTAAGGTTACCCGCGTCGGTCACGAGAAGGACGGCAAGAACAAGCTGCGCGTCTGCAAGAAGTGCGGCCACAAGTTCTAAGCTGCCCGCAACATCAAGTTGCTAGCAAAGGCCCGGATGCCCCACGGCACCCGGGCCTTTTTTCTATCCCTACTCGATGGCTTCGGGTTTGCCGTCCCGTCATTCCGGTTGCATCCAGTTTTCGGTGCCGTCTCGAATCGAGTGCCGCCAGGTGACACCCTGTCGCGTTTCGTCGGCTTCGGTGACAAAAGCCGGGACAACTCCAAAAACTATTTTCGAACTCAGGGCTTTGAGTTTTTGTTTTAGTCCCAAAGGGCGCGGCGGGATGCCTTTGAAGGCTCGATAGCGCCGAAACGCCCGTTTTGAAACTCAAATGCCTTTTCGCGTGCAAGACGCCAGCTGCAATAGGAAGTGAATCAACGCAGGTGGCTTTCAAACAGTTTGCAAAACTGCAGGTCGCAGGTCTTCATTGCCAGTAGGAGAAATGAGTAGTCTCAGGTGGCTTGCTCATGAGTTGACTAACGGGATTTGAGATTACGCTGACGTCCGGAAACGCTTCGAACACGGCGTTAAGTTTTTGGGGTTTGGGCGCAGCCCCTGCACCCGCGAGCGCGGGCCTTAAGCCCGCCGAGAGAGTGACGCGTCGAAAACGAAAGGGAAAGAGAGAAGGGGCCGTTCCTATCATTCAGGTTGCGACCGAAGAAGACAAGGAGACCCCCTGAGCCTGAATGATGCCCCACAGACCGCGTCCGACCGAGCTCAAGCCGAGCTTTTCCTGACGTCCGCCTTCGCGGAGATGATGGCTGGATTGGCTATGGATTGGCAACACCAATTTGGACGATTCCGGGAGGGACGGTCCCGCCTCCCTGAACTCGACCGGCGACATGTAGCCCAGTGTCGAGTGGATCCTGAAGTTGTTGTACCAGTGCACGTAATCCGAGAGCTTGGCTCGGAGCTCGCGCGCCCCTCCTCGGTCCTGCGGAGTGGCCGACGATCTCCCCGTTGCAGAGGTCGACGAGCAGGCAGACGTAGTTCCACGATGCCCCGACGCGTACGCAGGCCAGGTCGCTGCATATTTGGGTGCGCGGCGCCCTGCCGCC
Organism: uncultured Collinsella sp.; assembly: GCA_900541055.1. Taxonomy (GTDB): domain Bacteria; phylum Actinomycetota; class Coriobacteriia; order Coriobacteriales; family Coriobacteriaceae; genus Collinsella. Next base: position 7,115 of record UQHZ01000001.1, read on the forward strand.
GAAGCCGCGCGCGACGACGTTCGGCACGTCGGCCTCGTTGACCGCCCCGGGGTGCACCTTGAACCTCTTCCTGCCGTATGTGCCGGCCAGGCCGTTCTCCCTCATGATGCGGCAGACGCGGCGCCGGCTGACGGTAACGCCCGACCTCCTGGGCGACGCCTTGATCTTGCGCGATCCGTTCCGGCCCTTGCTGGCGGCATGCGCCGCCGCGGCCGCCGTCGCCCCCGACATTAAGGTCCTCGAGGGCCGCGTCGTCTCCGGCGACCAGTTCGTCTCGCCCGCGGAACAGAAGGAGCGCATCCTCGCGACCTTCGGCGACCTGTGCTGCGAGATGGAGGGCTGCACCATCGCGCAGGCCGCCTATCTCAACGGCGTGCCCCTCGTCGTCGTGCGCGCCATCAGCGACAAGCCCTGCGCCGAGGGCCAGGTCGTCGACTACAACACCTTCGAGAAGAAGGCCGCCTGCGACTGCGCCCGCATCGCCGCGCGCATGGTTAAGCTTTAGGTCCTGCGCGCCGGGGCCCTTCTTTATGTTGGGACCCCGGCGCGCAGGGCCCTTTCCAAAGCGAAGTGTCGAGCCGAAGTGTTGAGCGTCGGCCCTGAATGTTCAATGGCCGTTGTTTTCTGCCCCTCAAGTGGTGGACTTTTCCTCGGGGCTGTTGATTCCCCCACGCGCCCCTTTCCGTTCTCTGTGTTCCCCTTATACTCCTTGTACGAGGAGGTAAGAAGTCATGGACAAGACCGCACAGGACAGCTTGGCAAAGAAACCCGTCGACATGAGGGACAGGATTCTCGAGCATCTCGAGGCCCTCACCTCTGCCGTCTCGCTCGACGACCTTGCCCGTCTGTCCACCTCCGACATCGCCGAGACGCTCATCATCTCCAGGAGCCTGGCGAGCCAGTACCTCAACGACCTTGTTCGCGCCGGCTTTGTGGTTAAGGTGGCGGGCAGGCCTGTCCGTTATTTTCATCGCCGCGCGTTCCAGAAGCGTTTTCAGGTAAAGCTCTCTGCAAGCGAGTACGCCTCGCTCGCCGACCTCATCCAGGCGACGGGAATCGCCGATCACCGCGACTTCGCGCGTGCCGTGGGCTTCGACCTGAGCCTCAGCTCCGTTGTCGAGCAGTGCAAGGCTGCGGTTCAGTACCCTCCGTTTGGCCTGCCCATCCTCTTGAGCGGCGGCGTGGGTGTCGGTAAGTCTTTCCTTTCTCGCCTTGTGTACGAGTACGGCAAGAACCAGGGCTTGCTGTCCCGCGACTCCTCCTATGTGCGCATCGACTGCGCCGGGGTCCCGGACGCCGCCTCGTTCAACGGGCTTCTTGACGAGTCGATCGCGAAATCGCGCGGGGGTGTGGTCTTTGTCAACGGCATCGAGGCACTCTCTCCCTCTGCGATGGAACACTGCCTTGCGACGGCCCTCGGGCTCGATGCCTCCCAGGATGCGCCGCGCGCTCGCCTCGTTCTTTCGACGACGCTTTCCGCCGATGACCCGAAGGTTTCCTCGGCCTACAGCAAAATGCCCATCTGTGCCCGCGTCCCCTCACTCAAGGAGCGGACCCCCGAGGAGCGCGAGGATCTCATCTTGAGCTTCCTGCGCAGCGAGGGGTGCCGAATCGGTTCTGATGTGAAGATCAGCCGCGGCGCATACCGTTGCCTCGTGAACGCGGACTTTTCCGATAACATCGCCGGCTTGCGCGCCTGCGTGACGAACTGCTGCGCCAAAGCGTTCCTCAATCGCGAGGGCGACTACGTCGTCGTTCGCCCGTATCTTCTTCCCAGCGGGCTCCTCTCCTCCGCGCAGATCGATCAACAGCCCGACGATGGCGTTCTGATCGACGCGTCCCTGGATGCCGCCGAGAGCACAGGGCCGGTCGAGCAGGCGCTCGATGCCCTGTGCTCTCTCGATGAGCGATTCTGCGCCGGGGAGCTCTCTGTCTCCGAGCTTGTCTCGCAAGCTGTCTCCGCTGTGCGCGGCGTTGAGGATCACTTGATCTTCGGCCACGGCGTCGCCTCATCGAGGTCGCGCGCCTTCGAGCGCGTCGTGGGCGCGGTCCTTGCCGACGCAGGCTCTTCTTATGGCATCGAGCTTTCGAGGAAGGTCACTTTTCTACTGGCCCAGGAGATTTGCCTGCAGTTGTGGCCGGGCATCGGCCTGGCTAAGCGAAAGTCTGCCTGTGCGGAGCAAATTTCCCATCTCCTCGGTGCCGTGACCTCCGAATTGCCGTTTGCCTCGAGCGTCTCCGATCAGGTCGCCGCAGACATGGAAGGGGCGCTCGGAATCTCGCTCGATCACTTCACGAAGACGCTTCTGACGTTGTGCGTCGCATCGGAGTCTCGCGACGCGAAGGCCCTTCGGACGCTCTGCGTCATCTTGTCACACGGCTACTCGACGGCGACGAGCATCGCCGACGCGGCGAACCGTATGCTCGGCGTGCATGTGTACGAGGCGGTCGACATGCCCTACGACCAGCAGCTGAAGGACATCGTCGGTCCGCTCCAGCGCCTCGTCGACCGCCATTCCTACTGCACCGGGGTCGTGTTTCTTGTTGACATGGGCTCTTTGGAGGAGGCCTATAAGGCCCTCGAGAACGTTACCGACTCCACCATCGGGGTGGTGAACAACGTCTCCACCGGGCTCGCGCTCGAGATCGGGTCCGGGCTGCTCGGCGGCAAGTCCATCGCCGAGGTTCTTGGCGATGCGACCGCCGTGTGCGTGACGCACTGCAAGGTAATCGAGCGCGTCAACCGTGAGGACGCCATCGTCTTCTGCTCCGAGTCCGGGGTCGACGCGGCCGAGAGGATACGTCAGCTCGTCTCGCAGAGCCTCCCGCGCACCATAGGCGCGCGCCTGCTCACGAGGCCCTTCAAGCAGCTTGCCGCGAACGGGTCGAACGACGCCGTTTTCTCCGAGCACCGCGTCTGCGCCGTCATCGGCACGGGAGACCCCAGGATTGCCTCCGTTCCCTTCGTCGCCCTCGAAGACATTATGTCGACGGCGTCCGCCTCGAAGGTCGATGCCGTGTTCGGCAGGTGGCTCGACGTCTCCGAGCTCGCTTCTTTCCACGAGAAGCTGCTTTCGAATATGACGCTGCAGAACGTTATCCGCTCCATCACCATCCTCGACCCGGAGCGGCTGTTCCACGAGATCGAGAGCGCCGTGCACGAGCTTCAGCGCAGAACGGGCGAGAAGATCAGCAGCAACGCCATCATCGGGCTGTACGTTCACCTCTGTTGCCTCGTCGAGCGCCTCGTCACCCGCAACCCCATCGAGACCTACGTCGGCCAGGATCGCTTCGAGGAAGAGCACATCGACTTCATCGAGTCCTTCAGGCAGAGTTTCTCGAGCATCTCGACGCGCTATCGCGTGGAGGTTCCTGTAAGCGAGATCGCCTACGTCTTCGACTACATCAGTGTGAGCGCCGCCCCGGCGCGAGAGGAGCGTCTCGGCTCCTCGAGCCTCCTGTTCGACGAGTGACCCCCCGCGCCGTCACGATCTGACCGCGCGTCTTCAATAATCCGATAATCCCTCGCCCGGCGCGAATCCGGATAGCGCCAAGGCAGTGCTGAATGAAAAACTTGATTTGATAGGAGCAAACATGAGTGTTGTTATGGCACGAATCGACAATCGCCTGCTTCACGGCATCATCGTGACGCAGTGGGCCCCGGTGTCGGGCGCAACCCGAGTCATGGTCATCGACGACAAGGTCGCCGGCGACGAGGTCCTGAAGTCCACCATGAGGATGGCGCGCCCCGCGGGCATGGCCGTCTCGATCATCTCCGAGGAGACCGCGCTCAAGAACTTCGCGGCGGGCAAGTACGACCGCGAGAAGGTCTTTGTCATCGCCAAGGAACCCGAGACGATGCTTCACCTGGTCGAGTCGGGCATCGAGCTCCCGTCGCTGATCGTCGGCGGCTCTCTTGTCAAGGAGGGCGGCGTCCAGCTCACCCAGCGCGCCTATGCCTCCGCCGAGAACGTCCAAAGCTACAAGGCGCTCATCGCCCACGGCGTCAAGGTGACGGCACAGTTCGTGCCCGCCGACAAGCCCGTCTCCGTCGCCGACCTCATCTAAGGAGGGATCATGGTCAACTTCACTATCCTGCAGGTCGTCCTTTTGACCCTGCTTGCCTTCATCAAGCACGTGGACTACTACGGCATCCCGATGATCTTCGTCAACTATGCCGTCTTCTGGGGCCTTATCACCGGCGTGGTCATGGGCGACTGGCAGACCGGCCTCGTCATCGGCGGCACCATCCAGCTCATGCAGCTCGGCGTCGCGGGCTTCGGCGGCTCGTCGATTCCCGATTACGGCACGATGGCCATCATCGCCACCGCCTACGGCGTGACCCTGGGCTCCGACACGGGCCTCGCCATCGGCCTGCCGGTCGGCATGCTCGGCATCCAGCTCGACGTCGTCGTCAAGATCCTCAACGGCTTTGTCGTCGAGAAGTCCCAGAAGTTCTGCAACGATGGTAAGTTCAATCAGATGAACGCCATCCTGTGGGTCTGCCCCGCGCTCTTCGGCCTGTGCGCCGCCCTGCCCGTCTTTGTCTCCGTGACGCTCGGCCAGCCCGCCGTCAACTGGCTCCTCGAGGTCATGCCCCAGTGGTTCCTCTCCGGCCTCACCCTCGCCGGCAAGATGCTCCCGGCCATCGGTATCGCCATGCTGCTCCGCTACATGCCAACCGCCAAGTACTTCCAGTACCTGCTCGCCGGTTTCTTCCTCTCGGCCTTCCTGAACGTGCCCATCATCGGTGCCGCCATCGTCGGCGTTGCCCTCGCGATCGCGTTCTACCAGCGTGCCGAGAGGGACGCCGAGCTCACCGCCCACGCTTCCGCAGACGCCTTCATCGGAGAGGATGAGTAACCATGGAAAACGAGAACATCACCGCCGCCGAGGGCAAGCCCTCCGGCTATAAGGTCACCAAGAAGGACCTGCGCAACGCGAACTGGCGCTGGCTCATGAGCGTGTGCACCTTCAACTACCAGACCCAGCAGGGCGCCTCGGTCGCCTACGCCCTCTCGCCGATCCTGAGGAAGATCTACACGAACGACGAGGACTATAAGCAAGCGCTCAACAACCACTTCCGCTACTACAACACCCAGCCTTGGCTCGCCGCCATCATCCTCGGCGCCTGCGTGGCCATGGAGGAGCGTGACGGCCTCGCGGCGGCGGACGCCGTCCAAGACCTGAAGATCGGCACCATGGGACCGCTCGCCGGCGTCGGCGACTCCCTGCTCATGACCATGATCCCGACCATCATGGGCTCCATCGCCGCCTACATGGCCATCGAGGGCAACCCCGTGGGAGCCGGCATCTGGTTCGCGCTCATCCTGGCCATCTTCTGGGTCCGCATGCACGCCCTCGAGTTCGGCTACAAGCAGGGTGTGAAGCTCGTCACCGACTTCAGCGAGAAGCTTCCCAACCTCACTGCCGCCGCCTCCGTGCTCGGCCTCACCGTGGTCGGCTGCCTCATCGCCTCGGTCATCGGCGTCACCTGCCCGATTAGCTTCAGCTTCGGCGACGTCTCGATGGAGATTCAGCCGCTGCTCGACAAGATCCTGCCTGCCATGATCCCCGCCGCCATCACGGGAAGCGCGTATTACCTTCTTACCAAGAAGAACGCGAGCATGACGGCCCTCATCCTCGTGGTGATCGTCCTCGCGATGGTCGCCTCCGCCGCCGGCATCCTCGCCTAGCTTCGACCCAAGAGATTGGTGAATCAATGAGAAAGATAGTTGTGGCGAGCCATTCCCTTCTCGCCCAGGGCTTCAAGGACACCCTCGAGTTCCTTACGGGTAAGAGCGACGCCGTCACCGCCGTTTGCGCCTATGTGAACGACAACGGCGAGGGGCTCGACGCGGCGGTCGAGGCGGCGCTTTCGGGCACTGACGAGGTCGTCGTCCTTACCGACGCACTCGGCGGCAGCGTGAACCAGCGCTTCTCCCGCTTCGCCTCCGACCGGATCCACGTGATCGCGGGTGTCAACCTCCCGCTCGCCATGACGGTCGCGCTCGCGCGCCCCGACGAGAAACTCGACTTCGACGCCCTCGTCGACGAGGCGCGCCAGCAGATCGTCTACGTGAACGGTGCCAGTTCCGCCGAGTGCGAAGACGACGAATAGAGGAGGTCGACGATGAGAGAGTTCCTTAAAGACGTGTGGATGCACGGCGGTGAGGAAAGCCGTGCCATCACCCCCGAGAACATCACGGGCGAGAAGGGCCACGCCGCCATGTCGGCCAGCCACCTCGGCGTCGGCCGCAAGGGCTCGTGCTGCGTGCCCCTTGAGTCCGGCGAGACCATCACGCTCGCGGACATCGAGGGCCCCGGCATCATCCGTCACATCTGGATGACCGTCCCCGACAAGACCGCCGCCGGCAGCTTCGTCATGCGCGACCTCGTGCTGCGCTTCTACTGGGACGACGAGGAGACCCCCTCGGTCGAGTGCCCTGTCGGCGACTTCTTCTGCAACGGCTTCGGTGAGCGCGCCATCGTCAACTCGATGCCCATCTGCGTGAACCCGACGGGCGGCATGAACTGCTACTTCGAGATGCCCTTCAGGAAGCACGCCAAAGTCACGCTTACGAGCGAGCACCCCGGGTTCATTAAGTACATCTTCTACACGTTCAACTACGCGCTCACCGACGTGCCGGACGACGCCATGTACTTCCACGCCCGTTTTAACCGCGAGCGCAGCACCCGCAGGGGCGTCGACTACACCGTGCTCGACGGCGTGCGCGGTAAGGGCTACTACGTCGGCACCTACATGGCCCTGTGCGCCCTGGAGCGCTATTGGTGGGGCGAGGGCGAGATGAAGTTCTTCCTCGACGGCGACGAGGAGTTCCCCACGGTCACCTCGACGGGAGCCGAGGACTACTTTGGCGGTGCCTGGGCCTTCCTCGACAGGCCGCCCCACGCGCTGCCCGAGGCGCAGTGCTTCAACACACTGTTCGCCGGCTACCCGTACCGCTCGACGCGCGACGCCACGCGCGACCGCTTCAGCGCGGGCAAGCCGAACCCGAACCCGATGCTCGCGACCAACGACGACGCGCTGCCCAGGCACGGCCTCTACAGGTGGCACCTTCCCGACCCGATCTCGTTCAAGGAGGACCTGCGCGTGACGTTCCAGGACCTCGGCAACGACGACATCAAGCTCTACGAGCGCGAGGACGACATCTCCACCGTCGCCTACTGGTACCAAAGCGAACCGCACGCCGTGCTCGCCCCGTTTGCCGCAAGGCAGGACCGCGTGCCCAGGTAGGGTCGCCTCGAAACAAGCCAACGTTATGGGCGTCCGCGGTTGACCATGACTGCGGGCGTCCCTTTGTAAGGAGGATCGCATGAGCGAAAAGCAAATGAGGCTCGGCGCCCTCGAGGCCGGCGGGACCAAGATGGTCTGTGCCGTGGTGTCCGGCGACGGCGAGGTCCTCGACCGTATGGAGACCCCGACGCTTGCGCCCGCCGAGACCGTCCCGCAGATGATCGAGTGGTTCGCCGCCCGCGATGTGGACGCGTTGGGCATCGGCGCCTTCGGCCCGACCTGCGTCGACCCCGCCGACGAGCGCTACGGCTCCATCCTCCAAACGCCCAAGCTCGCGTGGCGAGGCTATGGTCTTCGCGCCGCGTTTGCCGACGCCCTCGGGATTCCGGTGGCCTACGATACGGACGTGAACGTTGCCTGCCTCGGCGAAGCGGTCTTCGGCTGCTGCAAGGGGCTCAAGGACGCCGTCTACGTGACCATCGGCACCGGCGTGGGCGCGGGCGTCATGTGCGCGGGCAGTCTCCTTCACGGCATGCTGCACCCCGAGGCCGGCCACATGCTGGTAAGGACCCGTCCCACCGAGGAAGGACGCTGCGTCTGCCCGAGCCACGCGAGCTGCCTCGAGGGCCTCGCCTCCGGCCCCGCCATCGCCGCGCGCTGGGGAAAGCCCGCGGCCGAGCTCGCGGACAACGATGAGGTGTGGATGCTCGAGGGGGATTATCTGGGGCAGATGTGTGCGAACCTCGTGCTCATGTACTCGCCTCACCGCATCGTCCTCGGCGGCGGCGTGATGCACCAGGAGCAGCTCTACGGCATCGTCCGCAAGAAGACCCTCGAATATCTGGGTGGCTACATCCAGACCGCCGAGCTTAAGGACATGGAGAGCTACATCTGCGCCCCGGGCTGCGGCGGCGACCAAGGAATCCTCGGCGCGGCCGAGCTGGCAAGAAGGGCGCTCGCGTAACTTGCGCTCTCTCCGCCATACAACGCGTTAAGAAAAGACGAGCGCTTCTTGCCAATTGGGCGGCAAGAAGCACTCGTCTTTTGCATTTGTTTTTGGGCAGAACGCCCCGCCTCCGCTAGAGTCCCTGGACCGCTACACCCACGAGGTTTGGACCGGTGTGGACAAGAAGCGCGGGGCTGATGTCGGAGCGGACGATCTCCACCGCGTTGGCCACGCGCTCGCGCAGGGCCTGCTCCATGCGGTCGTAAAGGTCGGCGTAGGCCGAGGTGTAGCTCACGGCAAAGCGCACCTTGGGGTGCTTCTCGGCGATGGCGGCGACGAGCTTGACCTCGGTGCGATGCGGTACTTGCATAGCCATTTCGTGTGCGCGAGGCTGTCGGCTTTCTGGGCCACAGCAATCACATTCCCCCTAGCATGATGACCTGAACAATCCTCATGCTAGGGGGAAGGTTTTTGTCGCGTAGCGGAAATTGGCCTCCACCCGCTGAGCGGGTGGCTTTCTATGCCGCGCGTGCCGTGCGGCACGGACTAAAGTCCATGAATAAAAACGAGGGAGGCCGTTTCCGACCTCCCTCGCAAAGGGTCTCTGATTACTCCCACTCATTGGGGACAGACTTAAATGAGTGCTCTTGAAATGCCGGCGCCTGGGGACGTTCCTTTTCTGTCGGCAGTTTGGGACGATCCTTAGAGCTGTAGCGCGCCATGAGTGACGTGGCGAAGTGGATCATCCTGTCTTTCGAGTACTAAGCAGAATTCCCTGTCTCTGAGCAATGATTAGTGCGCATTTGTGCGTATTTGCGTGCGTAGGATTGCGCGACAATGCGTGTATATGCGCCATCTGCGGCTCCATTTTGACCGTTTAGCGGTAATATACGCAGAAGTACGCACATACACGCGTATTTGTGCGAATATTGAGCTGTCAGAAATGAAAGACTTTTCACGACGCAGGAGGCGCTCATGGCAGATTCCAAGCAGGTTCCACTCGACTCCGCGGCAGCCGCAAAGGCAGCGTTCGCTTCGGTCCAGGACAAGCCGTTTCCTAACGACATCTTTACGGCACCCGAGCTTCGCTGGGCTGTGATCGGTTGCGGCGTTATCGCCAACCAAATGGCCCAGTCCCTCGCTCTGGCCGGCCGCAAGCTCGCAGGTGTCGCCAACCGTACGCTTTCCAAGGCTCAGGCTTTTGCCGAGCAGTATGGCGTCGAGAAGGTGTACGAGACGGTTGAGGACCTCTACGCCGATCCGGACATCGACGCTGTCTATATCACCACGCCGCACAACACGCATATCACCTATCTGCGTGCCGCGCTGGCCGCCGGCAAGCACGTGCTCTGCGAGAAGGCCATTACCCTCAACTCCGCCGAGCTCGACGAGGCACGTGCCATCGCCGACGAGCACAACGTGGTCCTTATGGACGCCACCACGGTGCTTCACATGCCGTTGTATCAGGAGCTGCGCCGTCGCATGGACGCGGGCGACTTTGGCCGCATGAACCTCGCCCAGCTCAACTTTGGCAGCTATAAGGAGTACGGTGACCTGACCAACCGCTTCTACAACCGTAGTCTTGCCGGCGGCGCCATGCTCGACATTGGCGTGTATGCGCTCTCCGTCATGCGCCTGTTTATGGCCAGCCAACCCGCCGAGGTCGTGTCTCTGGGCAATACCTGCGAGACTGGCGTTGACGTCTCGGGTGGCATTGTCTGCCGTAACGCCGAGCAGCAGCTGGGCGTCGTGAGCCTTACGCTCCACTCCAAGCAGCCCAAGCGCTCGGTTACCAGCTTCGATAAGTGCTATATCGAGGTCAACGAATATCCGCGTGCCGACCATGCGACCATCGTGTGGACTGCGGACGGTCACCGTGAGGAGGTCCACGCTGGCACCGAGGCATACGCTCTGTGCTACGAGATGGCCGACCTGGAGAAGGCCGTTGCCGGCGATGATTCGAAGCGCGAGCTTCTGGACTATGCTTCTGATGTTATGGAGCTGATGACCAAGCTCCGCGCCGACTGGGGAGTCGTGTACCCCGAGGAGGAGTAAGCGATGCTTGCGGAAGATAGACTCAACGCGATTGTGTCGATGGTGCAGCAGGCCGGCTCGGTTACCGTGCCGGAGCTTGCTGAAGCCCTGAGCGTGACACCGTCCACCATTCGGCGCGACCTGCAGACGCTCGACCGCGCACACCGTATCGCCAAGGTACACGGAGGCGCGACGAGTCTGGAGCGCGCGCACGTGACGCGCGACCTGACGATCGGCGAGCGCAGCGATCTTCATAACGACGACAAGGAGCGTATCTGCGCCCGCGCGGCGGCACTGGTGGAGCCCGAGAGCTTTGTGTACATCGATTCGGGCTCAACGACGCTCAAGCTCATTGAGCATCTTCCGCGCCTTGAGGGTGTCACCTATGTGACCGATTCCGTGCTCCATGCTCAGCATCTCGCCCTGCGCGGCATGCACACCGTTGTGCTGGGCGGCGAGCTCAAGCCCGAGACCGAGGCACTCGTCGGTCCCGATGCCTTGGCAACTCTGGACCGCTATAACTTCAACTGCGGCTTTTGGGGTTCCAATGGCATCGCCGCCGAGCAAGGTCTCACCACTCCGGATATCGAGGAAGCGCAGGTCAAGCGTATCTCGATGCGCCACACGGCCAAACGCTTCGTAATCTCGGACGCCAGTAAATTTGGCATGGTGGCGCCCGTCAAGTTCGCGGACTTCCGCGATGCAACGATCATCACTGCGGGCGAGGTGCCCGCCAAGTACCAGTCGATGGACAACGTCATCACGGTCTAGCGATGGGACAAGGCCAAAACCACCACAAAGGTGCCTGTCCCCATTGTGGTGGTTTAGGGCTCCCAGGGGCAGGGGGCATCGATGTGGATGTGCTCGCCGGTTACGGGATGCGTAAAGGACACGCTGTGGGCATGGAGCATCAGGCCGCAGGGACGCGGCGTGCCGTAGAGCTCGTCGCCCACCAGGGGATGACGCTCGCTCGCCAGATGCACGCGGATCTGGTGTTTGCGGCCGGTGAGCAGTTCGACATCGATATACGAGCGCGTGGGCAGGCCACGACGGCTCTTAAGACGCTTGAGCACCTTCACGCGCGTCTGAGACGGCTTACCGCTGGCGCCGACGCGCATCTTTCGACTGTCGTGACGGTCGCGGGCGATGGGCTTGTCGATGAGCTTTTCGTTCCAGTCGATCTTGCCCTCGGCGAGCGCCAGGTAGTGCTTTTCGAAAGCGTGGTCGATGACCATCTGATCAAAGGCGGGCTGCGTTTGCTTGTCGAGCGAGAACAGCACCACGCCGGTGGTGTCGCGGTCCAGGCGGTTGAGCGGCTGCATGTCGGTCGCGGCAAAGCCGTCGCCCATCGCCAGCAGCAGATCGCTGGCGTAGTCGGTGAGCGTGCGCTCGCCGGTGCCGTCACCGTGTACGATCATGCCGGCGGGTTTGTCGATGGCCATGAGCCAGGCATCGCAGTAGAGGACTTGAGGTTCTTCGTTCACGTGTAAGCCTTTCGGTTAACTGATTCCCACAAACATGCAGCCCGAGGTGGCACCGCGTAGGCGGGCGGCCGGCTTGCGGCCGGCTTGCGCGGCCTCGACGGCGCGACGAACGCGGGCGACGGCACGGCCCACCTCATCCGTCTCGAGCAGCGTTCCGTCTACCATGAGACGACGCACGCCGGCATCGAGCAGTTGAGGGACCTGCGGCGTGAGGTCGATGGGGTAGGCATCGTACAGGCGAGAGCGGCCGTGGATGTCGGTTCGGACGGGCATGACCTTTCCGTCGATATTCTTGAGCGAGAGCTTGCGGGCACGCAGGCGGCAGTTGGCACAATCGTGGATGCAGCCGTTGGCAACCTGCAGAATGCAATGCTCGCTTGTCATGACACGCGGGCGGCCAAAGACGGTGATGCCCAGAGCAGCGGGCGCGGCGGCGCCGAGCGAGACAATCTCGTCGAGCGTGATCTCGGGCGAGAGCCAAAACGCACCGGCGCCGCGCTCGGCAAGCGCCTCCATGCAGGGCGTGTTGTGCACCGGCAGGCAAGAGCGAATCTCGGCTGTGGCGCCGGCCTGCGCGGCTACGGCGAGCTCGGAGATATTGCCGACGGCGACGGTGGCTCCAGCATTGATCCACGGGTCGACGCGCTCGTGGTCGACGGCGCGGCAGACCTCGTCGAGTACGGGCACGATGCCCTGCTCAAATGCATCGGCGGGGGAGAGCTCGGCCGCATCGAGCGCGTCGGTGGTCATGTAGATGCGCGTTGCACCCTCCGCGCGCGCTGCCTCGGCGGCTTCGAGCGAGGTGACGGTGGCGCAGATTTGCGGCTCATCGCGGTAGTGCTCGGGCGCGGGGCGGGAATCACTGGTAACAATCGCCGGCAGCTCGAGCGTGCGGGCGCGCTCATCATACGGTGCCAGAATGGCCTCCTCGAGCGCCTTGCAGGCGGCGGCGCGCACCTTGTGCACAGCGGAGAAGCCCATACCGCAGCCGGCGTCGAGCGAAACGTCAAAGCTCGCTGCCTCAAAGGGCGAGGAGCCCATGCGGCCCACATGCTCAACCAGGTCTGTCGCCTCAACGGCGCGGGTCTTGGCAGCCTCGACGGTAAAGCCCGTGGCCGTGGCCGCAAGCGAAGGATCATCGCAGCAGGTGAGTGTGACAGTAAACGGCTCGCCCAGGCGCGCCACGACGGACACATCAACAGCTCGGCGGCGCAGCACATCGCGCTTGAGCGCGGCGCCGGCGGCGTCGATGGCACGCTGGCTGCGGATGACGCGCACGCGGCAGCCCTCGGGCATGCTGCGGGGCACGCGGCACTCGATAACATCGCCCGCGGCGGCATCATCGGCGGCAATGGTGGTCAGGAACTGGTCAAACTCGTTATCGTGGCGAAGCTCCAGCAGGTCGCCCTTGCCCACGGGCTCAAACAGCTCAATGCGGGCGATGGCGGCGCGGCGACGGCGGTCGTCGGGCTTGAGCCCGCGCACATCGCGGTTGGCCGGGCGGCTGCCCAGCACCGTGCCCACGATCTGGCCGCGGTTGTTGGAGCGCTCGTAGCTCATCATCTCGTCGCCCGAGGTACCGTCTTGGTAGGCATGCGTAAAGTCGCGGTTGAAGCAGCGCTTGAGCTGGCGCTGGCGGGCGGCTTCCTCGTCCTTGGCAACGGTGGCTCCGGATAGCATGTCGTCAATTTCGTGACGATACACATCAACGATGGAGTACACGTAATCGGGCGCTTTCATGCGGCCCTCGAGCTTGAGCGATGCGGCGCCGGCGTCATACAGACGGCGAACGAGCTGTGAGGTGTTGGTGTCACGCGGGCATAGCGCGCGCTCGCGACCGGCAGGGGAGAGCGCGCGGCCGTTCTCGTCGGTCAGCTCGTAAGGCAGGCGACAGGGCTGAGCGCACATGCCGCGGTTGGCCGAGCGGCCCGCCATGGCAAAGCTCGACAGCAGGCACAGACCCGAGTAGCAAAAGCAGATGGCGCCGTGGCTAAAGACCTCAAGGTCCACATCGGGCGCGGCATCGTGAATGGCGGCAATCTCGTCGATGGAAAGCTCGCGCGAGAGGGTCACGCGGTCGGCGCCCTGCTCGCGGCACCAGATAGTCCCACGGTCATCGTGGATGTTCGCTTGGGTCGAGATATGTGTCCCGATGCCGGGCATGGTGCGTTTGACCTCAAAGAACAGGCCCCAGTCCTGGATAATGAAGGCATCGGCGCCCAGCGTGGAGCAGCGATGGATAAGTTGCAACGCATCGCCCATCTCGGACTGCTTGATGACGATGTTGACCGTGACGTAGACGCGCGACCCGGCCAGGTGCGCAGCACGGCAGGCCTGCTCAAAGGCCTCGTCGGTAAAGTTGGTGGCTTTGCGGCGGGCGTTGAAGCTTCCCATGCCGCAGTAGATGGCGTCTGCCCCGGCAGCGAGTGCGGCGGCAAAGGGCTCCGGGCCTCCGGCGGGGGCCAAGAGCTCGGGTCTGCGGTTGGTGGTTCGACTGGCGGTTGCGGTCATATCCTGCCTTTCAAAATGCTCAGATATTCAAAAGTATAGTGGTGCTGTTGCGGCAGACGAGCCCTGTGGCCCAAGCAGGATAAAGTCTTCAGCAGCCCTTGCAGCAAAAATGATCCGTTTCCCTCTGTCCCCTATGAATCACCTGATCCGATGGGAACGGAGGGAAACGGATCATTTTGAGCTTCACCGTCCGTTCGTGCCGTTCAGCGGCCGACAGGCGCCGTTGGGCGATAAAATATTCTCGCAGGGTGATAATAATCTTGCATCGCGCGGAAACCTTGGGTACTATCCCAAATCAAGCGCGGTGTTCAGACCGAATTGTGCCTCCCGGTGTGAACGCCGCGCTCACGCTCTCTATCTGATCGTAAGGAGAAAACCATGAGCAAGACCGTCGTGTCTTCCGATAACGCACCCGCAGCCATCGGCCCGTATTCCCCCGGCATCCAGACCGGCAACATGGTGTTCCTGTCTGGCCAGCTGGGCATCGACCCCGCAACCGGCAAGATGCCCGAGGGCGTCGAAGCCCAGGCTAAGCAGTCCCTTGCTAACGTCGAGGCCCTGCTGACCGCTGCCGGCGCCACCTTTGCCGATGTCGTCAAGACCACGGTCTACCTGGCCGACATCGCCGACTTCGCTGCCGTGAACGAGATCTACGCCTCCAAGTTCGAGGCTCCGTTCCCCGCGCGCAGCGCTTTCCAGGTTGCCGCTCTTCCGGCCGGCGGTCTGGTCGAGATCGAGGTCGTCGCCGCTCTCTAAGACGTTGGCAACAACTAAACATGACATGCAAAAAGACCCTGTAGTGCGAGCTGCAGGGTTCTTTTGTCAAGCGATGTGACAAAAATGATCCGTTTCCCTCCGTCCCCAAGGGTTAACGTTTAGCCTTCCTTGCGGACTTTTTGCAGGTAGCGGTAGACGCTGGGCTCCGAGATGCCCAGCGCGGTGGCGGCACAGGCCACGGCGCCCTTGAGCATGAACACCCCGTTGCCGTTGAGGTGGCGAATGACGTCCACGCGGTCGCTCTGGCCAAGTGACGCTACATCCAGCCCGCGCGCGCTCAGCAGCTCGGCAATGCTGCGGTCGATGAGCTCCTGTGTAGACTCCGAAAGGCTTTCGACCTCGATAGACGCGGGCTCTGCCTGTCTAGGCGCAGCGTCGAAGCACGCCATGAGCTGCTGCGCCATGGCGTTGATGGAACGGACCGTGGAAAGATCGGTGTTGACGCAGAGCATACCGACAATCTCGTCATTCTCGCGGATAAAGTACGTCGCCGACTCCAACGTCTTGCCACCGGCACCGCGCCCCTCGTAGCCCGTAATAAACGGCAGGTCGCGATACTTGGCGTCGTACATGATCTTGAGCGCCAGATCGGTGGCGGGACCGCCGACCTTACGGCCGCTTACGATGCCGTTGCGAATATCGACGATGGCGTGGTCGGGATCCGAGAAATCGTGCAGCACGATTTCGCTGTTTTTGCCAAGTATCTGCTCCAGGAAATCGACCATCGGCAAAAAACGACGTACGGTCTCGTTCACGGGCAACTCCTTTGGGTTCTATCGAAGTGTTCATAACAATTTTTTATCATGGTAACACGCTGCTCATCATCTCGTATATCCGCAGGTACATTGCGTAATACAGACGAACGGTAGGAATTTGGCGGTAAACGGTTGACCAAAAGAAAAGTTAGATGTTATTTTGACCAGACACTTTCCTGACCTGCGGAAATGCGTTATCTCAGCTGAAGAATAGTCTGATAACAAAAAATTATTATTGAGAATGAGAATCATCTTTAATACGATAAGCAACGAAGGCACAACCTCAACCCCGCACTGCGTCACAATAGAGCGTTAGATGCGAAAACAACTACTTCGAGGATTGGTGGTCAAATGACCCAGGAGACGGTTACGAACGGCACTGAAGCCCTGTTCACTCGCGAAGGCATGCCGCCCGTTAAGGAAATGATCCCGTGTGCCCTTCAGCACGTACTGGCATCGTTTGCCGGCATCATTACACCGGCGGTCATCATGGCCGGCGTCTACGGCTTTAATAGCCAGCAGAGCACCGACATCATTCAGGTTGCGCTCATTCTTTCGGCAATCGACACGGCCCTTCAGGCCTTCGCTCCCTTCCGTCGCATTGGCGGCGGCCTGCCCATCGTCATGGGCGTTTCGTTCGCGTTCCTGCCGGCCCTTCAGGCCATGGGCGCCTCGGGCTTTAGCTTTGGCGCGCTGCTGGGCGGCGAGATCGTCGGCGGCGCCGTTGCGGTCCTCTTTGGTCTGGCCTACAGCAAGATCAAGTGGCTGTTCCCGCCCGTCGTGACCGGTACGGTCATCTTCTCCATTGGCGTCTCTCTCTATCCCACGGCCGTCAAGTACATGGCCGGTGGCATGGGCACGCCGCTGTGGGGCACCCCGCAGGCCTGGTGCGTCGCTCTTATCACCTTCGCCGTGGTCTTTGCGCTCGCCAACTTTGGCAAGGGCACGCTCAAGCTGGGATCTGTGTTCTTTGGCATGATCGTTGGCATGATCGTCTCCATCCCCTTTGGCATGATCGACTTCTCCAGCGTCGCTACCGCCCAGGTCTTCGCCCTTCCCAAGCTCATGCCCTACGCGCTCGAGTTTGATCCCGAGGTCTGCATTACCCTCGCTGTCGTGTTCCCCATGGTCGCCATCCAGGTTATCGGTGACGTTTCCGCCGCCTGCCTGGGCTCCATCGACCGTATGCCCACCGAGCGCGAGCTCTCCGGCGCTATTGTGTCCCAGGGCCTCACCTCTATGGTCGGCGGCCTGCTGGGCGGTCTTCCCACCAGCGCCCTTGGCCAGAACGTGGGCATCATCTGCTCCAACAAGGTCGTCAACAAGTGGGTTTTTGTGATCATCGCGGCCGTCTTTGCCATCGCCGGCCTGTTCCCGCAGCTCTCTGCCGTCCTTTCCGCCATCCCGCAGCCCGTCATCGGCGGCGCGACCGTCGGCGTCTTTGGCACCATCACCATGAACGGTGTGCGCATGTTCACCCGCGAGGGCCTCACGCAGCGCACCACCACCATCGTCGGCACCTCGGTCGTCTTTGGCCTGGGTATCTGGATGGCCAGCGGTTGCCTTGC
The DNA here is from genome assembly GCA_900541055.1 of uncultured Collinsella sp. Classification (GTDB taxonomy): domain Bacteria; phylum Actinomycetota; class Coriobacteriia; order Coriobacteriales; family Coriobacteriaceae; genus Collinsella. Next base: position 24,448 of record UQHZ01000001.1, read on the forward strand.
CGGCGAGGGTATGCCCACCTGGGTGTCCACCGTCATCGGCTCCAACGCCGTGACCCCCACCGCTCTTATGGCTATCGTCCTTAACCTGATCCTTCCGCAGACGCCGGTCGTGGCTCAGCATATCGATGCCGCCAAGGATGCCGCTGTGGATCTGGTCCTGCCCGAGAGCAAGAAGTAACCAATTCGGTGCTATTCGCCGGCGGGCGCATCGCCTCGTCCGCCGGCGCCATGCGGCGCCAAGCCGCACTTCAAAGGGCTTGTCCCTTTGGTGAAGCGTTGACGGGAGAGGGCCCGTTTCCGGTGTAGGCCGGCGCTTCGCACTTCCGCCATGTCAGAGGTGTCAAACCCCGCCTCTGATGTTGAAGGGAGCATTTATGCTTCTGGTCGCTAACGGTTCCGTCTTTACCCGCAACGCTCAGACTCCGTTCATTCCCAACGGTGCGGTCGCTATTGACGGAGATACGATCGTCGAAGTGGGCCCCGAGCGCGAGCTCAAGGCCAAGTACCCGGATGCCGAGTACGTCGACGCCCAGGGCAACCTCATCATGCCCGGACTTATCAACTGCCACACCCACATCTATTCGGGTCTGGCCCGCGGTCTTGCCATTAAGGGCTGCAACCCCACCAACTTCCTGGAGAATCTTGAGCAGCAGTGGTGGAAGATTGACGACAACCTGACGCTCGACGGCACCAAGGCCAGCGCCTATGCCACGATTCTGGATTCCATCCGCGATGGCGTCACCACGATCTTCGATCACCATGCAAGCTTCTGCGAGATTCCGGGTAGCCTCTTTACCATTAAGGACGCCGCTCAGGAGCTGGGCATGCGTTCGTGCCTGTGCTACGAGGTCTCCGACCGCCGTGGCCAGGAAAAGTGCGACCAGGCCATTGCCGAGAACGCCGAGTTTGCCCAGTGGGCCGCCAAGGAGCGTCGCGATAACGACAACCACATGATCGCCGCAATGTTTGGCGGTCACGCCACCTTTACGCTTTCGGACGAGACCATGGACAAGATGGCCGAGGCCAACAACGGCCTGACCGGCTTCCACATCCACGTGTGCGAGGGCATGAACGACGTATGGGATTCCCGCCTCAACCGCGGCGGCATCAGCCCCGTCGAGCGCCTGCTGCAGCACAACCTGCTCGGTCCCGACACCATGCTCGGCCACTGCATTCACGTGACGCCCGCCGAGATGGATATCGTCAAGGAGTCCGGCACCTGGCTCGTCAACAACCCCGAATCCAATATGGGCAACGCTGTGGGCTGCGCCCCCGTGCTCGAGTTCTTCCGCCGCGGCATCCCCGTGTGCATGGGCACCGACGCCTACACCCACGATATGCTCGAGAGCCTCAAGGTCTTCCTGATTATTCAGCGCCATAACGCCGCTATGCCCAACGTGGGCTGGTGCGAGGCCATGACCATGCTGTTCGAGAACAACGCCAAGATGGCCAGCAAGTACTTCGATCGCAAGCTCGGTGTGCTTGAGCCCGGCGCTGCCGCCGACGTCATCGTTATGGACTACAAGCCCTTTACGCCGCTGAGCGGGGAGAACATCGACGGCCACATGCTCTTTGGCATGATGGGCAAAAACTGCCGCACCACCATCATCAACGGCCGCGTCCTGTACAAGGATCGCGAGTTCGTTGGCATTGATGAGGACAAGATCAACGCGTGGACCATGGCTGAGTCCAAGAAGCTCTGGAGCACGCTCAACGATCGCGCCTACTAATTACAAGTAGATTCACGCGCGCCGGATGTTTCGCCGCATCCGACGCGCGTATAGGCGACCTCCGCGGGGTCGCCGGCGCTGTGCTAGCGCTACACCGTATTTGCGCCCGCCGCGCGGTCTCGCCGGGCGTTACAGAGAGGAACTCATTATGAGCGACATCATGAGGCCGATCCCGTTTTCGCAGCTGATGAACTGGATCATCGAGGAGCACAAGACTCAGGGCGCCGTCTTTGGCGTGCGCAAGATGGTTACGACCAACCAGGAGGGCGCGCTTCCCATTTTTGACGAGCGCATCGAGACTCCGTTTGGCCCGGCCGCCGGCCCCAATACGCAGCTTGCCCAGAACATCGTGGCATCCTATGTTGCCGGCTCGCGCTTCTTTGAGCTCAAGACCGTTCAGGTTATGGACGGCGAGGAGCTCTCCAAGTGTGTGAACAAGCCCTGCATCGTGGCGCAGGACGAGTGCTACAACTGCGAGTGGTCGACCGAGCTCGAGGTTCCGCAGGCCTTTGCCGAGTACGTGAAGGCATGGTTTGCCTGCCACCTGATTGCCCGCGAGTACGGCCTGGGCAGCCCGGATGGCTTTGTCTTTAACATGTCCGTGGGCTATGACCTGGAGGGCATCAAGAGCCCCAAGGTCGATGCGTACATTGAGGGCATGAAGGACGCCAGCGGCTCTGACGTCTGGAACGAGTGCCGTGCCTGGGCGCTCGCCAACCTGGACAAGTTTGAGCATGTTGACGCCGCGTTTGTCGAGTCCATCCCGGCGCGCGTGTCCAACTCCATCACCGAGTCTACCCTGCACGGCTGCCCGCCGGCCGAGATCGAGCGCATCGCGACCTATCTGATCACCGAGAAGGGCCTCAACACCTACATCAAGTGTAACCCCACGCTGCTGGGCTATGAGTTTGCCCGCCAGCGTCTGAACGAGCTGGGCTTTGACTACATCGTCTTCGATGACACGCACTTCCGCGAGGATCTGCAGTGGGCCGATGCCGTGCCTATGTTCGAGCGCCTGATTGCCCTGTGCGCCGAGCGCGGCCTGGAGTTTGGCGTCAAGCTGACTAACACGTTCCCCGTCGACGTGACGAGGAACGAGCTGCCTTCCACCGAGATGTACATGTCCGGCCGTTCGCTGTTCTCGCTGACCATCGAGGCCGCCCGTCGCATTACCGAGCAGTTCGATGGCAAGCTGCGCATCAGCTACTCCGGCGGTGCCACGGTCTACAACATCCGCGCCCTGTACGATGCCGGCATTTGGCCCGTCACCCTGGCGACCGACGTGCTCAAGCCCGGTGGCTACGAGCGCTTTAGCCAGATGGCTGGCGAGTTTACCGATCTGGACGGCAAGCCGTTTGAGGGCGTCTCTCTCGACGCCGTGACCGCGATCCAGACCGATTCGCTCACCAACCCGCTCTATAAGAAGCCGCTGCGCCCGCTGCCCGATCGCAAGGTCGCCGGCAAGAGCCCGCTTTCCGACTGCTTTACCACGCCGTGCCGCACGAGCTGCCCCATCCAGCAGGATATTCCCGCCTATCTGGCGGCTGTTGACGAGGGCCGCTACGAGGACGCGCTCAACATCATCATCGAGCGCAACGCCCTGCCGTTCATTACCGGCACCATCTGCCCGCATCCCTGCGGCCGTGCCTGCGAGCGTGCGTTCTACGAGCCCGAGGGCGCCCAGATTCGCGCCAGCAAGCTCAAGGCCGCCCGCGAGGCCATGACCGCCGTGCTGCCCAAGCTGCGTGCCCAGGCCATCGCAAACGACGGCGAGCGCAACGTTGCCGTTATCGGCGGCGGCCCGGCCGGCCTGGCGACGGCGTTCTTCCTGACGCGTGCCGGCGTGCCCGTCACCATCTTTGAGGCCCGCGATTCGCTCGGTGGCGTGGTCCGTCACGTGATTCCCGAGTTCCGCATCGCGAGCGACGATATCTCCCACGATGCCGAGCTCTGCCTGGCCTTTGGCGCCAAGGTGCAGCTCAACGCTCGCGTTGATTCCATTGACGAGCTCAAGGCCCAGGGCTTCACCGACGTGGTCGTGGCCACCGGTGCCTGGATGCCCTGCTCTGCGGGTTTGGGCGAGGGTGCCGAGCTCGACGTGCTGGAGTTCCTCGAGGCCGCCAAGAAGGGCGAGAAGCTCGAGCTGGGCGAGGACGTCGTAGTCATTGGCGCCGGCAACACCGCCATGGATGCTGCCCGCGTGGCCAAGCGCCTGGCTGGTGTGAAGAACGTGCGCCTGGTGTATCGCCGCACCAAGAAGCAGATGCCTGCCGACGAGGAAGAGCTCGATCTTGCTCTTGCCGACGGCGTTGAGTTCTGCGAGCTACTGGCGCCCAAGGCACTTAACGGCGCCGTGCTGACCTGCGATGTTATGGAGCTCGGCGAGCCGGATGCAAGCGGCCGTCGCAGCCCCGTCGCCACGGGCGAGACCGTCGAGCTTTCCGCCACCACGGTGATCTGCGCCGTGGGCGAGGGCATCGATGCCAGCCTGTACGACGCCGCGGGCGTCGAGCACGACCGTCGCGGCCGCCTTGCCGCCACCTCCACCGGTGTCGAGGGCGTCTGGGCCGCGGGCGACTGCCGCCGCGGTCCGGCCACCGTGGTCGAGGCTATCGCCGACGCCGCCGAGGTCGCTCGTGCCATCGCCGGCGTGGACTTTAACAAGTACGCCGACCAGAATGCTCAGGCCGGCCGCGAGGACGCCTGCTACGAGCGCAAGGGGTCGCTGTGCCGCGACAAGCGCAACTGCACCAAGACTCGCTGCCTGGGCTGCGGCTCGGTGTGCGAGGTCTGTTGCGACGTGTGCCCCAACCGCGCCAACGTTGCCATTAAGGTGCCGGGTCTCGCCAAGCATCAGGTCGTCCATGTCGACGGCATGTGCAACGAGTGCGGCAACTGCGCCGTGTTCTGTCCCTACCAGGAGGGTCGTCCCTACAAGGACAAGCTCACTCTGTTCTGGAGCGAGGAGGACATGGAGAACTCCGAGAACGAGGGCTTCCTGGCCGTGGACGAGGATCACTTTAAGGTCCGCGTCGCCGGCACGGTCCGCACCGTCTCGGTCGATGCCGTCAACACCGGTCTTCCCGAGGCCGTCCGCCTGACCATCAGGGCTGTGCGCGACAACTATTCGTACCTTCTTAAGAAATAGGCGAGTCTCTTATGGCCAAATCCATTCAACATAACGTGGCCTACGTTGCCTGCGGAAGCGGTTGCGCCTCCGCAGGCGGCGACGCCCGCTGCAGCGAAGGCTGCATTGGCTGTGGCGCCTGCGTCACGGCCTGCCCCCACGGCGCCATTGCGCTGGTCGACGGCATCGCCCGCGTGGATCGCTCAAAGTGCACGGGCTGTGGCCTGTGCGGCATGGCGTGCCCGCAGCGCGTGATTGCCTTCGTTCCCGGCTACCAGAACATTCTGGTGCGCTGCAACAACACCGATAAGGGCGCCATTGCGCGCAAGATTTGCGACACGAGCTGCATCGGTTGCGGCATGTGCGCTAAAAAGTGCCCTGCCGGTGCTATCCGCATCGAGGACAACTGCGCCCATATCGATGGCGCGGATTGCCTGTCGTGCGGCATGTGCGCCGTCGTCTGCCCGCATGGCGCCATCCACGATCGCACCGGCATCGCCGCCGGCGTGTAGAAGGGAATCACCATGGCACAGGAATTCACTTTTACCGTTAACGGCATCGAGCGCACGACGACCCAGAACAAGCCGCTGCTGCGCTATCTGCGCGACGACCTGCACATCCATTCCGCCAAGGACGGCTGCTCCGAGGGCGCCTGCGGTACCTGCACCATCCATGTGGACGGTGCAGCCGTCAAGGCGTGCGTGCTGACCACCGCCCTTGCCGCCGGCCGTAACATCGTGACTGTCGAGGGCCTGCCCGAGAACGTGCGCGAGGCGTTTGTGTACGCCTTTGGCGCCGTGGGCGCCGTGCAGTGCGGCTTTTGTATCCCCGGTATGGTCATGGCAGGTGCAGCGCTGATCGCCGAGGACCCCGAGCCCACCGAGGAACAGATCAAGTACGCCATCCGTGGCAATGTCTGCCGCTGCACCGGCTACAAAAAGATTATCGAGGGCATCTCGCTGGCCGCTGCGGTGCTCCGTGGCGAAAAGCAGATCGACGAGGACCTGGAGCGCGGTGACGACTACGGCGTGGGCAAGCGCGCCTTCCGTATCGACGTGCGCAAGAAGGTGCTCGGCGAGGGCAAGTACCCCGACGACATCGACGAGCTCGACCAGCCGGGCCTGACCTACGCCAGCGCCGTGCGCTCCAAGTACCCGCGCGCCCGCGTGCTCTCCATCGATACCTCCAAGGCCGAGGCCTTGCCCGGTGTGGTGGGTATCCTGCGCGCCGAGGATGTGCCGGTCAACCAGGTCGGCCACCTTATCCAGGACTGGGACGTCATGATTGCCCAGGGCGATATCACCCGCTGCGTGGGTGACGCCATCGTTTTGGTGGTCGCCGAGGACGAGGCGACGCTCGAGAAGGCCAAGAAGCTCGTAAAGATCGATTACGAGCCGCTGGAGCCCGTGCGCAACATCGCCGAGGCCAAGGCCGTCGACGCCCCGCGTCTGCATGACAGTTTCTTTGCCTTTGGCAACACGGTGGAGCTCAAGGACAACGTGTGCCAGAGCCGCCATGTGACGCGCGGCGATGCCGCCAAGGCGCTGGCGGAGAGCGCGTTCACCGTGACGCAGCGCTTTACCACGCCCTTTACCGAGCATGCCTTCTTGGAGCCCGAGTGCGCCGTGGCATTTCCGTACAAGAACGGCGTCAAGGTGCAGTCGACCGACCAGGGTGCCTACGACACGCGCAAAGAGTGCGCCCACATGTTTGGCTGGGACAACGAGCCCGAGCGCGTGGTTGTAGAGACCATGCTCGTGGGTGGCGGCTTTGGCGGCAAGGAGGACGTGTCCATCCAGCACCTGGCCGCGCTCGCTGCCTATAAGTTCCAGCGTCCTGTGAAGTGCAAGCTCACGCGTGCCGAGTCGCTCGCGTTCCATCCCAAGCGTCATGCCATGGACGGTACCTTTACGCTGGGTTGCGACGCCGAGGGCAACTTTACCGGCCTGGATTGCGAGATCAACTTTGACACCGGCGCCTACGCGTCGCTGTGCGGCCCGGTGCTCGAGCGCGCTTGCACGCATGCTGTCGGCCCCTACAAGTACCAGAACACCGACATTCGCGGCTTTGGCTACTACACCAACAACCCGCCCGCTGGCGCGTACCGCGGCTTTGGCGTTTGCCAGTCCGAGTTTGCGCTCGAGAGCCTGATCGACCTGCTGGCAGAGAAGGTCGGCCTGGATCCGTGGGAGATTCGTTACCGAAACGCTATCGAGCCGGGCGAGGTTTTGCCCAACGGCCAAATTGCCGACTGCTCCACGGCGCTTAAGGAGACGCTGCTCGAGGTCAAGGATGCCTACTATGCGCATCCCGGACACGCCGGTATCGCCTGCGCCATGAAGAACGCCGGCGTGGGCGTGGGCCTGCCCGATGCCGGCCGCTGCAAGATTCGCGTCGAGGACGGCGTGGCCGTGGTTTATGCCGCCACGTCCGACATCGGCCAGGGCTGCAACACCGTCTTTTTGCAAGACGTTGCCGAGGCATGCGGCCTGCCGCTTCGCTGCATCGCCAACGGCGAGTGCTCTACCGAGAACGCTCCCGACTCCGGCACCACGTCTGGCTCGCGTCAGACGGTCGTGACCGGCGAGGCCGTGCGCGGTGCCGCCTTCCTGCTGCGCGATGCCATGCTTGACATCGAGGCCGGCAAGTCTGCGCCCGCCGCTCCCGTGAGTGCGCATGGCGACGGCGTCAAAATCGAGTATGACGACGGCCGCGCCTATCAGCTGCGCACGCAGGAGCTCGTCGCCGGCCAGGGTATGCATCCTCAGGATCCCGCGGCCGCCATCAAGGCGCTCGAGGGATGCGAGTTTGGCTACGTGTACCTGGAGCCGACCGACAAGCTGGGCGCCGACGTTCCCAACCCCAAGAGCCACATCTGCTACGGTTTTGCCACGCATGTGGTCATTTTGGACGATGACGGCCGCGTGAGCGAGGTCTATGCTGCGCACGATTCCGGCAAGGTGGTCAACCCCATCTCCATCCAGGGCCAGATCGAAGGCGGCGTGCTCATGGGTATGGGCTATGCGCTTACCGAGGACTGGCCGCTCAAGGACTGCGTGCCCCAGGCAAGGTACGGTACGCTCGGGCTGTTCCGTGCGCCCGAGATTCCGGATATCCACGCCATCTACGTGGAGAAGGACGAGCTGCTGCCCGTGGCATACGGCGGCAAGGGCATCGGCGAGATCGCAACGATTCCCACGGCGCCCGCTGTGCAGAATGCCTATCGCGCGTTTGACGGCAAGCTGCGTCCGGATCTGCCCATGGTGGATACGCCGTACAGCCGCGCCCGTCACCGCGGGTAGGGTAGAGCGCAGACGGCATTGCTGACGGGCTGTTCGCGCTCAACACCAACTGTATATGCTGTGCCTTTGGCCCCAGCTCCATCGCGAGCCGGGGCCTTTTGTTTGGAGCGCCTCCGCATGCGGAAACTGTGTCCCGGAATCCAGCTTCGGAACGGGATGAACTTTCCCAACGGGGCCGCATGCGGAAACTGCGTCCCGGAATCGTGCCTCAGAATGGGATGTGTTTTCCGCTGGCCGGCCGTTTGGAAAGTGCATCCCAGTTTGAGCGTTTATTCCGGGATGCGGTTTCCGCTGAAGGACTCAACCGGAAAGCACGACCCGTTCCGAGACCTGATTCCGGGACACGCTTTCCGCTAGGCCCGCCATCCGGAAAGTGCGTCCCGTTTTGAGCGTCCAGGCTGGGACGCGCTTTCCGTTGGCGTGGCCGTTGGGAAAACGCGGCCCAGATAGGGGGAATGCGATTCGGCGATGCTAGGCCTAACAGCTCCTACAGGTCCACCTCGTTGAGCCATGTCGGTAGAGCGGTCTGCCGGATGCCTGCCGTCTGCAGCTTTTTGGCGAGCATTCCTGCCGAGCGGACCTCGTTCATGGTAAAGCGCAGCAGAGGGTGGCCGTAGAGCGATAGGTGCGCCTCGCGCTGTCGTTCGGCAACGAGCGCCTCGGCGGTGGTGCGCCCGGCTAACATGGCCTGGTCGGTATATTTGACGAACCCGTCGAGCTCGCCCAACGTGAGCTCCCGCGCCTGGCGCTCCCAGGCAAAGTCCGTTCGCATAGTCTCGGTCGAATCGAAGGGGTCCGTCAACTCGTATTGAAGCCAGTCGGGCGCAAAGCCCGTCTCGATCATGACGGCTCGGGCGACCGATTCCCCGCCGCTCTCGGCGCGGGCGTCGGCATATCGAAGCGTTGTGAGGGCGGTGCGAATCGCGCGACCATTGCGGGCAGTCGCTCGTTGCTCAACGGTCTCCATCAGCTGTTCCGGCGCAAGGCCGAGCTTTGAGATCGCCGAATCGGCAATGGGCATGCCGTCGGCAAAACCAGTTTGCAGCAGGCAATCTGTGGCCGTTTGGATGGGCGGCGTTACCGATATGCCGGCTCTGCGTATTGCTCCGGCCGGCTCAATCTGGTGTCGCTGAATATGTGCGCCCGGACGAGCCGACGGCTTTGTCGAGCTGCAAACATGCACGACGTTCAGGTGTCGCCACGAGACCTCGAGCCCCAGCAGGCAAGCTGCCGAAAACGAGCAGAACGTCCAATCGGGGTGGGTGACCGCAAGGGCGCGGAGGATTTCGCAATGGCGTTGCGCACGGTTGAGCTCATCCCAGCGCGTTTTTCGTGCAAACAACCCCGGCATGGGCGAGACAACCGTGCCGCCGGTGCGCCGAAGGAGCGCTTTTCGGATCGCCGTGCTCGGGGGAATCAGACAGCGCCCCTCTTGTTCGGCTTGAGTGAGCAGTTGGTCGATGAGCTGGTCATTGCAATGGGTCATGAGCTACCGCCTCCTTTTGGGTAGCAAAAACGTATCAGCTGGAACTTGCCGCTCAGCTGACCAAAAGCTGACCAAAATCTAACCATGCAGGTAGATGGCCTGGTTTTGGCGTCATTTTTTGAAGCTGAATCGGTGGGCGGTAATCGGCGACCTTGAACGGTAGCGAGTTATGAAGAATGGGTAAGTTTCGGGACGTGTACTTTTTTGAAAAAGAGCATTCTATCTGCTGTTTTGTGTCTCTGGATCGTATATTTGAAGGCATGTGATAAGGGCTGCAGGTCGTCGTCTGTGTCGGCGGAAACTGTGTCCCGGAATTGACGTTCGGAATGGGACGCGCTTTCCGGAACGCCCTTCAAGCGGAAACTACATCCCAGATTTCGGCCTCAGAGTGAGATGCCGTTTCCAGATCGGGCCTCAAACGGAAACTGCGTCCCGGAATCGAGCCTCGGGGTGGGACGCACTTTCCGGATGGCATGTTTGGCGGAAACTACGGCCCAGTTTTTGGCTCCAGAACGGGATACATTTTCCGGAACGGTCCACGTGCGGTGGGGCGCCGCCCCTTTTGCGCGCGCCGCTTATCGAATTACGTTATAGCTATCTATATTATAGGAAGGTATAATATAGCTAGCTATAACGTAAAGGAAGGATGGCCCTATGTTTATCGGAAGAACAGTGGAAATGTCCGAGCTCAATCGACTGTATGGCACGGGCTCCTTTGAGATGCCTGTGATTTACGGCCGTCGTCGTGTGGGCAAAACGCGTCTTATCACAGAATTCATCCAAGACAAGAAGGCTATTTACTTTCAAGCTCGTCGTACCAATGCGGAGGCAAACCTGCACGGCTTTAGCCAGGCGATACTTGCAGGCTCGGTTGGTGCTGCAGGCGTGTCGTTTCGTAGTTTTGACGAAGCGTTCGATGCATTGGCCACCATGGCTCGCACGGAACGTTTGGTTGTCGTGATTGACGAGTATCCCTATCTCGCCCAATCGAATCCCGAGATCAGCTCGTTGCTGCAAGACAAGATCGATCACCTGTACAAAGAGACCAAGCTCATGCTTATCCTGTGCGGGTCGTCGCTTTCGTTTATGGAGGAACAGGTGTTGGGCTACGAGAGCCCACTATACGGTAGGCGTACGGCCCAGTTTAAGATCATGCCGCTCGATTTTACGACGACCCTCGGGTTGTGGCAGAGCATGGGTCGCGAAGACGCTGCAGTTTGCTATGGCATGACGGGTGGCATTCCTGCATATATCGAGAAAGTCGATCCTGCCGTACCGCTCAAGGACAACATCAAACGTCTTTTTCTTACTCCTACGGGCTATCTCTTTGAGGAGCCGAGTAACCTGCTATTGCAAGAGTGCCGCAATCCCGAGCAATATGATGCAATCGTGCAAGCAATTGCCCAGGGGCGCTCGAAGATCTCGGAGATTGCGAGCTCTACGGGAATCCCTGCGAGCAACGTAAAGAGCTATGTGGATAAGCTGGCGTCGCTTGGGATTGTCGAGCGCGAGCTGCCCCTAAACGAGACGAGCAATAAGCGAGCCGTGTATCTGCTGAGCGATCAGATGTTTAGGTTCTGGTACAAGTTTGTGCCGCAGAACATCGGGCTGATTCAAAACGATATGGCCGAGATGGCGTATGAGCGCATTGAGCCGCACGTATCGGATTACATGGGTACGGTCTTTGAGATTATATGCAGACAATACGTGTACGAACTCGCGCGCGCGGGCCAGCTCGATGTGGTTCCGGCGAGTGTCGGGCGCTGGTGGGGAACGGATAATCGCACGCATACGCAGGAAGAAATCGACTTGATTGTTGACGATGGCGAGGGCACTGCGCTGTTTGCGGAGTGCAAATGGCGCAATGAACCGGTGGGCGAGGATGTTCTGGAAAAGCTCGTGTACCGAAGCGAGCTCTTTAGGCGGCAACGAAAAAGCTATGCGATCTTCTCGAAGCGAGGCTTTACGCAAGGATGTCAGGAAGCTGCGGCGAGCAGGGGAGATGCCAAGCTGATTTCGTTTGCCGAGATGTGCGAGCGGAGATAACCAAGCACGCTCTGATGTGATGCTCGGAATGGGTCGCGCTAAGGATGCCAAGCGTAAAACCTTCAATGAAAATGGCGTAAAAACTACATCTGTCATGGCGTAAAAACTACATCTGTCATGGCGTAAAAACTACATTGAAAGTAGCGTAAAATCAGCATTGAGAATGGCGTAATTTCGCATATCGCGTGATAGAGAGGGACGGCCGTCTATGGATGCACCAAAGAGATTGACCCAAAAGGGATATAGGCCCCGGCTCATAGAGGAGCGCCTCGACACCCTTATGCGGGCGTTTGGCTGTGTGGAGATCAACGGCCCCAAATGGTGCGGCAAGACCTGGACGGCGCTCTCTCGCTCGGCGAGCGTCTCCAGGCTCGATGAGCCTGCGCAGCGTGCGGCGGCAGAGGTCGACCCAAGCCTGGCGCTCATCGGCGATGCGCCACACCTGGTCGATGAATGGCAGGAGGTGCCTGAGGTTTGGGATGCCGCCCGGCGTTTCGTGGACGCGAGCGGCAACGAACGGGGGACACTTTTGCTCACGGGCTCGACCGCGCTCAAAAGCGAGGAGCGCAGCCATGTTCGTCATTCCGGCACGGGTAGGATCGCCCGTCTGTCAATGCGCCCCATGGCCCTGTGTGAGTCGGGCGACGGCGAGCCGCTCGTGTCACTGGCAAGCCTCTTTAAGGGCGAGGATTTTGCCCCTCAGCGTCGCGAGAGCACGGTGGATGACGTCGCCCGCTGGTGCTGCAGGGGCGGTTGGCCTGCAAATCTTGGGCTTTCGGAAGATCTTGCGCGAGAGACGGCAAGCCAGTACGTGCACTCGGTGCTCGACGTCAACGTGCTGGACGAGGGCATGTCGCCCGAGCTTGCACACGGCCTTTTGCGAGCTCTTGCCATGAACGAGAGCCAGGCTGTCACGTACAAGACGCTCGTAAAGGACGCCTCGTACGGTGAGGCGGGCCCCGACGAGAGGACCATCGCTGCGTACTTGGACCTCTTCAACAGGCTCAAGCTGACCGAGGACCTGTGCGGATGGGAGCCGCCCATGTGCTCGAAGGCCCGCGTTCGCGTGCGCCCCAAGCGCTACTTCTGTGACCCGTCACTTGCGGCGGCGTTGCTGGGGGCTACCCCTGAGCGGCTGCTTGGCGATATGCAAACGCTGGGGATGCTCTTTGAGAATCTCGTCCTGCGCGACGTGCGCGTGTTCCTTTCCACCTACGGCGGTGTCGACAACAGTGTCCATTATTTCCGAGATGAGAAGGGCCTTGAGGTCGATCTGATCGTTGAGCACGACGGGCGCTGGGGAGCCATCGAGGTCAAGCTGAGTGATGCGAAAGCAGACGATGGAGCGAGAAATCTCAAGGCGCTGGAGAGGAAAGTGCTCTCCAATCCTGCCGCCCAGAATGCCGCGCCGGCGTTTTTGGCGGTCGTGGTTGGAAAGGGGAGCATTGCCTACACACGCGACGACGGCGTGGCGGTGATTCCCATGGCGGCACTTGGGGCGTAGTGGTTTTGCGGGCGTGCCGTGCTTCCTTTACCGAAAATCCATTTGGTAAACCAGATGCTCGCGGATAGAATAAAGTTGACGGCAGCCCAAGGGTGATAGCTGGGCAGCGCCGTTGCTTGGTCAAGAGGTCAGTGCCTTAATGGCAGCGACTTGTTATGCTTCGAATGCTGCTTGAGTGCCTCGGAAAGTTCGATAAGCGCCGTGAAGAGCGAGACCAAAGCAACCAAGAGCTCTACGAGCTCTGATGGGCCCGGGATGACCGCTGATTCAAGTCACCGGGCCTAAATCTTTTTCATGCATTTGAATAGAGCGGGCAACTCTCTTGGGGCCGTCTGCATGACGTGTGCCTGGCGCATGGTATTGCGCCCAGCTTTCATGTCCGCGCGGCCACCTATCCTTACGGCAATGTAGCCGCCTATGTAGCAAGCGGCAGGCAATGGAGAAAGGCCCTAACCGTGTCAGTTGAAAAGACGCCGGGTATCTCGGCTATCGATACGACGAACTTTGCGCGCCAGATTGTGCTGGACTTTGAGTTTGCGCCGGTGCCAAAGCAGCGCCAGCGCCGTGGACTGCGCAATGAGATTATCGAGGTCGGCGCCGTCAAGCTCGATTACCACGGCAACGTTATGGGCGAGTTCTCGCAGTTTGTGCAGACGGAATTTACCGAAGGCGTTGCGTTTCCCGTCCGCGGGCTTACGGGGATATTGGCTGTGGACACTGCGATGGCCGATCCGCTCTATGCGGTGATCAAAAGGCTCAGCGATTGGATTGGTCGCTACTCCGCCCAGGTGGTTTGCTGGAGCGGAGCGGATCGTCGACAGCTTTTGACCGAGTGTCAGGCAAAACACATCGACCTTTCCGCATTTCCTACGGACTGGGCCGACCTGCAGGTGTTTTACACCTCGATCATGGACGTGGGCAGCCACGGGCGCGTCTCTTTGAGTGACGCGGCAACGTGGTTTGGCATCGAGTTCGACGAGTCGACGGGTCACGCCCACAGTGCCCTAGCTGACGCGCGTGTGACCGCCAAGTTGCTCAAGCAGGTGATGGACGGGGACTACCGCGTGGGTCCGTGCGCTCAGGAAGTTCGCCAGCGGTGGGGGATGGGCGAGCGAGCTCAGACGCGCTTCTCCAGCAAGTGCCCCGAGCTGGGAGACCTGCTGCTGAGGCTGAAGGCGGAGGGGAGGTAGGCCTTTTGAGAACGCCATTCGGTTTGGCATGGCAGGGCTGTAAGCGCGACTTCGCACTGCTGTTTGAATCGAAGCGTCAACCAGTATGACGAGCTGTCTGGTCTGTCTGCCTACACCATCGCAATCCCGCGGGCCGCACTCAACAGCTCATACTCCCTTTCGCTCCACTGCCGCAGCTCGGCTGTGCGTACGGCGTCGCGACACAGGTCCAGAAACACCTCAGCTCCCTCGCAGAAGCACTCGCGGGCAAAGTCGCCCGAGCCGCTTGCGACGCACGCGCCGTCGGCAAAGAGCTTCCAGCTAGACGGCTCACGCAAATCGTCTCCGAACAACTTAATCTGTAGCACATGCGGATTGCCAGCAGCGCAGAGCTCTTCCTCGAGCTTCTGTACCGTGAAGCGCATCTGGTGGGAGAGGCTGTTCTTGACCATGGCCGAGGCATAGCCGCTCGGCTCGTCCAGAAGATGCATTCGTTTTGGCTTGGCTGCCAGGTTGTGGAAGTTGCGCTCACTGCGCACGGAGAAATTGTCCATACGGACTCCTTTCATCAATGTTGGCAGGGCCACCGTGCCTCTTGGCCGGTTGGCGTCGGGATCGTGGAGCCAACTCTCTACCCCGACTCTGGATAAAACGCGCCCGCTCCTTGCGGGCAAGATGGAGTCTATCAACGTGTACGGACTCAACGTGTACGGACAGAAATCAAGCGCCATCCGCGAAATGACGCGCGGATGGCGTTGGTTTCCCAAGTGATTATTTGGCTTTCATCCGGAAAAGTGTCGAAATCAGCCGTGTAAAAGTACGGAAAAGTGTCGAAATAGGCACCTTAAAACTTCGGAAAAGTGTAGTTGGATGACAAAACAGCACTTAGAAGCCGATGCTGGATGCGGGATCCTGCGGCTGCCTTCAGCCCTCGCTACTCGTCGTCTCCGTCGTTGGGGTCGCCCTTGAGGGTGTTGATGTCCAGGTACTGGTTATCGTCCTCTTTTTGCTGGGTTTCCGACTCCGCTTGGGTGGGGCCGCGGAACAGCTGGAATCCCTCAAACGCAATGACACCGAGCAGGGCAATGATAATGGCGATAAAGGCAACCTTGACTGCCTGCGGAAATTCCGAGAAACGCAGCGCCTTTTCCTCGGCGTAATAATCGGCGAAGCGCTCTTCGCCCGTGCTTTTGGTATACGCCGGCGCGGACGCGGCCTCCGGGTCATATTCCGGTGCGGGCGTGGCAGCGTACGGATCGTTGAGATAATCGCTCGATGCGGTGCCATAATCCTCGGTCTCGATGCGACCGTTGCCAGCATAGCCATCGGAATAATCGGAATATGCCGCACCGCCCTCATAGTCCGCGGCGCTCGTGTTGGCGGCAAAAAGCGGGTTAACTGGAACGTCGAGCGCCGGCATGCCGGTAGAGGTCTCATCCAGATCGGCTGCAGCCCAGGAATCGTAGGCAACCTGATGGGCAACGGGCTCATCGAGCCTTGCGACCGGAGGCTTGCGTGCCGCAGGAACAGGCAACTGCTGGGCGCTGTACATAACGGTGCTGTCGGCCGATTTGCCCTGCGTCGCTGCAGCGAGAAATGCCGCCGTCTCGGACGGGTCGCTTGCGGGGCGGGGAGCGGGCGTGGGCGCCGAAGTGGGTGCGGGCGTAGGCGCGGGCGTCGAAACAGGCGACTGCGCAGGAGTCGGCGCAGATGCGGTCTTAGGCGCAAGTGCGGGATTGGGGTTTGACGGGCGAGCCCCGCCGCTCATGAGTTCGTCGGCGGTCCACGGGCGATCATCCATCACGTCGTCAAGGCTCAGCGAAAACAGGTCGTCTTCACTCTCATCGAACATGTGGTGCACATGTCCACCAATTGCCGGAATCAATCCGCGACCGGTGCATGATGCCTTGCTCAACGCCATTCTGTTCCATCCTTTCGAAATACTAATGACATCGATTATATGGAACTTCCCAAGCTGCTCGGTCTTGGATTCGTGCTTTCCAGAACTCGCGCCCAAAAGGGGAGGGGCAATCCATGCGAGTGCCTACTTGTCGCCGGCCGCCGCCTTGGCCTCATTGAGGTAGCTATAGAAGCTGTACTTGGAGATGCCAAAGAACTCGCAGGCGCGCTCGCTCGACTTGGAAATGAGGAAGGCGCCGCGACGGTCGAGGTAGCCAATGGCACGAATGCGCTCGTCTTTGGTCATGAGTGCCGCGGGCTTGCCCACAAACTGCTCGCACTCGTGCAGCAGGTCCTCGAGCAGGTCGCCGATGTTCTTGGTAATGGGCTCGGGCTCGGTATAGCCCGTGCCGCCGGTGCCGGTAAAGGCGTCGAGCGAACGCTCAAAAGCCTTCATGAGCGTAATGTCAAAGTTAATGCCCAAAATGCCGACGGGCTTGCCCTCATCGTTGCGGATAAAGATCGTCGACGATTTGAGCAGCTTGCCATCGGTGGTTTTGGTGAGGTATGGCTCGCGGTCGTGTACGTCGGTGGCGCCCTCGTGCATGGACTCAAACACGATATGGCTGGGGCCGTCACCCAGTTTGCGCCCGCTGACGTGGCCGTTTTCGATCACTACGATGGAGTGGTCCACGTCCTCGGTCTCCAGATCGTGGACGACGACTTCGCAGTTGGGGCCAAATTGGAGCGCCAGACCGTGTGCGAGGCGCTTGTAAAACTCAATCTGTGCGGGGGTCATGGGTACCTTCCTAAAAATTAGTTTGGGCTCACTGTGCCATAAACCACACATGACCGCAAACAAATCCATCAACAAGGCAATTCATGACCGTTCGGCGGCGAAAAAGTACCGATTACGGCAACAAACAATTCGTTAGGTATGCCAATCAAAAAGTGTGATAGAACATTACTAACAAACTTTTTGTTTGGCATCCACATAAAAGTTCAGCCGTGTGAATGGGATCGGGCTGAAACGCGTATGCGGGGGCCGGCAAGAGAGAACTTAAGGAGTTCACCGTATGGCCGATAAGATCCAGTGGGCGAGCAACACGATGCCCAAGAGCGATGACAAGCACTTGGGAATCATGAGTCTCGACCACGTGAAGAAGGCCCGCGCCTTCCACCAGTCGTTCCCCCAGTACACCGTCACTCCGCTTGCCCGCCTGGACGGCCAGGCCGCGCGTCTGGGCCTGTCCAACCTGTGCGTTAAGGACGAGAGCTATCGCTTTGGCCTCAACGCCTTTAAGGTCCTGGGCGGCTCGTTTGCCATGGCCAACTACATTGCCGACGAGACCGGCAAGGACGTTGCCGACTGCACCTTCGATTACCTGACCTCCGATCAGCTGGCCGAGGACTTTGGCCAGGCTACCTTCTTTACCGCCACCGACGGCAACCATGGCCGCGGCGTGGCATGGGCTGCCAACAAGCTGGGCCAGAAGGCTGTCGTGCACATGCCCAAGGGTTCCACCAAGCCCCGCTTCGATAACATCGCCGCCGAGGGCGCAACGGTGACCATCGAAGAGGTCAACTACGACGAGTGCGTGCGCATGGCCGCCGCCGAGGCCGACGCCTGCGAGCGCGGCGTCATCGTTCAGGACACCGCCTGGGAGGGCTACGAGAAGATCCCGTCTTGGATCATGGAGGGCTACGGCACCATGGCTTCCGAGGCTGCCGAGCAGCTGCGCGAGATGGCCATCAACCGCCCGACGCACGTGTTTGTCCAGGCTGGCGTGGGTTCGCTCGCCGGCGCCGTGGTGGGCTACTTCACCAACCTGTATCCCGATAACCCGCCCACCTTCGTCGTGGTCGAGTGCGCTCCGGCCGCCTGCCTGTACAAGGGCGCTGCCGCCGGCGACGGCGATCCGCGTATCGTGGACGGTGACATGCCCTCCATCATGGCCGGTCTGTGCTGCGGCGAGCCCAACATCCTGGGCTGGGATATCCTGCGCAACCATGCCACCGCCTTCGTGTCCTGCCCCGACTGGGTCACCGCTCGCGGCATGCGCACCCTGGGCGCTCCCGAGAAGGGCGACCCGCGCGTCATCTCCGGCGAGTCCGGCGCTGTGACCACCGGCCTGGTCGAGACCCTCATGCTCGATCCCGAGTACGCCGAGCTCAAGGAACTCATCGGCCTGGACAAGACGAGCTCCGTGCTCTGCTTCTCCACCGAGGGCGACACCGATCCGGATCAGTACCGTCGCATCGTCTGGGAAGGCGAATACCCCACTTGCTAATCGTTGGGGCGGAGTAAATAGGTATCGCTCCGCCACCTCACAGGTAGATTCCTTAGTTTGAAAGGTTATGAACAATGGCTAAAGAACTCGATTTCGACGCTATCAAGGCTGCTGCTGAGTCCCATCGTGCTGATATGACGCGTTTTCTTCGCGCAATGATTAGCCATCCCTCTGAGTCTTGCGAGGAGGGTGAGGTTGTCGCTTGCATCAAGGCCGAGATGGAGAGCCTTGGCTATGACGAGGTCAAGGTCGACGGCCTGGGCAACGTTATGGGCTTTATGGGCGAGGGCGACAAGATTATCGCCATCGACTCCCACATCGACACCGTCGGCATCGGCAACATCGATAACTGGGATGCCGATCCCTATGAGGGTTACGAGACCGACGAGATCATCTACGGCCGCGGTGGCTCCGACCAGGAGGGTGGCATGGCTTCTGCTACCTACGCTGCCAAGATGATGAAGGACATGGGCCTCATCCCCGAGGGCTACAAGATTATGGTCGTCGGTACCGTCCAGGAAGAGGACTGCGACGGCATGTGCTGGCAGTACATCTACAACAAGGACGGCATTAAGCCCGAGTTCGTCATTTCCACCGAGCCCACCGACGGTGGCATCTATCGCGGTCACCGCGGCCGCATGGAGATCCGCGTCGACGTTCACGGCACCTCCTGCCACGGCTCCGCTCCCGACCGCGGTGACAACGCCATCTACAAGATGGCCGACATCATCGCCGACGTCCGCGCCCTCAACAACAACGGCTGCGACGAGTCGACCGACATCAAGGGCCTCGTCAAGATGCTCGACCCCAAGTACAACCCCGAGCACTTCGAGGACGCCCGCTTCCTGGGCCGCGGCACCTGCACCGTCAGCCAGATCTTCTACACCAGCCCCAGCCGCTGCGCTGTCGCTGACTCCTGCGCCATCTCCATCGACCGTCGCATGACCGCCGGTGAGACCTGGGAGTCCTGCCTGGACGAGATCCGTAACCTGCCGGCCGCCAAGAAGTACGGCGACGACGTGAAGGTCTCCATGTACATGTACGACCGTCCGTCCTGGACCGGCGAGGTCTACGAGACCGAGGCTTACTTCCCCACGTGGATCAACAAGGAGACCGCTCCGCACGTCAAGGCCCTCGTCGACGCCCACAAGGCCATGTTCGGTGACGAGCGCATCGGCTGCGAGCCCAGCATGGACAAGCGCACCGGTCGTCCGCTGTGCGACAAGTGGACCTTCTCCACGAACTGCGTCTCCATCCAGGGCCGCTATGGCATCCCCTGCGTGGGCTTTGGCCCGGGTGCCGAGTCTCAGGCACACGCTCCCAACGAGGTCACCTACAAGGACGACCTGGTCACCGCTGCCGCCATGTACGTGGCTGCCCTGAACCTCTACGATCCGAGCCAGGCCGATGGCGATGCCACCGTGTTCCGCGCCGGTCTGACCAACAACAAGATCGACTAGTCCCATTCCTCGATCTTGTTGAGCCGGGGGCCGCTCGTGTCCCCGGCGCCTCCTGTTGACTTGGGGCCCGCGGTCGTTATCTCCCATGCTTCCTCGACGGTGGCGGGTCCTCGTCATAGCGCTCTGCATGTTCTAGCCACACGCGCATGCCGGAGCGCATCTACTCATTGCGATCGTTTCACCTTTAGAAAGGACATTTACATGGACGCCAAGTTTACCGAGCTCGTCGAGCAGCTGAACGGCCTCGATTTTAAGGGTATGTACGGCAGCGACTTCCTGCACACCTGGGATAAGACCACCGATGAGCTCAAGGCGCTCTACATCGTCGCCGACGCTCTGCGCGAGCTGCGCGAGAACAACGTTTCGTCCAAGATCTTCGATTCGGGCCTGGCCGTCTCGCTGTTCCGCGACAACTCCACCCGTACGCGCTTCTCCTTCTCTAAGGCCGCCAACCTGCTCGGCCTTGAGCTGCAGGACCTGGACGAGAAGAAGTCCCAGATCGCTCACGGCGAGACCGTCCGCGAGACCGCTACCATGATCTCCTTCATGGCCGACGTCATCGGCATCCGCGATGACATGTACATCGGCAAGGGCGACGCCTACATGGCTGAGGTCTCCGAGTCTGTCCAGCAGGCTTACGAGGATGGCGTTCTGGATCACCGTCCCACGCTCATCTCCCTGCAGTCCGACTCCGATCATCCCACGCAGTCCTCTGCCGACATGCTCTACCTTATCAACGAGTTTGGCGGCCTCGAGAACCTCAAGGGCAAGAAGGTTGCCGTCACCTGGGCCTATTCGCCCTCTTACGGCAAGCCGCTGTCCTGCCCGCAGTCGCTGATCAGCCTGCTGCCCCGCTTTGGCATGGACGTCACCCTGGCTCACCCCGAGGGCTACGACCTCATGCCCGAGGTCGTCGAGCGCGCCAAGGGCTATGCCGCCGAGTCCGGCACCACCTTTAAGCAGGTCAACACCATGGCCGAGGCCTTCGAGGGCGCCGACATCGTGATCCCCAAGAGTTGGGCTCCGTTTGCCGCCATGGAGAAGCGCACCAACCTGTACGCCGAGGGCGACGACGCCGGCATCGCTGCGCTCGAGAAGGAGCTGCTCGCCCAGAACGCCACCCATCAGGACTGGTGCTCCACGACTGAGCTCATGGAGAAGACTGCCAACGGCCAGGACACCATCTTTATGCACCCGCTGCCCGCCGACATCTCCGGTGTCTCCTGCGAGCACGGCGAGGTCAACGCCGACGTCTTCGACATGCACCGCGTGGGCATGTACAAGGAGGCCAGCTACAAGCCGTACGCCATCGCAGCCATGATGTTCCTGCAGAAGGTTGCCGATCCCGCCGCTACCCTCAAGGCCCTCGACGAGCGCAACACCGCCCGTTGGCTCCAGGCCTAAAGCCGGGTTGAGGTAAGCCATGTAAAGGGGGCGCTCTGCCAACCGGCGGGGTGCCCCTTTTTGCATCGCGGGCGTGCGGGATAAGCGCTTTCGATGTAGATGCCCGCGGCGCGAGTTATGGGTACGATGGTTTCAGGGGAGGTATCACCATGAAACTTGGATGCGTCATTATGGCTTCGGGCGAGGGCAAGCGGTTTGGCTCTAACAAGATGCTCGCCGATATCTATGGCGAGCCGCTGATTGCCCGGACCATCGATTCGGTTCCCCGGGGCTTTGACGTCGTGGTTTCGACGCGTTGGCCCGAGGTCGCTCAGATTTGCGAGGACAAGCATTGCCCGTGTGTGCTGCACGGTGGCGAGCTGCGCAGCGAAAGCGTCCGTGCGGGCCTTTCATGGGGAGTCGAACGCAACTGGAAAGGTTGCCTCTTTTTGCCGGGCGACCAGCCGCTCGTGAGTTCGGGTTCTTTTGAGGCTATGGTTCGTGCGTTTGACGAGTGTGGCCGCAAACATCCGGTGCGTCTTGCGTGCAACGGTGAGCCTTCGAGCCCGGTGCTCTTTCCGGCGGAACTGTTCGATGCACTTATGTGTCTTGAGGGCAAGGACGGCGGCGGTTCGATCCTCAAGGACCGTATTGACGTGGTGCTGGTCGAGGCGCGTGCCTACGAGCTGTGGGACGTCGATACCGCCAAGGGACAGCGACGCATAACGGAGCATATCGCCGCCTGCTCGTATTTTGATCGCGTGGCCAACAGCATCAATCAATAAGGAGCAATTATGATCATCATCAAAAACGGCGCGCTCGTGACGCCCCAGGGGCTTCGCCGCGCCGATCTTGCCATGGATGGCGATAAGATCGTGCGGATCGCCGCGGCGATTGAGCCGGCCAAGGGCGATACCGTCGAGGATGCCACGGGCTGCTGGGTGTTTCCCGGCTTTATCGACGGCCACACGCACATGCAGTGCTGGACCGGCATGGATTGGACAGCCGATAGCTTTGAGACCGGCACGCGCGCGGCTGCCTGCGGCGGTACGACGACCATCGTGGACTACGCGACGGCCGATCGTGGCGTGACCATGCCCGATGCCTTGGCCGAGTGGCATCGCCGCGCCGACGGCACCTGCACGGCAAACTACGCCTTTCATATGGCACTCGCCGAGTGGAACGAGCGCAACCGCGCCGACCTTTTGGCCATGCGCGAGGCGGGCGTATCGTCGTTCAAGACCTACTTTGCCTACGATCATTTGCGCCTGGACGATGCCGAGACGCTCGAGGTGCTCGAGGAGCTCAAGCGTATTGGCGGCATACTGTGCGTGCATTGCGAGAACGGCACGTTGGTGAATGAACTGCAGAAGCGCGTGTACGAGCAGGGTATCCACGGGCCCGAGGGGCATGCGCTCAGCCGCCCGGACGTGTGTGAGGCCGAAGCCGTGAGCCGCCTGCTGTATCTGGCGCACCTGGCCGGCGACGCTCCGGTCAACGTGGTGCACCTTTCGACCAAGCTGGGGCTCGAGGCCATCCGTGCCGCCAAGGCGCGCGGACAGAAGAATATATATGTCGAGACCTGCCCTCAGTATCTGATGCTCGACGATACTTGCTACTTGGAGCAGGGTGAGGACGGCTTTGCGGGTGCCAAATATGTGATGAGCCCGCCGCTGCGCCATGCGGGTGACCGTGCGGCACTGCGCGAGGCGCTTGTGGCCGGCGAGATCGATACGATTGCGACCGACCACTGCAGCTTTAACCTGCACGGGCAAAAGGACCGTGGGCGCGACGATTTCCGTGCGATTCCCAACGGCGGGCCCGGTGTGGAGCATCGTCCCGTCGCGATTGCCACGAGCTTTGAAGGGCAACTGGGCCCCGAGGATCTCTGCCGCTTGATGAGCGAGAACCCGGCGCGCGTCTTTGGCATGTATCCGCGCAAGGGATGTCTTGCCGAGGGCTCCGATGCCGATGTGTGCGTGTGGGATCCCAAGGCGCGCTGGACGATCAGCGCCGCGACGCAGCATCAGGCCGTGGACTACACGCCGCTCGAGGGCTTTGAGGCGCACGGCCGCGCCAAGGCAGTGTTTGTGAACGGCGTGCTGGCCGCGCGCGACGGCGAGCCCACCGGAGCCCAACCCGGCCGCTACGTGCCCCGCTAGCAGCAAAGATGCCGTGTCCCCTCCGCAGTTGCGGTGAAATACGGACTGTTTGCGGCCGTCATGCGGCCAAACAGTCCGTATTTCACCGCAACTGACGAGATGGGGCCGGCTACTTGAGGCTGGTGGCGATGAGGGGGCGGTCGAGGGCTGCCTCGAAGCGGTCGGCCATCGTGGGGTCGGCAAGCGTGTCGACTTGGTTGAGCATGACGCGTGCGGTGCCGAGCTCCAGCGCCTGCATCTCGGCATTGAGCACCTGGGCGACGCGCTCGGGCGTGGCGATGTCGGTGAGCTCGCAACCGCAACGCTCGCAAAAGAGCTCGGGGCGGTGGACGGCTTCGTTGATGGGCTTGCCGAGCCCTGAGGCGCCGACGATCCAGACGATGTTGGCCGTGCCAGAGGGAATCACCGGCTCCCAGGCGGCGTGGGCCTTGAGCGGGAGCCGCTTGCTGCCGTCCGCCTCGGCCAGGACGTAGTTAAAGCGCTGTGCCAGCTCGCCGAGCGGCTCGGCGGGGGCGGAGAGCTTGCCTGTCTCCGGGTCCAAGACACCAGCTTGGCAGATGCTTCCCCGCACAAGGCCCGCGCAGGCCTCGCAGGTGCAACCGGGGACATGCGAGGCGCCCGGCTTCCAAGGCGCGGCGTCCAGGCGACGGCTCGACCCGTCCCACGGCACGCCGGCGACGGGGAACATGCGCGTGGTGGTGCAGAGGAGCACGCGGCCGCCAGCGCGCATAAGCTCAAGGCCGAGCGTCTTCAGCAACGTCGACTTGCCACCGCTGCCGATAATCGCGGTAATGCCCGGCTCGATCCTGAGCGCCGAGGCAAGATTGCCGCTAACCGTTTCCATCTGTTCACCGCCGTATAATACTGTGATAATAAATAATCATCAGAGTAGCGGTCGAACCGCTTTTGCTCTGTTCAAACCGTAGCACAGGGAGGTGCCCCGGGAATGCTCGTTTATGTTCGCGGCGCCGGCGATATCGCCACGGGCGTCGCCGCTCGCTTGGTGCGCGCCGGCGTGTCGGTCGTTATGGCCGATATCGCGGTTCCCACGTGCATCCGTCGCACAATCAGTTTTTGCGAGGCCATTCGCCTGGGCGAGGTCCAGGTCGAGGGCATTCGCGCTCGCTTGGCGCAGACGCCGGCAGAGGCGCTTACAATTACCGAGGCCGGAGACGTCGCCGTCGTGGTAGACCCCCAGGCCAAGATGCTCGACGAACTGAAACCCGCTGCCGTGGTCGACGCGATTCTGGCCAAGCGCAACTTGGGCACCACGCGCGATATGGCGCCTGTCGTTATTGCCGTGGGACCGGGCTTCACCGCGCCGGTCGATTGCGATGCCGTGGTCGAGACCATGCGCGGTCATTTTCTCGGCCGCGCCATCACCCAGGGCTCGCCCCAGCCCAATACGGGCGTGCCGGGTGTCATCGCCGGCTATGGCAAGGAGCGCGTTATCCACAGCCCCGCCGCCGGCGTGTTTCGGTCCGACCGCGCGATCGGCGACATCGTGAGCGCCGGAGACGTGATTGGCTACGCGGGCGATTCGCCCATGTGCACGCAGATCGATGGCTGTCTGCGCGGGCTTTTGGCGAACGGCGTGCAGGTGACCGAGGGCTTTAAATGCGCCGATGTCGACCCGCGCGGCGATGCCAGCTATATCAACTACATTTCGGACAAGGCGACGTCGGTCGGCGGCGGCGTACTCGAGGCGCTCGCCATGCTCACCGGTGTATTCCAGGGATAGGAAATTGCAATGGAAAAGCTCGATGTGGTGAATGCTGCGCTTGACGCTCTGAAGGCTGGTAAGACGTGCGAGCTCGTGGTCGTGGCCGGCACGGCGGGGTCGTCACCGCGCGGTGTGGGCGCATGGATGGCCGTCTTTGCCGATGGCAGCCAGGCGGGCACTATCGGCGGCGGCAAGATTGAGCTCTTTGCGCTGGATGAGGCGCGCGAACTCCTGAGCGCGGGACAGTCGCGTCTGGTCCGCTACACCATGGGCGGCGAGAACTCCGATACCGGCATGATCTGCGGCGGAGCTATTTGCCTGTGCTATCTGCATCTGGATGCGACCCAGGCACCGTTGTTCCAGGAAATTGCCGACGTCTTGGTCTATCGGCGCATCGGCGACTTCGTCATCGACTTTGAGCCGTTTATCGCGAGCGCGCTCGAGGGCGATGTGGCCGAGTACCATGGCGAGGCATCGCGCCATACCATTGCGGGCTGCCCCGGGCTTTCACTGGTGGAGGAGGGGAGTAACGTCACCTACACCAACGCTGCCTCTGAGATTCCCGCGGCGCACATCGAGACGCTCTGCCCCGAGGGCCTGACCTACATCTTTGGCTGCGGACACGTGGGCGCCGCGACGGCGCGCGTGCTCACGGCGGCGGGCTTTGCCGTCGTGGCCTGCGATGACCGCCCCGGCACGTTGACGCCCGAATGGGTGCCCGGTGTCTACGATCGTCGCCTGGTCGATTACAAGAACCTGAGCGAGCTGTGTCCCATCGGTCCGCGCGACTTGGTGGTCATCGCCACGGCGGGTCACAAGTCCGATATCGACGTGGTGATTCAGGCCATGCGTGCCAAGCCTGCCTATCTGGGCTGTCTGGGTTCGCGCCGCAAGACGGCCTTTGTGCGCGCCCGCCTGGAGCAGGAAGGTTTTACGCAGGACCAGATCGACGAGCTGCACCTTCCGATCGGCGTTGCCATTCAGGCCGAGGACCCCGAGGAGATCGCCATCTCCATCGCCGCCGAGATGATCCACCTGCGCCGCACCAAACTCGTCCCCCGCAAGCGCTAATCGGATCCCCACCAATAAGTTGCGGTGAAATACGGACTGTTTAAGCCTGTTAGGCCGCCAAACAGTCCCTATTTCACCGCAACTGCTTTTTGGGATCCATTTGTGCGGGGGAGTTGTGGAGTTGTGCAGGCAGACGAGGTTTTTCTGGAAATACGCTCCCGATGCGCGTATAGTACCGATTGTTTTGTCGGCTCCTGCTGCGTCGAGTCCAAACCGCAAAATGCCATGAGCGGCGCGGATGCAGCCAGGAGGCACGAGGACAACCCATCGTGGCCACGCCCCGTGCTTAAAACCCCAAGAAGGAGTGAACAATGGCAGAAGAGAAGTATGTGCCGCGTCTGAAGACCAAGTACAACAACGAGGTCAAGCAGCAGCTTCAGGACAAGTTCCAGTACGAGAACGTCATGATGATCCCCAAGTTTGAGAAGATCGTCGTGAACATGGGTGTCGGCGAGGCCGCTACCGATTCCAAGGCCATCGACGGTGCCGTGCGCGACCTGCGCGCCATCACCGGCCAGCAGCCGATGATCACCCGTGCCCGCAAGTCCATCGCTACCTTCCGCCTGCGTGCTGGTATGCCGATCGGCTGCAAGGTTACCCTGCGTGGCGACCGTATGTGGGAGTTCTTCGATCGTCTGACCTCCGTCGCGATCCCCCGTATCCGCGACTTCCGCGGCATCTCCGCCAAGAGCTTCGACGGCCGTGGTAACTTCTCCATGGGCGTCACCGAGCAGCTCATCTTCCCCGAGATCGACTTCGACTCCGTCGATCACCAGCGCGGTATGGACATCACTTTCGTGACAACCGCCAACACCGATGAGGAGGCCAAGGCCCTTCTGGACGCCTTCGGTTTCCCGTTCAAGAAATAGGTTCACCTGCCCTATAAGCGCCGTTCCCACAAGGGGGCGGCGCTTGGGGCGAACAATACTCTATGTGAGGAGGATATAAGTGGCTAAGACATCGATGATCGTCAAGTGCAATCGCAAGCAGAAGTTCTCTACTCGTGAGTACACGCGCTGCCAGCGCTGCGGCCGTCCGCACTCTGTGTACCGCAAGTTCGGCCTGTGCCGTGTCTGCTTCCGCGAGCTTGCACTCAAGGGCGAGCTTCCCGGCGTTAAGAAGGCCAGCTGGTAAGTCACTACCAGCGTTTCAAGCATCAGTTTGGAACAGGGAAAACGCGCTAAAAAGGCTTTGCCGTTAAGGGCGGCGAAGAACCAAGAGCACGTGTTCATCAAGAACGAAGGAGAATCTGTATGAACCTTACAGACCCGATCGCAGATATGCTTACGCGCATCCGTAACGCTAACTCTGTGAACAAGGCCACGGTCTCCATGCCGAGCAGCAAGAAGCTCGTCGAGATCGCTCGTGTTCTGCACGAGGAGGGCTACATCGAGGGCTACGATGTCGAGGACACCGTTCCCCAGAAGACTCTGCACATCACGCTTAAGTATGGTCCCAAGAAGGCTAAGGTCATCAACGGCATCCGCCGCATTTCCAAGCCGGGCCTGCGTAAGTACACCGGCGTTGCCGACATGCCCCGCGTCCGCGGTGGCCTTGGTACCGCCATTATTTCCACCAGCCATGGCGTCATGACCGACCGCGATGCTCGCAAGCACAACGTCGGCGGCGAGATCATCGCTTACGTCTGGTAATTCGCTCGGTAGGTAGAAGGAAAGGAGATCACCGTGTCTCGTATCGGTAATAAGCCTGTCCAGATTCCCGCCGGAGTCGAAGTGGCAGTCAACGGCAACAACGTTGTCGTCAAGGGCCCCAAGGGCCAGCTCGAGCTCGATGTCTTTGAGAAGCTCGCTATCAACGTCGAGGACAACATCCTCACCGTTTCCCGTCCCGACGACGAGCGTGAGACCCGTGCCCGCCACGGCCTCACCCGCGCCCTCATCCACAACATGGTTGTTGGCGTTTCCGAGGGCTTCGAGAAGAAGCTCGAGCTCGCCGGCGTCGGTTACCGCGTGCAGCAGAAGGGCAAGAACCTCGAGTTCTCCCTGGGCTTCTCGCACCCCGTGATCGTCGAGGCTCCCGAGGGCATCACCTTCGAGGTTCCCGACAACACCCACGTGAACGTCAAGGGTATCAACAAGCAGCAGGTCGGTCAGATTGCCGCTGAGATCCGCGGCCATCGTCCTCCCGAGCCTTACAAGGGCAAGGGTATCCACTACGTTGGCGAGCACATCCGCCGCAAGCTGGGTAAGGCCGCCAAGTAGTCGTAACCGACTCACTCGCATAAGACCAGCACCCCGTCAGGTGCTGGCAAGATCAACCTTTTTAGGAGTTTACGTATGAACAAGCATAAGGCGAAGCTGGAAGGCCTCAAGCGTCGTCAGCGTCGTGTTCGCGGCAAGGTCTCGGGTACCTCCGAGCGTCCGCGTCTTCGCGTGACCCGTACTAACGCCAACATCTATGCCCAGATCATCGACGACAGCAAGGGCTCCAGCCTGACGCTCGTCTCTGCCTCGACCCTCGAGGCCGAGTTCAAGGGCACCCACACCTCGAACAAGGAGGCTGCGGAGAAGGTCGGTCAGCTCGTTGGCAAGCGCGCCATCGAGGCCGGCATCACCAAGGTCGCCTTCGATCGCGGTGGCCGTATCTACCATGGCCGCGTCAAGGCCCTCGCCGACGGTGCTCGTGCCGCCGGTCTCGAGTTCTAGGAGGTATGTAGCACATGGCTCGTAATCAGAAGCAGCAGCGCGAGGCCTCCGAGTTCGAGGAGCGCGTCGTTTACATCAACCGCGTGTCGAAGACCGTCAAGGGTGGTCGTCGCATGAGCCTCGTCGCTCTCGTCGTCGTTGGCGACGGCAAGGGCAACGTCGGCGTTGGCATGGGCAAGTCCGCTGAGGTGCCCATGGCCATCTCCAAGGCATCTCTCGATGCCAAGAAGAACATGTTCCACGTGCCGGTGACCGAGCAGGGCACCATCCCGCACGAGGTTCTCGGCCACTTTGGTGCCGGCCGCATCATCATCAAGCCCGCTGTCGAGGGTACCGGCGTTATCGCCGGCGGCGCTGTGCGTCCCCTCTTCGAGCTTGCTGGCATCAAGAACGTCCTGTCCAAGTCCCTCGGTACCGACAACGGCCTCAACATCATCAAGGCTGCCGTCGAGGGCCTCAAGGAGCTCTCCAGCCCTGAGGACGTCGCGGCTCGCCGTGGCCTGACGGTCTCCGAGATGTTCGTCGGTAAGGAGAACTAAGCATGGCTGACACCATCAAGATCAAGCAGGTCCGCAGCACCAACGGTTGCAAGCAGGACCAGGTCCGTACTGTCCGTGCCCTCGGTCTCCACAGGATCCGCGAGGTTCGCGAGATTGCTGACAACGAGTCCGTCCGCGGCATGATCTTCAAGGTCAAGCACCTTGTCGAGATTGTAGAGGAGTAGCAAATGCAGCTTCACGATCTTACTCCCGCGCCCGGTTCCACTCAGAACCGCAAGCGCGTCGGCCGTGGCAATTCTTCGGGTCACGGCACCACTTCTGGCCGCGGCCAGAAGGGCCAGGGTTCCCGCTCTGGCGGCACCAAGGGTGCCGGCTTCGAGGGTGGCCAGACTCCGCTGGCTATGCGCCTGCCCAAGCTTCCGGGCTTCCGCAACCCCCGTCGTATCGAGTACACCGCTGTTAACGTTGAGCGTCTCGAGCGTAAGTTCGAGGACGGCGCTGTGATCGACGGTGCCGCTCTTAAGGCCGCTCGCATCACCAAGAGCGAGTTCGAGCCCGTCAAGGTGCTCGGCAATGGTGAGCTCACCAAGAAGTTCACGGTCAAGGTCGACAAGGTCAGCGCTTCTGCGCAGGCCAAGATCGAGGCCGCCGGCGGAAAGGTCGAGCTGCCGTGCTAAATGGTCTTAAGAATGCTTTCCGCATCAAAGAATTGCGCGAAAAGATTCTTTTTACCATAGCTATGCTCGTCGTGTACCGCATTGGTGCGCACGTTCCTGTGCCCGGCATTCCCTTCCAGGGGATGCTGGGCCTTTTCTCGACCGATAACAATTCGGTCGCCGCAGGTGCTATGGCCCTCCTGAATCTTTTCTCTGGCGGCGCGTTGAGCTATGTGTCGGTGTTTTCGCTGGGCATCATGCCTTACATCACCAGCTCGATCATCCTCCAGATGCTCCAGGCCGTCGTGCCTTCCCTGCATGAGCTTGCCCGCGAGGGCGAGGTCGGTCAGACCAAGATTACGCAGTATTCGCGTTACCTCACCCTGGCTCTGGCAATCCTCAACTCCGTGGGTTACCTCTTCCTCTTTAAGAGCTTCGGCATCAGCTTCAATGGCGCCGGCGCTCCCGAGATCATCTTCGACCTCATGATCGTCGGTACGCTCACCGCGGGCGCCATGCTGATCATGTGGATTGGTGAGCTCATCACCCAGCGCGGTATCGGCAATGGCATGTCGCTGATCATCTTCGCGAACATCATGGCCGGTCTGCCGCAGGCTATCTTCTCCAGCACCGAGGGCAATGCCGGTGGCATCATCACCATGGTGATCATCTGCGCCATCATCCTGCTGGTTATCCCGCTGATTGTTTTCCTTGAGCGCGGCCAGCGCCGCATCCCGGTCTCCTACGCTAAGCGCGTCGTGGGCCGTCGCATGATGGGTGGTCAGACCACCTACCTGCCCATCAAGGTCAACACCGCGGGTGTCGTGCCGATCATCTTCGCTTCGGCGCTGCTGTACTTTCCGGCTCAGATTGCCGTGTTCTTCCCCGGCATCGGCTGGATCCAGGCAGTTGCCTCTGCGCTTTCGCGCGGCTGGCTCAACTGGGTGCTTAACGTTGTCCTCATCGTGTTTTTCGCGTACTTCTACACCTCCATGGTGTTCAACCCCGATGATACGGCCGACAACCTTAAGAAGCAGGGCGGCTTTATTCCGGGCGTGCGTCCGGGTAGGGCTACCGCGGCCTACATCAAGAACGCGCTCAACAAGATTACGCTTCCCAGCGCTGTCTTTTTGGCGCTCATCGCCATCGTGCCTTCGATCATCTTCTCCTTCACGGGTAACCAGCTGATTCAGGCATTTGGCGGCACGTCCATCCTCATCATGGTCGGCGTCGTGCTCGACACGGTCGATAAGCTCGAAGGCCAGATCAAGATGTATGATTACGATGGATTCTTTAAATAGGCTAGAGGAGGATTGCTCATGAACCTCGTATTGCTCGGAGCTCCGGGTGCCGGTAAGGGTACCGTCGCACAGGAGCTCGTCGCCGAGTTTGGCGTCGCTCACATTTCCACGGGCGACCTGCTGCGTGCTGCCGTCAAGGGTGGCACCGAGCTTGGTATTCAGGCTAAGAAGTACATGGACGCTGGCGAGCTCGTTCCCGATCAGCTCGTGATCGACCTTGTCAAGGAGCGCCTTGCCGCCGATGACGCCCAGCAGGGCTTCATCCTCGACGGCTTCCCGCGCAACACCGCCCAGGCCGTGACGCTCGATTCCGAGCTCTCCGCCATGGGTCGCGAGATCGACTGCGCCCTTCTGGTCGATGTGGCCCCCGAGGTCATTATCGATCGTCTGTCTTCGCGTCGCACCTGCCGCGCCTGCGGTTACACCGGCACCGCTGCCGATGTCACCTGCCCCAAGTGTGGCGGCGAGATGTATCAGCGCGACGACGACAAGCCCGAGACCATCAAGAACCGTCTCGACGTCTACGAGAAGTCCACGAGCCCGCTCGTCGACTACTATCGTGGCCAGGGTCTGCTCAAGTCGGTCAACGGTGACCAGGCTCGCGAGACCGTGTACGGGGATGTCAAAGAGGCTCTCGGTCTATGATCAAGATTAAGTCTGCAACGCAAATCGAGCAGATGAAGAAGGCAGGAGCGCTATCTAAGATGGCGCTCCGCCACGTTGGAGCCATGGTGCGCCCTGGCGTTTCGACTTTTGAGCTCGATCAGCTCGCGGAGCAGATTATCCGCATGCATGGTGGCACCCCAGCCTTTAAGGGTTACGGCGGGTTTCCCGGAACCATTTGCGCATCGATTAACGATGCCGTGGTACACGGTATTCCCAACCCTGACATGATCCTGCGCGATGGCGATATCATCTCCATCGATACGGGAGCCGTTGTCGACGGTTGGGTCGGCGATAACGCATGGACGTTTTTCGTCGGCACCCCCACGCCCGAAGCCAAGGCTTTGTGCGAGGTCACGCGTGATTGCCTTAAGGCTGCCATCGAGCAGGCTGTTCCCGGTAACCATATCGGGGACGTCGGTTATGCCGTTCAGTCCCTCGCCGAGTCTCACGGTTACGGCGTGCTTCGTGATTATGTGGGCCATGGCATTGGCCGTGTGATGCACGAGGACCCCAATGTTCCTAACTATGGAAAGAAGGGGAGGGGCGTTCGCCTCCAGGCCGGCATGGTTATTGCCATCGAGCCGATGGTTACGATGGGTTCCAACCATGTGAGCACGGGCTCCGACGGTTGGATTGTTACGACCAACGACCACCTGCCCGCCGCGCACTACGAGAACACCGTCGCCATCACCAATGACGGTCCGGTGATTCTCACCACGGATGCGCAAGGTGCTTGGTGTTCCTTGCAAGGCGGTGAAATGTAAAAGTCGCCGCCCCCTGATGCCCAACCTCGCCTTTCAATTTCGAAGGCATGACCCCAAGGTCTATGCCTTCTCATTTCAAGGCGATCTTGGGCATCAGGGAACGGCTTTGTTTTACATTTCAAATGTAACAAGTTCCACTTAGTTGTGGAGCCATTACGAAGTTATTACGATGCGTGCATACGTGTTGTAGAATACTCAATCGCTGTCGTTTTCTAGAGAAAGATGATTGCTTGTGAAGAAGGAAGACGCAATTGAGCTCGAGGGTACGGTAAAGGAACCGTTGCCCAACGCCATGTTTAAGGTCGAGCTCGAGAACGGTCATTCGGTTCTGTGCAACATTTCTGGCAAGATCCGAATGAATTACATCCGTATTCTCCCCGGTGACAGGGTTGTCGTGGAGCTTTCCCCGTACGACCTGACCCGCGGCCGCATCACCTATCGCTACAAATAGCGGCACGCATACACGCACTCCATTTCCGACTGCAGGCTTAGCTCAACCTACGGTCGGATTGTGTGTGAAGACCAGCCATAGTTTTAAACGCCTGCGGCTGGGCGAGTAGATAGTAGGGAAGTAGTTTGAGCGCTACCGAAAGGAAGAACGATGAAGGTACGTCCTTCGGTCAAGAAGATGTGCGATAAGTGCAAAATCATTAGGCGCCATGGCAAGGTCCTCGTCATTTGCGAGAACCCCCGTCATAAGCAGCGTCAGGGTTAAGAGAGGAGACTACGTTGGCCCGTATTAATGGTGTCGACCTCCCGCGTGAGAAGCGCGTTGAGATCGGTCTGACCTACATTTACGGCATCGGCCGCACCACTGCGACGAAGATTTGCGTCGAGTGCAACGTTAACGTGGATACGCGCGTTAAGGACCTCACCGAGGATGAGGTTAACGCCATCCGCGATTATATCGACAAGAACCAGATCATGGTTGAGGGCGACCTCCGCCGTGAGCGCAACCAGAACGTCAAGCGCCTTATGGACATCGGCTGCAACCGCGGCCTTCGTCACCGCAAGGGCCTCCCGGTCCGCGGCCAGCGCACCCACACTAACGCTCGTACCCGCAAGGGCCCGAAGCGTCAGATCGGTGCTAAGAAGAAGAAATAAGGAGCGCTAGATAGATGGCTACTGCTAAGAAGAACGTTCGCGCTGCCCGTCTGAAGCGCGCGGACCGTAAGAACATTTCCGTGGGCCAGGCTCACATCCGTTCTACGTTCAACAACACGATCGTTTCGATCACCGATCCCCAGGGCAACGTCATTTCCTGGAAGTCGGCTGGCCAGGTGGGCTTCAAGGGCTCCCGTAAGTCCACGCCGTTCGCTGCCCAGATGGCTGCCGAGGCTGCTGCCAAGCAGGCCATGGAGCACGGTATGAAGAAGGTTTCCGTCTTCGTCAAGGGCCCCGGCTCCGGTCGTGAGACCGCCATCCGCTCTCTCCAGGCTGCTGGCCTCGAGGTCTCGAGCATCCAGGACAAGACCCCCATTCCGCACAACGGCTGCCGCCCCAAGAAGCGTCGCCGCGTGTAACTGAAAGGATCGTATCAATATGGCAATCGACAGGACTCCTGTTCTTAAGCGCTGCCGTCAGCTCGGGATCGATCCCGCTGAGCTCGGTTACAGCAGCAAGAAGGAATCTATCCGTCAGCCCAAGCGCCGTCGCAAGGAATCTGAGTACGGCATGCAGCTGCGCGAGAAGCAGAAGGTCAAGTTCATCTATGGCGTTCTGGAGAAGCAGTTCCACGGCTACTTCAACAAGGCCCGTAAGATGAACGGCGTCACCGGTGAGAACCTCATGATCATCCTTGAGTCTCGCCTCGACAACGTCGTCTTCCGTCTTGGCTTCGCCCGCACCCGCAAAGAGGCTCGTCAGTCCGTCCGTCACGGTCACTTCACCGTGAACGGCAAGCGCGTGGACATCCCGTCCTACCGCGTCAAGGCCGGCGACGTCGTCGCTGTCGGCGAGAAGTTCCGTGACCTCCTCCCCATCAAGGAGGCTCTGATTTCCTCCGAGCGCTTTGAGGTCCCTGGCTGGCTCGAGGTCGATATCGAGAAGCTGTCTGGTAACGTGCTCGCTCTGCCGACGCGTGAGCAGATCAGCGGTGATATCAACGAGCAGCTCATCGTCGAGCTCTACTCTAAGTAGTCCATCCGGGCTGCTGAGGCTGGAGGTAATACATGTCAGAATTCATTAGGCCTCAGGTTCAGGTCGAAGAGATCAACGAGACGTCTGCTCGTGTCTCCGTCGAGCCGCTCGAGCGTGGCTACGGCGATACGCTGGGTAACTCCCTTCGTCGCGTTCTTCTGTCCTCGCTCGAGGGTGCCGCCGTCGAGGCTATTCAGATCGATGGTGCGCAGCACGAGTTCATGACCATCCCTAACATGGTCGAGGATGTCACCGACATCGTCCTGAATGTCAAGGGTCTTGTCTTCAGGGCTCTCGGCACGACCGACGAGGCGACCGCCACCATTTCGGTTGACGGCCCCTGCGAGGTCACCGGTGCGGACTTCTTTATTCCGTCCGAGTTTGAGCTGGTCAACCCCGAGCAGCACATCGCTACGCTCACCGAGGGTGGCCATCTCACCATGAGCATGCGCATCGGCTATGGCCGCGGCTATGTTTCTGGCGAGGCCAACAAGCGCGACAACGATCCCATCGGTGTGATCCACGTCGACTCGCTGTACTCGCCGGTTTCCCGTTGCGCCAAGCTCGTTGAGGCTTGCCGTGTCGGTCAGCACACCGACTACGACCGCCTTGTCCTCGAGATCGAGACCAACGGCTCCATCGCCCCGCGCGACGCCGTGGTCCAGGCTGCCAATATCATCAACCAGCATATGGCCGCCTTTATGAACCTTGCCGAGACCCCCGAGGTCGAGGAGGAGGCTTCGATCTTCGCTCCCGAGGTCACCAACGACAACGCCGAGCTGGACAAGCAGATCGAGGATCTGGACCTTTCCGTCCGTTCCTACAACTGCCTTAAGCGCGCCAGCATTCACTCGGTCCGTCAGCTCGTTGAGTTCTCGGAGAACGATCTGCTCAACATCCGTAACTTCGGTGTTAAGTCGATCGAGGAAGTGAAGGACAAGCTTGAGTCCATGGGCCTGAGCCTGAAGGCTTAATGCTTCGCATATTTGAGGAGAAACTAGACCATGCGTCACAACGTTAAGAAGGGCCTGAAGCTCGGCACCGATGCGAGCCACACCAAGGCCATGAAGAAGAGCCTTGCTAAGGCCCTCTTCGAGAACGACCGCATCAAGACCACCGAGACCCGCGCTAAGGCGCTGCGTTCGGTCGTCGATCCGATCATCACTTGGGCCAAGAAGGGCGACCTGCACTCTCGTCGTCTGGCTATCGCCAAGCTCGGCGATAAGCAGCTCGTTGCCGAGATTTTCGACAAGGCTGCCCAGGGTATGTGGCAGGACCGCAACGGCGGTTACACCCGCATCATGAAGCTCGGTAACCGTAAGGGCGACAATGCTCCCATCGTTATCATGGAACTCGTCACCGAGCCTTGCACGCCTAAGGCCAAGAAGGCTGCTCCGGCCCCCAAGAAGGCCGCTGCTCCCAAGAAGGTCGAGGCTGCCGAGGAGGCTCCTGCTGAGGAGACCGCTGAGTAGACAATCCGTCTGCATAGGCTATATTCGAGGGGTACGTTCGCGTACCCCTCTTTTTTTGTCGAAATGCCATTGCCTGTTTGTTGGGAGCGCCCATGACCGCGCCGTCTGATTTCAATTCGATTCCCGAGCTCGACGCCACGCTCGTTTTCCGCGTGGCCTACGATGGCTCGTCCTATAGCGGCTTTGCCGAGCAGCCTGGCCTGACGACGGTTGCGGGCGAGCTGCGCCGCGCTATCGAGACGCTCCTGCGCCGTCCGATCGACCTGACGTGCGCAGGGCGCACCGATGCCGGCGTGCATGCGGTGGCGCAGTACATTAGTGTGCCCGTAACGGACGCTGAACTCGCGTGTACGCGCCGTAGGTGGCTGCGGGCTATGGATGCCCTGCTGCCCAAAGATATCGCCATAAACGAGGTCTACAGGGCCCGTAAAGGCTTTTCTGCACGTTTTGACGCGCGTTCCCGTACGTATACGTACCGTATTGCCGATCGAGATGCGCGCCCCGTGCTGTCCCGCGGTGCCGTGTGGTGGCACCGCTACCCATTGGATGTTGAGGCGATGTCTGCGGCCTGTCCCGCGCTGCTGGGCGAGCAGGACTTCAAGAGCTTTTGCAAGGTGGCGTCTGCCGTTGGCAAGCCCACGCATCGCTGCGTGATGCGTGCCGAGTTTGGCCATGAGGTTGCGTTTGGCGAGGACATCCTGACGTTTACCATCGAGGGCAATGCGTTTCTGCATTCGATGGTCCGCACGATCGTGGGCACGCTTGTCGAGATTGGCATGCATCGCCGTGAACCCGAGTGGATGCGTGAGGTCATCGATGCTTGCGACCGTACCGCTGCGGGCCCCACGGCTCCTGCCTGCGGCCTTACGTTTATGGGCGTGGATTACGATCCCGCCGAGCTTATCGTGCTCGACTAGGGGAGGGCTCGACGCGTCGTGCGTTGACACCTGTCATCTGTGGGCTGCGCGTGTGCAACATCTGTTCTTGGCGTGCAATACAACTGGTGTCTCATTGCTTTTATTGGCGGGGTGTACCATGAACCACGGTTTGATTCATTGCTGTCGAGAGGACGGATAACTTGGTTCGACGTGGCTCGCATCCGCGACTTTCGGTGATCCTTGTGGTAGAAGGTTCGCCCAGCTATGCGATGCGTGCGCTCGAGAGTATCCAGAACCAAGACCTCTACGATTTGCAGATTGTCGTTGTCTGCCGCGATGCTGCGCCCGGTGTGCGCCATTCGCTTCAAGTTGCTGCCGACAGGGACATCCATATTGATTTGATTGATGTCGAGGACGCGAAGCGCGGCGCTTGTCTTCGTGCCGGTTTTGCTGCCTCGCGTGGCTCTCAAATCATCGCTATGAACGCCGATGAGTGGCTTGCTCCGCAGTCCCTTTCCAAGATGGTCGATATCGCGTGCGATACAGCGGCAGACATAGTGTTCCCCACGGTGTCGCTCGACCGCTATGATGCACATCGAGAGCGCCATTCGCGCGTCTTGGATGCTGCTCATATTTCCATTGATAGCAAATCTTCGATGGTGGCCGGGCTGCCTCAGTTGATTTTAGGCGGCCTAGTCGTTCAGACCTCTGGCGTGATGTACAGCCGCTCGCTGTTTGAGGCATGCCTTTTGTGCGACAAGGCGTTTCGCACAGTTGGGTTTATGGCTTGTGCGCTCTCGCGGGCGCAGCGCGTCTCCGGCTGCGGCGACGCTTGTTTCCACGCGGCGGCACCTAAGCTTACAGATGCCTTTGATCCCACCATGTATGCCAAGGTATCCGATGACACCCGAGCGCTCGACGAGCTTGCGGACTCACTTTCGGAAGCAGATAGCGGTGGTCGGCTCAAGCTGGCAAGCCAAAAGTTCTACTTTGCCGGACTGGTCGCCTGCATCGAGAATTTGTGTCTGAGTCCGCATGGGGTGTCGTCAATCGAGCGTTCCGCCCGCATGCGTGATATGCTCGATGCGCCTCGAACCCGTCAGATGGTCGCCGCGCTCAAGGACAACCATCGGGGACTCGGTCTGTTGTTTGGGCCGATTGCCAGCGCCAAGCCCGCGCGCTGCGTGATGTGTACGCATCTGGCAGCTTTTCTTAACCGGACGGGCGCAAAAACCGCCTAAACGGCTCATTTCGAAACAAACTTGCATAGAATTGTTTCGAAATGCGTTCTTATACACAAAAGCCTTCAAATAGCGTTAAACTATTCAATCACTGATTGATTGTCTCCGCTATCTTTTGGAGAGAGGGTTTGTATGGCTAAAAAACGCAATGGGCGCCAGGATGCCATTAGAGATATTGTTCGCAATAAGGACGTCCGCACGCAGCGCGTGCTGGTCGATGAGCTCCGCGCTATGGGCTTTGATTGCACGCAGGCGACTGTCTCTCGCGATATTGCCGACATGGGGCTGCGTAAGCTCCCTGAGGGCATCTATGTTCTGGCAGAGGACCTGCACCTGCAGCGTATGGTTTCCGAGCTCGTTACGGGCGTTCTGCGTACCGATAATCTGGTTATGATCAAGGCTCAGCCTGGCACGGCTTCCGGCATCGCCGCCGCCGTTGATGCGGCAGAGCTGCCCGATGTGCTTGGCTCGCTTGCCGGCAACGATACGATTTTGGTTATTGCCCAGACGGCCGAGGACGGCGAGCGTCTTGAGGCGCTGATCAATAAGCTGAGCAATTCTCGCAAGTAGGCGTGCGGGTCGTGCGCTCGGCACCGTGCGTGCTGACATAGTGGCTTGTAAGGGGTATCGACGTTGGTCGGTGCCCCCTTTTTTTGTCTGCCGGTATAAAGACCGCCCATCAGGTCGCTTTAAACTAAAAAGGCCCCCGAGCAGTTTAATAAGCTGCTCGGGGGCCTTGTTGCTTATGGCCGGATGATTTCTAGCCAACAGTATCGTCAGGCGTGGGCGAGGGGTCGGGAGTGGGTGTAGGCGTAGGCGTAGGCGTGCCGCCATCGCCGCCGGTCGAACCACCAGTGGAGCCGCCCGTCGAGCCACCGGTCGTACCGGTGCCGCCGGTGGTGTCGCCGCCCGTGGTCTCGGTGGTCGTGGTCGTCGTGGTAGTCGTTGTGGTGGTTTCCTCTTCGTCCTCGTTCTCGTCCTTGTCGTCGTTCTCCGTCTTCTTGGAGTTGTTGGTGCCGTAGAACTTCCAGGCGCTGTTGTTCTTGTAGGTGGGCGCCGTTCCGGTCGCAAACTCCTCGCGCTCGGTACCGGTCAGAACGGTGTTCATAAACCGCTTAAAGACAGGCAGGTTGGTGCTGTCGCCCAGCAGGTCCGTGCCGTATTTTTGGATGGGGATCTCGCCCGCAGAATAGCCAGTCCACAGGGCGCACGCCAGCTGCGGGGTATAGCCGCAGAACCACAGGTTGGTGGTGTTGTCGGTGGTGCCCGTCTTGCCGGCATAGGGCTGGTTGACGCTCAGGGCGCCAGCAGCACCCGTACCGCCGCCCTGCATGACGCCGGACAGAACATCGGTGACCGCGGCGGCCTCGCCCTCGGTAAGCACCTGTGAGGGATTGTCCGTGTGCTGGTACAGTACCGAACCGGTACGAGAGTCAATCTCGGTGATGGCGATCGGCTGGCGATAGTAGCCGCCGTTGGCAAACGTCGCGTAGGCGGCGGCCATCTCGAGCGGCGAGATCGAGCCGGTGCCGAGCGTCATGACGGGAACGTCCTCGATGTTGTCCTTAGCGGGATCGATGCCGAGCTTTTTGACGAGCGAGATGATCTTGCTGTTGCCGACGGCTTCCGCCACCTGGATGTAACCGGTGTTGGAGGAGTATGCCGTCGCCTGCTTAAGCGTGATGTTGCCATAGCTATGGTTGGCGTAGTTTTGGACCTCGGTCGTGGTGCCCTTGGCCTTGAGCGGCGAGTTGCAGTTGAGGGTGACGTTGGGGTTCATGCCGTTTTGGATGGCAGTTGCCAGCGTAAAGGCCTTAAAGGTGGAGCCGACGGGGCGCTTCGCCGTAGCGTGGTTCACATGGTTCTCGTCGGCGTTGTAGTCGTAGCCGCCCACCATGCACTTGATGTAGCCGGTCTTGGGGTCGACGACGACCATGCCCATGTCCAGGCCGTCGAGCGAGAGCGTGTCGAGCTGCTCGCGGACGGCATTCTCTGCCACCTGCTGCATCGTGGGGTCGATGGTGGTCTTGACGGTCAAGCCGCCCTTAAAGAGCACGTCGGTCGAGAACTCCTGCTCCAGCAGCTGCTTAACATAGGCGACAAAGTAGGGCTGCGAGTATACGTCGACGCCGCTGCCCGAGATTTCGGTCACGTTGAGGGTGATGGGCTCGGCCTGTGCGGCATCGTGCTCCTCCTGCGTGATGTGGCCCAGGCGCAACATGTTGTCAAGGACCTTGTTGCGACGGGACAGCGCCAGGTCGGGGTTGACCGTGGGGTCGTACTGCGAGGGCGAGTTGGGAAGGCCGATGAGCAGCGCGGCCTCGCTCAGGGTGAGGTCGGCGGCGCTCTTGGACAGATAGGTCTCGGCTGCGGCCTCGATGCCGTAGGCGCCGTGGCCGTAATAGATGGTGTTGAGGTACATCATGAGGATCTCGTCTTTGGAGTACATGTCCTCCATCTTGACGGCGATGTAGGCCTCGCGCACCTTACGCTCGATGGTCGAGTCGAACTGCTCCTCCTGCAGGATGGTGTTGCGCACCAGCTGCTGGGTGATAGTCGAGGCGCCTTCGTGCCCGCCGCCGAGGGTTGCCACCGCAGCGCGCGCGATACCCCACAGGTCGATACCGCCGTGCTCGTAGAAGCGCTCATCCTCGACGTCAACGGTGCCCTGCAGCACGTAGGGGGAGACCTCGTCCTTGGTGATGGACTTGCGGTTTTGCGTGTAGAAACTCGCGATCTTGTTGCCGTTGCAGTCGACGATCTCGGTGGGCTCGCTCACCAGATACGCGTTGGCGTCGGTGTAGTCGGGCAGATCGGACAGCCAGCGGTTGACGTTGCCGACCATGCCGATGCCAAACGCCACGCCCGCAATCAGCAGAAAGCCCAAAAACGAGAGCAGGATTATGGGCAGGGCATGCGTCTTTGAACGGCTGCGTCCCTGTCGTTGGCGAGGACCCATATATTGACCTCCAGGTATGTCGTGCCGGACGGTAGATGTGCCGTCGAGGCAGGATGAACATAAGTTATCACACGATAAACCAAACGGGGCGCGCGAGGCCTCGTGTATGCTGGAAGACGGCATTTTTCAGAGTGAATGCATACCTTGGTAAGGAGTTTGCCGATGGCGATTCGGGCGATGGGGCCGAGCGGACAATACGAGACTGGATTGGATGCTGCCGGTGCGGCGCTGCCCGAGCTGCTGGCGCCGGCGGGCGGGCTCGACCAGATGCTTGCGGCCATCGCCGCGGGTGCCGATGCCATCTATGCGGGGTTGGGCGGCTTTAACGCCCGCGTGAGCGCGCATGGCTTTACGGATGACGAGTTTGCGCGCGGCTGCGCCGTGGCGCATGCCCATGGCGTGCGCGTGTACGTGACGCTCAACGTGTTCGTGTTCGACGATGAGCTGTCCGATGCGGTGGCGCTGGGAGCTCATGCACTGGAGCTGGGCGCCGATGCTCTGATTGTGGCCGATGCCGGGTTGGCCTGCGCGCTGCATGCGGCAATTCCGGGGGTCGAGATTCATCTGTCCACCCAAGCGGGCGTCCATAGCAAGGGCGCCGTGCGTTTGGCGGCTGACGAGCTGGGGGTCGAGCGCGTGACGACGGCGCGCGAGCTGACCGTGGCAGAGATTGCGACGCTCTGCGCTACCGGTGTGCCCATCGAGGTGTTCTGCCATGGCGCCATATGCATTGGCTATTCGGGTGCGTGCGAGTTTTCGGCCCTGCGGCGCGGACGGTCGGCGATGCGCGGCGACTGCACGCAGCCGTGCCGTCTGACGTACGACCTAGTGGACGAGGCGGGGCAGAGCGTTGTCGCCGTCGAGGGAGATCGCCTGCTGTGCCCGCGCGACTATCTGGGCATTGCACATCTGCCCGAGCTTGTAGATGCCGGCGTGGCGTCGCTCAAGATCGAGGGGCGCATGAAGAACCCCGATTACGTATTCAACGTGGTGCGGGTGTGGCGCCGGGCACTCGATATGCTGTGCGACGGCGCGTGGGACCCCGGTGCCGTGGAGGAGCTTGAGCGCGAGCTGGGAAGGTCGTTTAACCGTGGGTTTACCGATGCGTACCTGCGAGGGCGTTCGGGTGCCGAGCTGATGAGCTTTGAGCGCGCAATTAACCAGGGCGTGCGCGTGGGGCGTTTGGTCGCTGTGGGCCACGAAGAGGTGACCGTTGAGCTCGACGCCGCCGTGGCGGCGGGTGACACGCTCGAGATTCGGTTCTATCCGGGTGTCGACGCGCGCCCCGATGTGCCCAAGCGCTGGCCGCAGGTGCCCTGCCCGGTGGATGCCGCAGCGGGGAAGCGCGTCGTCGTGCATTGCAAGCGTAAGGTGGACGCGGGCTGCGAGGTGTACCTGATTCGCAGCGCCGGCGTGTTGGATCAGACGGCGGCGGTGTTGGAGCGCATGCGGGCCGAGGCGGATGCGATTGCGCCCGTTGCGCGTGCCGTTGAGGTGCTGCCGTTTGAGGGCTCCGTTGTCGCTGACGATGTGCCGGCGGCGG
This sequence comes from uncultured Collinsella sp., assembly GCA_900541055.1. Taxonomy (GTDB): domain Bacteria; phylum Actinomycetota; class Coriobacteriia; order Coriobacteriales; family Coriobacteriaceae; genus Collinsella. The sequence continues at coordinate 67,586 of UQHZ01000001.1, forward strand.
GACTGGCGGAGTCGGCGGAGCAGGGGGCTTTGGCTCGTATGTTCTTTGCCTGGGAGCTGATGGATGCCGACCCGTGTGACGAGCTCGACCTGTCCGATGCGACCGTGGTGCTCGATGAGGTCTGTCGCGGGGGCGACGTCGAGCGGACCCGCTCGCTGATGCAGCGTGCCGGGCGTGTGGTCTGCCGCAATTTGGGACAGGCTGCGATGGCGCGTGAGTTGGGCGTGGCGTTTGATGTGGCGGCGCCAGTGTTTTGCGCCAACCGGGCCACGCTTGTCTGGCTGCGTGGGCTTGGTGCGGGCCGTGTGTATGTGCCAGCCGAGTTGCTCGCCAACGACGCTGAGCGCGTTGCCGAGCTTGCCGCTTGCCCCGGTGTCTTGGGACCTGTCGACGCCGGCCATCCCGAGCTCATGGCGTGTGAGCATTGCCTGCTCACCGCCGAGGGGCCTTGTGCCACACAGGCAACGGGCTCGGTCCATTGCCGTGACTGCTCGCGTCGTCGGCAGACGCGCTATTTGGTCGAGCGCGACGGTACGCGTCTGCCAGTTGCCATTGACGCATGCGGCAGGACGAGGATTTTCCTGTCGTAGGTGCCGCGTCGCGTCAGTTTGTTATCATATGAGAGTTTATGGACTTCCAGCACCGCCGTTTTCGGCGAGGGTGCTATAGCAAAAGGAGGATACCCAATGCTGTCTGTTGACGAGCAAATGCGTATCATCACCTCGGGTGCTGCCCAAATCGTCCCCGAGGCCGACCTTCGCAAGAAGCTTGAGAAGGGCGAGCCCCTCAACATCAAGCTCGGCGTCGACCCCACCAGCCCCGACCTGCACCTGGGCCACGCCGTGCCCCTGCGCAAGATGCGTCAGTTCCAGGACCTGGGCCACAACGTCACCCTCATCATCGGCAACGGCACCGCACTGATCGGCGACCCTTCGGGCAAGAATTCCACGCGTCCGCAGCTTTCGCAGGAGCAGATCGAGGCCAACGCCGAGACCTACGTGAGCCAGGCCATGAAGATCCTGGATCCCGAGAAGACCACCATCGTGCACAACGGCGACTGGATCCTTTCGATGGACCTGGCCGGCCTGCTGCAGGTGTGCTCCAAGTTCACCGTCGCCCGCATCCTTGAGCGCGATGACTTTACCAAGCGCTACCAGTCTCAGACGCCGATCGCCCTGCATGAGTTCCTGTATCCCGTGATGCAGGCCTTCGACTCCGTGCAGATCAAGGCCGATGTGGAGATGGGCGGCACCGATCAGCTCTTCAACCTGCTCGCCGGCCGTGAGCTCATGGAGAAGATGGGCATGGAGCCCCAGATCGCGCTCACCATGCCGCTGCTCGAGGGCACCGATGGCGTGCGCAAGATGTCCAAGTCCTACGGCAACTACATCGGCCTGACCGACGCCCCCAAGGATATGTTCGGCAAGACCATGTCCATCCCCGATGAGATGATCGGCAAGTACTATCGTCTGGCCAGCTCGCTCACCCCTGCAGAGGTCGACAAGATCGACGCTGCCCTGGCCGATGGTTCTGCCGACCCCTACGAGCTCAAGCGCGCTCTGGGTCGCGACCTGTGCGACACCTACCACGGCGCCGGTGCCGGCGACGAGGCTCAGGCCGAGTTCGACCGCGTGTTCAAGGAGGGCCAGCTCGCCGACTTCCCCGAGAAGCACGTTGAGCTGACTGTTAACGACGAGGGCCAGATCTACCTCGCCGGCCTGCTCAAGGACTTGGGCCTTTCGGCGAGCGCCGGCCAGGCTCGTCGCGATATCGACGGCGGCGGTGTCAAGATCAACGGCAAGGCCGTGGCTCCCAAGAGCTATAACATCGATCCCAGCGCCCTCAAGCTGGGCGATACCCTTTCTGTGGGCAAGCGCAAGGGCTTTAAGCTCATTTAGTTACGCGGTTTTACCAAACCGCGTAACCGCTCGACGCTGCGCGGGCCGCATTTGGACAATCTGACGTTCAACTTCAAGGGCGCGACCAGAAGGTCAGCGCCCTTTCGTTTCACGTCACCTTGTCTCAAATGCGGCCCGCTCGCTGGCGCTGCCAAAACATCGGCGCTTCCGTTGTTGGCACTTTGGGACACTCCTTGTATTGGTGTTCAGCGGCAGTCCCCATTGCGCCAAGTGGCGTGTGCCGTTAAGCGGAGGGGCGTATTGCCGACCTATCGTTTGGGCATACAATTGCTATTGGCTTGCTGCGGTGAAGGCTCGTCCGCTCCGCAGTTATTTCTACAGTTAAAGGAGAATGTATGTCCGTTGAGGTCATGAGGTCTGTGATCGAGGCTGCCGAGGGTCGCGTGCCCGTCGACACGCTGTTTACCAATGCGCAGATTGTCGACGTGTACGGTCAGCGCGTGGCGCCCGGTAGCGTTGCCGTCAAGGACGGCGTAATCGTCGGCGTGCTCTACGACGGTCGCGACGATGCCGCCGGTACCTACGAGGCTGCCGAGGTTATCGACTGCCAGGGTCGCTATATCGCCCCCGGCTTTATCGACGGACATCTGCATATCGAGTCCTCGAACATCCGTCCCGCCGAGTATGCGCGCATGGCGGCGACGCGCGGCACCACCACTGCCATTGCCGACAGCCACGAGATCGCCAACGTTTCCGGCCTGGACGGCCTGCGCTTTATGATCGAGGACGGCCGTCGCGCGCCCATTTCCATCAAGTACATGATGCCCTCGTGCGTGCCCGCGCTGCCCGATGAGCAGGCCGGCGCCGTCATTACCGCCGCTGATATGCAGACGTTTTTTGCCGAGCATCCGGGCGACGTATTTGGTCTGGGCGAAATGATGAACCTGCCGGGTGTCTTTATGGCCGATCACGAGACCTGCGCTCGTATCGACGCCGCTAACCAGACGCCGTCCAAGCAAGTCGACGGCCATGCGCCACTTGTTGCCGGTAAGGACCTCAATGCCTATGCCGCAGCGGGCATTATCGCCGACCACGAGTCGACGATTCCCGAGGAGGCGCTCGACAAGCTGTCCCGCGGCATGTATGTGATGCTGCGTGAGGGTACGTGTAGCCACGACCTGGCCAACTTGTCGCCGATGCTGCTGGAGAACCCCGCCCGCGCCCGTCGTTGCTGCTTTGCGACCGACGACCGCGCTCCCTCAGATGCGCTTTCGACCGGTATGATCGACAATGCCTGCCGCGTGGCTATCGAGGCAGGTATCGACCCGGTGGTCGCCATATCCATGGCGTCCCTTTCCACGGCCGAGGCGTTTGGCCTGGACCACGGTTGCCGCGACCCGCACGAACTGCGTGGCGCCATCGCCCCGGGCAAGCGTGCCGACCTGCTGGTGCTCAACGACCTGACGTTTGCCACGGCTCCGCATTGCGTGTATGCCGCCGGCGCGCTCGTGGCACAGGACGGCGCCTTTGTGGGCGAGATCGCACCCGAGATGGCCGAGGTTGCGGCCCTTGCCGATGAGCTGCGTGCTTCCGTTAAGCTGCCGAAGCTATCGCTCGACGTGTTCGACTATGCCTTTAAGCCGGGCGAGGCCGTGATCGACGTGGTGCCGGGCAAGGCCATCACGGGCATAGTTCGTCCCGAGAATGCCGAGGGTCTGCGCCGCATTATGCTGATCGAGCGTCACGGTCGCGGCGTGTCGCTACAGGCCGAGGGCGCCGATGGCGACGGTCCCGCCGGCATGGGGCTCGTCGGCAAGCATATCGGCCGTGGCTGGGTGCGCGGCTTTACCATCACGGGCGGTGCTATCGCCTCGACGATCGGCCACGATTCGCACAACGTGTGCGTGGTGGGCGACAACGCGGCCGATATGATGGCTGCCGTCGAGGCTGTTGGCCAGGGCGGCCACGTGCTGGTGCGCAACGGCGAGGTCGTGGCGCGCATTCCGCTAGCGCTTGGTGGCCTGATGAGTGAGGGCACGGCCGAGGATGTCGCCGCGCAGCACGACGACTTTATGGTCAAGGCGCGCGCCATGGGCATCGAGCCGCCGCTCGACCCCATCATGGGCATCATCTTCCTGCCCCTGCCGGTGATCCCGACGCTCCGCATCCGCCCCGAGGGCATGTTCGACGTCACCACCTTCACCTACGCCGACTAGTCATTAGGCGTTCCTTTTTGCCCGGCAGTGTAGTCATCGGGGACGTTCTTAAACAACTAGTCGTTGGGGACACTCTTTGGCGTGTTGCTTGGCGCTGCGACCGTGGGGCTTCTGGTGAGCGTGAGCTATTTGCTAGGTCCTTGTAACGTTTACGCCCGCAGAGTCTTATCTGAGCTCCCTTTGGGTACGTTGGAATCGGATACACGTTCGATTCCAACAAGTCCGAAGGGAGCTTTTCTATGTTTAAACTGATTGCATCCGATATGGACGGCACGTTGCTTGATGAGAATAGCCAGGTACCGCCCGAGACATATGAGCTGATTGAGGCCCTGAGCGAGCGCGGCGTGCATTTTGCTGCGTCCTCGGGCCGCCGTTACGACCGCCTATGTGAGTTCTTTGCGCCCGTGGTCGACAAAATGGACTTTGTCGCGGCGAATGGTGCGCAGGTCTATGCAGAAGGGGTCGAGGTCGATCGCGAGGTATATTCGCATCTCGCCGTCCGCAAGCTCGCGCGCACGGTCAAGATGTTTCCTAACATGCATCTGGCGCTCTTTGATCGCACCAAGTCCTTTTTGCTCGACGACGAGGACAAATTTGTCCGCGAGATCGACAAAGATCTGCCCAACGCCGAACGCATTTGGGGACTGCCCGATCCGCATGTGAATATCATCAAGGCATCGATTATCTGCGATGACGGCAACGTGATGGACAACGCCTACGTGTTGCAGCGCGAGCTGGGCGACCTGTTCTCTTTCGCGCCTTCGGGCAACGCGTGGATCGACGCCATGCAGCCCGGCGTGTCGAAGGCGTCGGGAATTGAGCAGCTCATGGAGCACTATGGCGTCGAACGCGACGAGGTCATGGCGTTTGGCGACTCGATGAACGACTATGAGATCATTCGCTTTGTCGGTACGGGCTGCGCGATGGAAAATGCACGCCCCGCGCTCAAGGCAGTCGCCGATCGCGTGGTGGGGCGCAACCGCGACCACGCTGTCCAGCAGGAGCTCCGCCGTGTTCTGGAGAGCCTCGCCTAATCCGGCAGTTAGGGACGTTCCTTTTCTGCCGGCAGCCGGGGACAGTCCTTGCGGCGTCCCGCGAAGAGTGTCCCCAACGACTAGTCATTCAAGAACGTCCCCAATGACTAGTCGTTTAAGAACGTCCCCAATGACTAGCCGATGACTAGGCGAGGGCGGCCATGATGGTGCGGGCGACGCCGTCGTGGTCGTTATCGTATTCGGTGATGGCATCGGCGGCCTCGCGGTCCTCGGGCTCGGCGTTGATCATGGCCATGCCATGGCCCGCTGCCTGCAGCATGGGGATGTCGTTGATGTTGTCGCCGAACGCCCAGGCGTCGGCGAGACGCTCGCCTAGGTGCTCGCATAGCCACGTGAGGGCCGTTCCCTTGGTGGCGCCCTCGCCCATGACCTCGATATTCATGGCGTACGAACGCGTGACCTCAATGCCTCCGAGCGTGTCGAGCTCCGCCGCGATGGCATCGCGATCGGCCGGGTCGTGCCAGTACATGGCGATGCGTTCGAGTGTCTCAACCTCGTCGATCTTGCTGTCGATATCCATGTCGATCGGTGTTCGCGTACGCTTGAGCGAAGCCGCAATGTGGGGGTCGCCGCCGCAGAATTCGTCCAGGCGCGTGTAGAGCGAACGGGGGAGGAAGCACTGGCCGTCGGCGAAGATATCGAAGGTGACGTCATGGCCGGCGGCAATGCTATGGACGCGGTGGGCGATGGCGCGGTCGAGCGGTCGGCTCAAAATGCGCGTAGCACGTGAGGTATCGGTGGGCGTACCGTCGTCGAGCTGCCAGACGCTGGCGCCGTTGGCGCAGACCGCGTAGTGTACGGCGGGGTGGGCGAGGATGGGCTCAAAGATGCCCGACAGCGGGCGCCCCGTGCAAGGCACAAACTCAATACCGCGGCGCGCGAGCTCGTCGAGCATTGCCCAGGTGGCGTCGCTCATCTGCTTATCGCTCGTCAGCAGCGTTCCATCCATATCGGAAAACACAATCATTTGTTGCGATCCTTTCTACTGGCATAAAAAGCGTGGCCGAGGGCGGTGATGCCCTGGCCACGCTTGGGTTCTATAACGGTCCGCGTCCTAGCGATCGGCGAGCGGCTTGTACTCCAGCGGCTCGATAACCGGGCGATACGCGGGACGGATGATGCGGTGCGCGCAGAAGAGCTCTTCCATGCGGTGCGCCGACCAGCCGGCCATGCGGGCAACGGCGAACAGCGGCGTAAAGAGCGTCTCGGGCACGCCGAGCATCTTGTAGATAAAGCCCGTGTACAGGTCGATGTTGGCGCAGATAGGCTTGGTCATGCCGTGGTCGCGCATCACCTGCGGTGCCAGGCGCTCGATGCGCTCGATGAGCGCGAACTCCTCGCCCAAGTCCTTCTTGGCGGCAAGCGTGCGCGCGTAACGGCGGCACACCTCGGCGCGCGGGTCGCTCAGCGTGTAGACGGCGTGGCCCATACCGTAGATGAGGCCCGTGCCGTCGAAGGCCTGCTTGTCGAGGATCTTGCCCAGGTAGGCTGCGACCTCGTCCTCGTCCTCCCAATTGGAGACATGCGCACGGATATCCTCGTGCATGGACACGACCTTGGCGTTGGCGCCGCCGTGGCGCGGACCCTTGAGCGAGCCGATAGCCGCGGCGTAGGCGGAATACGGGTCGGTGGCCGAGGAGGACAGCACGCGGCAGGCAAACGTGGAATTGTTGCCGCCGCCGTGCTCAGCGTGCAGCATGAGCATCACGTCGAGCAGCATGGCTTCGTCGCGGGTGAACGCCATGCCGCCGCGCAACACCTGCAGGATGGTCTCAGCGGTGGAGAGGCCGGGTGTGGGGTGCGGTACGTGAACCTCGGAGCCGCGGCGCTTGGCGACCGAGGCCATATGCGCGAAGGCGGCGATGCGGGGGAGACGGGCGAGCATGGAGATGGCGACGTCGATTTCGTGCTCGGGTGTAATGGCGTCGGGCTCGGCGTCGAAGGCGTAGAGCAGCAGCACGGCGCGCTGAAGCACATTCATGATGCTCGACGACACCGTGGTCATGGGGAACTCGCGGACGTATTCGTCGCTCAGATGCCTAAAAGCACCCAGGCGTTCGCAAAAACCGTCGAGTTCCTCTTTGGTGGGCAGCGAGCCCGTGATGAGCAGGTAGGCGACCTCTTCGTAGCCATAGCGATCCTCGGCCTGGGCGTTGTTGACCAGGTCTTCGATGCTGTAGCCACGAAGCGTGAGTTTGCCCTGATCGGGCACGACCTTTCCGTCGACCTTGTTGTAGCCATGCACATCCGAGATACGGGTGAGACCCGCGACCACGCCCGAGCCGTCGGCATTGCGCAGGCCGCGCTTGACGTTGTGCTCTACGAACAGGCCCTCGTCGTACGGGTCGGTCGGCAGGCCGTGGTAGAGGTTTTCGCTTTCGGGCGAAATCTGACGGCTCGCCTCGTAATCCAAGACCAGGCGGCTCAGGTGATCGTCGAAGCGGTAGTAGATTTTCTTGGCGTCGTAGGCCATGCGCGCTCCTCTCCGGTCCGCTTTGGGGCCGCGCGCTTGGACGATATGACGTCAAGCTGCCCCGAGCGGCTTGTTCGCTACAGGCGGTACATAAAGTTAAAGACGTCCTCGCGCTGGATGGACACGTTGACGCCCGAAAGCTCGCCGGCCTCGGCCAGCGCCTTCTGCAGCTCGGCGAAGTCGAGCTTGGACTCGGCGGTGTCGGCCAGCATGGTCATGGTGAAGATGTCCTCGATAATGGACTGCGTGATGTCGCGGATGTCGACGTTGGCCTCGCCTAGGACACGGGTGACGCCGGCGACGATGCCGGGGCGGTTCTTGCCAAGGACGGTGATGACGATACGGGAGGACGAGATCTCGGCCATGGGAAACCCTTTCGCGTGATTGCGGCGCGCGCGGGGCGCTCCGCTACGGTACAGTGTTCATCATTGTACCTGTCTGGCGCAAAAAAGGCGCGCTCGCTGCGGCGTTACATGCCTGCAACATGAGCGTAAGGGGGAAGGCCGTACGGGGAAGAGCCGTCTGGCGCGTGTCCGGCTCGTGTTGGGTTGATTTCCGATCTCAGCCGAACACATTGAGCGGACAGGCCGTTCCCGCAGTCAGCCGAACGCCTCCGACGGCTGATTCCGAACTGGAAGCGGAGGGCATCCCCGCCCTTCGGTAGGGGATACCGCTCCGCGGCGCATGCCGCGGGCGGCGCCCCTATCGGACCACCGTGACCTCAGTTGGGATGGGCCCAGCACTGCCGCGTACTCGGTGAGCTAGAGCCAACTGTTCGTCTTCACGTCGCGTATGGCGATATTTCGGTCGTCCGGCTCGGTGATGCCGTAGCCGAACGCCTGGAGCGTCTCGATGGACTCCTGGATCCTCTGTTGGAACATGGGACCCGGATCGACCCTCGGCCCGAGGTGCCCGCGCCAAAGGCACGGCGTGGCGCGCAGCATGTTATGGATTTTGGAGATGGGCTCGATGTCGGCGTAGACGTTGAGCGTCGCCATGGCGTCCTTGTGGCCGAGGATCGATTGGAGCGCCTTGATATCGCCGCCTTGGCGGATCCACTGCGTTGCGAACGTGTGGCGAAGGCCGTGGAACGTGATCAGCTCGTCGTTGGTGCCCATGAGGCCGTTGGTCTCCGAGAACGTCTTGAACGCCCTGCGGATATAGCTTGTCGTCGCGAAGGTCGCGCCCGGCTCCGACAGGATGTAGCAGTCCCCGATCTCGACCGCCCCGGTAAGGCCGCGCAAGCGCAGCTTTCCGCAGTCGATCTCGTGGGTCTCCTTCAGGAAGGGGAGTAGGCCGACCGGGTCGATGGGGATACCCCTGGCGTCATGGGTCTTGGTGTCCTTGATGAACGAACCCATTCCCTTCGCGTACGCCACCGAGTGTCTGATTGAGATCAGGCCCGTCTCGAAATCCACATCGCACCACCGAAGGCCGCAGACCTCGCCGATTCGCATCCCCGTGTGCAGGGCGAGTACGACCGCCCTCTAATCCTCGGCGGACCAATCGAGTCCGAACTCCTTTCGGGCATCCTCTTCGCTCATGACTTCGAGAAGGTCTCCGGGTTGGCAACGAAGGGCGAGGCATAGCTGCTCGAGTGTGTTGAAGCGAATGCCGCGAATATGCCCTTTTTTAATACGGGACAGGTTCACGGGCGTGGTTCCAATCCTTTCGGCAAGTTCGTTCGAGGAAATCTTTCGCTCGGCCATGATCTTGTCGAGGCGAACAATTACGGGCATGGCGTTTCCTTACGCAATCTCGTCGGAGTCGAGGTACAGCTCTCGGGCGTACAAGAAGAGCTGGGAAAGCATGAACAGGACGATGCCGAGAACCAGAGAGGTCCAATCGAATGATGAAGCGATCTCTTGGGCGCCGATGGCCCCCTCGCCGCCAAACATCGAAACGGAGGTTTTGAGTGAGCCGGCGTAGAGGCTGGTGGCAGCTTGAACAACGAAGAGAATGCCGAGCACCTTCAAGCATGTCGCAGACCCTTTCTTGAAGGGGTCTGCGCTCTTGATCGTCCACACGAGAACGGCGCTGAGGATGGTCGTAGCGATACCGATGACGGCAGGGACCAATGTCGAGATCGCAAGGGCTGGATACGCGGGGGAGTCTGCAATTACAGGGTTGTCGAGCACTTCGATTGCTGGCTTTAAGGAGAACGCCACTTGTGCGATGGCGGTGGCGCAAAGGGTCGCAGAGGCTATCGCACATGCGATGCGGAAGGAATGAAGCCGGGGAGTGCGATTGTCGGAACTCATAATAACCTCCGAAGAATTTAAAAAACTCAGGTTACTTTTTAACAGTTTATGTTAAATTGACTTTGCCGGCAAGTAATAAGGGCCGAGCATTTTGTTCGGCCCCTCTGTTCCGACTGGATGAGGTTAAGGTTGGCGATGAATATGCTCAAAATCTCGAAGGCGATCTTTAGGTCGCTTCTCTCCTCCAGGTCGCTCTGTGTTGTCGTTGTTGCGTTGATGGTTCTTTGTGCTCTGCCCGTCTTCAGGAGCGCGGCTGGCATCGACGGACGGGTCGAATACCTCGAGTCGGGAATAACCCGTGTTGAGTAGGAATTGTCAGCATCCTATGCGGATGCGCTTGTGAATGCGGGGGAGGACGGTGTCTATACCTCTTCATCAAGCATGCCCGCGCTTCTGTACCCTCTTGCCGCGGGACGTCTTATCTTGGCACCGCTCTCTCCCCTACTTCCGTTTCTGCAGATATCGGATGGAGAGTACACCTATTATGACGGATCGAAGGAGTACTTGCTATGGGTCGCAACGGCCGTTGCCGTCTCGTTCCTTGCCGCGCGTCTTAACAAACGTGAAAAGCTCATCATCCAGGCACCGATGGGCGAGCTGGGTAGACTTGTTGCATCGAGCGTATGGGCGAGTGTTTTTGCAATGCTTGCCGTCCTCGCCATCAATCTTCCAGGGATAATCGCCGCGCTTGTGAAGAATGGCCCGGGCTCGCCGTTCTATCCGATAGGCTACATTCAATATGCGACTCCGGTTATCAAACCGGCTTGGCTGGTGTTCGCGCAGACGGCCATCTTGCAATTCTTGGTGGCAGCGTTCATCTCGCTTGTCGTTCACCTTGCCGTGAAGATTGCCAATAACCCTACGCTTGGAATCGTGTTCGTATGTGCCCTGATGGGGGTGACGATGGTTCCCGGGTATTACGGAAGATCCATCGCTTTACGTGAGTTCGCCCTGTTGAATCCCCTTACGTATGCGAACACTGAGTTGACCGTCGGCGCCTATAGCCCGTACCCGACAACGCAGATAGTGAATCTGCCTGGACTTTGCTTCGAGCGTGGCGCGATTGCCCTCGTATGCGCAATCGGGATCGAGGTGCTGGCAATTAGCCTGCTTTGCGTTGCTGGAAAGAGCGGCTGTGCGTGCCCGATATCCCCGATTTGTCTTGAGAGAGGTTCCTTCACTGCATCGAGAACGGCAACTCGTTCGAGCGCTTGTGCCTCCGCCGTTGCATACGTAAGAACGATGGGGAAACTGCTCCTGCGTTCTCCTACCCTCGCCGTATGCGCGATTGCAATGTCGACGACGATGCTGGCCCCGGCTCTGGTCGAGATGTTTCCTGACGCTGATAACGTTTCCGCTGTTCGGTATAGGGATGGGGAGCTCCGTTCAATAGATCGGTATCTAGAGCAGAACGCTGCGAATATGGACGTCGAGGGCAAAGCGGCCCTGGAAGACATGCGGGATGCTCTTTCGGGTTTCGTGTACGCGCCTATGCCTGCGGAGGGGTTTCGAAGCCTTGCGACGTACGAGCGCGCTCGAGGTGAGCTGGGCGCGGCAGATGCGACTCTCCTGCAATCGATCGGAATCGAGCCGGAGACTCCTTCTCGTGCGGAGGCGCGCGCCCTTCTGCTTGAGTCGATCGCGAGCTTGCCGGACCCCAAGGTTTACGAGTTAAGTACGAAGATGCCCCCATTAATCCTCCTTTCGTATCTCCAGGCAGCGCTTCCCTCCTTATTTTTGCTGTTGCCCGTGGTTGTCACATCGCTCGCGTGCACCCACCTGCAGTGTCGTTCCCTTCTGGTTCTCCAGATCCCCGCAACAGCGCATGTGCGTTTTCTGACGGCTGTTGCGCTGGCTCTCCTGCTTGGCTTGGTGCTGCTTTTGGTGTCGATGGTTCCCGCTGTCGTTGTGTCCGTGATTAAGAACGGTGCGGGTGGATCGGAGTATCCCGTCGCTCTCATTCGGGCGGGAGCTTCGACAACGTCCATGGTGGGGGAGGCGGTGTTGTGCAGTATTCCGTTGCTGGTCATGGCATACGGCGTGATTTCCGTCGTCGCTGCGTTGACAGCAGCGATTAGCCGCAACCCCGTTGTCACCGGAATGGTTTGCGCGGTTCTCTTGGTGTTGGGTTCGTTGAGCGCTCATGTTGAAAGCGTGGGCATGGGCGTCGCGCTGCTGGCTCCATTCGCCTCGTTTGATCCCGCTTCCCAGGTGGGGACGATTGGGTTCCTTGGGCGAGGGACGAACGCGATGCCTTTTGGAGAGGTCGTCGGCGCATCGGGCGCTCTGCTGGTGGTCTTGGGCGCCGTATCTCCGTTGATGGTGCGCCTGAGTGTTCCAAAGATCGAAAGGGGATGATCTCGATGATTGACCTTCAAACGCTGACGATCTCTTATGGAAAGAAGGTGCTCGTAGATTCGGTGAACGCTGAGTTTGCCCCGGGTACGGTCTACGGTCTCGTCGCTCCGAACGGGCATGGAAAGACGACGTTGCTGCGTGCGATGGCAGGTTTGCCGGGTCCTCGCGTGGACGGGAGCATCGTTCTGGATGAGGTGCAGGGTACGGGTGCGAGAGAGGTCCGTTCTATGATCTTCTATGCACCTGGTGAGGGGACGCTGCTGTATCCCGGATTGCGTGCGGAAGATCACCTCAAGATGGCTTGCGATATGTGGCCGCATGCTCGCGATATCGAAGAGATAGTGGAACAAACGCAGATAGGCGAGTTCGCGAAGATGAGGATCCGCACTCTGAGCCAGGGCATGAAGCAGCAGCTTACCCTGGCGATTGCGTATGCGACGGGCGCGCGGTACCTTCTATTAGATGAGCCCATGAACGCGCTCGACCCCAGCAGGGTGGACTTGCATTCCGAGATTCTCAGGAAGCTGGCCGATTCTGGTACGTGCATCATCATGTCATCCCACATCTTGGATTCGGTCGATAGGCTGTGCGATGAGATTCTGTTTTTGAAGGATGGGAGGCTCATTAGAAGCATTCCGCAAGATGATGCTGCGCTGAAGTCTCCTGGATCCCATTTCGCAAAGCCTGCCGGACGCGCCGAGGGTGCGCTAAGCACGTATCGGCGACTCTACGAAAAGGGCGGGTAGAAATGCAAGTTAAAAATCTATGTGGCCAATGTGATACCGTTGAACCCGCATATCGATACCGCTCAGCCATTCGCCTCGCCCCCGTCGCACGTATCTTCATCCGGTCTGTTACTTTTAATCTAACAATTCTTTGAGGAACGTAGGTGCTTCTAAATGTACTGTCGACTTCTTCTCAAATTAATCCTAAGAGACAAGGCCGTATGGATTTGTACGCTCGTTCTCGCTGCAGCCTTTTCCGTCCCCATTGCGTTCAATTCACCCATCTACGGGCCCTTCTTTATGAAACAGGGCATGCAGAGCTTTGTCGACGCATTCAATACGCGCGCGCCCCAGGCCAGCGGCACAGACCTATCTCCAGAGCAGCAAAATGACGCGGAGCTTGCAAGATACGCGAACGCCGCCCTTGCCGCTCAAACCGACGCCGCCTTTCTCGATTCTGCCGAGAGCTACTACGCGCTCATGGGCGAGGGCTTCCAATCCGGGTCCATCGTGGGGGACCAGGAGACCAATGACGCAGAGCTCGCATATTGCCGCGCCCTGAGCAGCTCCGGCATCGCGGATATCCCGGCCTCCGCAAACGACCTGCCGTTCCTCTCCTTCCTGCCCTACGCCATTGCCCAGGCGCCGTCCTTCCTTCCCTTCATCCCCTTCCTTCTCTCGTCGATACTCGTGCTCGGCGCCACAAGGCCCGGGACCCTGGCGGCAAAGGCGCCCGTGCCCAAATTCCGGCGCCTTATCCAAACCGTGTTTTCGATAATTGGCGCGGGGACCGCGATGCTCCTCGCCGGCCTCGCACCCGGGGGCATTTACGCCTTGGCCCTAAACGGCTTCGGGCAGATCGGGTACCCGATCGCCTTCTTCCATGACGGCGCGCTCACCACCACGACCGCGGGAAACGTCTTCACGACCATACTTCTCGCGCTGCTTGCGGGCGGAACCTTGATATCCGTTTGCTCCGCCGTCCTATCGACCGCAACGAGGCGCGTCCTCGCGGGCCCCCTTACCTCCGCGCTGCTTGTCGCGGCCCCGGCATTCCCGTTACTGTCCGATTCGGCACTGGGGCATAACGCCGCGCTCGAGCTCCTGCCGCTGGCCGTGTTCTCGCCTATCGAGGCAACGGGTTACGTAGGATGCTTCCCGACAGAATTCATTGGCTCCGGTTCGGGCGGCGCATCGATGCTTGCCGTGGCCCTGGCATACGTCGCGGTCCTTTTCGCGGTCGGCGCCGTTGCGACGCGTTCCCCCAAACAGCCTGGACCCGCGAAAAAGCACCATGGGCTCGAGCTTCTGGACGCGAGCGTGGGATACGGAAGCGCGACGATACTTTCAATCGGGTCGCTTTTCCTGAGCCCGGGAACGGCGGCGGGCCTCGTTGCTCCCAACGGCTCGGGGAAAACCACCTTTCTTGAAGCGCTGTCGGGCCAATTTCCCACCCGCATCCGCTCGGGAAGCCTGGCGGCAGACGGAATCAGCCAACGTCGATCAGCCGAATTTGCAGAACTCGTCTACCTGAGCTCTTCAGGCGGCGCGGATCTCTATCCCACGCTATCGGCCATCGAGCACCTTGCTTTCGTTAGGGAGGCGTGGAAATCGGCCGCCGACATCGACTCGCTCTGCGACTCCCTCGGAATCTCCCCATATCTCGACAAGCCGACCCGTAAACTCTCGACAGGAATGAAGCAGCAGGTAAAGCTTGCCATGGCGATAGCGACCGATTGCCCGTACCTCATCCTCGATGAACCGCTGAACGGCCTCGATCCGGGAAAGCGGAAAACCTCCTGCGACGCGATGCGCAGCGAGGTGGCGCGGGGACGCAGCGTGCTCATTTCGAGCCATCTGCTCGACGACCTGGCAGACCTTACCAACTCGTTCTACTTCATCGAGGCCGGCACGCTCGTGGAAAAGATCAAGTCGTCCTCGCAGACGCTCAAGCAGGAATACCTCGATACATACGAGCGAGGTGAATGACATGAAACTATTTGAACAGCTGAAGTCCAATGCGTCGCGCATGGCTGTCTACGTCATCCTCGTGGCAACGGCTTTATGCGGAATCGCGGCACCCGTCTATGCGCTCAACGGGGAGAAAGGCGATGTCGAACCCGCGTACATGGCTTCGACGGTTAAGGACCGGTACAAAGCCTTCTCTGGAGACACGTTTTACGTAGCAGAGTACGACACGACCTACCGTCAGCTTCGCTACAACAAGGGCTACGACTATCTAGGCGCAGAGGCAATCAGCTATACGTCGGGTTGGTACCGCTCCAACTATGGACACATAACCCAGTTCAAGTGTAACTACCGTGTGTACAACTAAAGCAACCGGCCGGGACGAGGGGTGACGCAAAAGCGTCGCCCCTCGTTTTTAGCCATGTCAACTGAACCTAGTTCAGTTTGGTTGATTTCCGATCTCAGCCGAACACATTGAGCGGAAAGGCCGTTCCCGCAGTCAGTCGAACGTCCCCGGGGCCCTTCTCAGGCCCCGGGGACGGCATTTTCCCAGTTGAAGGAACGGTGGAGATGTGTTTCGATGGGTCAGATTCGTGTCGTTCCGAAAAGACCGTGAACCTTTTGTGGGACACGCGGCGCCGTGGTACCATAGCCGAGTTTGTTGTCTTGGTCGGAAACCAAGACGCCTTATGCGCTGATCGGTAACCAGCGCCTGACCAATAAGGAGTCCTACCATGAAGCAGGGTATCCATCCCCAGTATGTCGAGTGCACGGTGACGTGCTCCTGCGGCAACACCTTCAAGACGCACGCTACCGTGTCCGAGATGAAGGTCGAGCTTTGCAACGAGTGCCACCCGTTCTACACCGGCCAGCAGAAGTTCGTCGACACCGGTGGACGCGTCCAGCGCTTCGCCGACAAGTTCGGTGGCGCCGCTGCCGCCCAGCTCAAGAAGGCTGAGGAGGCCAAGGCTGCCAAGGCCGCCAAGGCTGCTGAGGCCGAGGCCGCTCGCAAGGCCGCCGCTGAGGCTAAGGCTGCCGAGAAGGCTAAGCGTGCCGCTAAGTTCGCCGAGGAGGCTGCCAAGCAGGCCGCCGAGGCTCCCGCAGAGGCTCCCGTCGAGGAGGCCGCTGCCGAGGCCGAGACCACCGAGGCCGCTGAGTAAATAGCTCGCCGCGGAATCGCTCGCATTCATGGCATAAGGGCCGTGCATCCGTTTGGGTGCGCGGCCCTTTTCTTTTTATTGGTGCAGGCTAACCCGTTCCCATTGCACCAGATTGGTGCGAAGGGGACGGGTTGGTTTGCACCAAATGGCAGAGTGACGGCGTTTTCCCAGATAAAACCTGCCAAAATAAACCAGTCCCTTTTTGGCAGGTCGGTCGGGTCGTAGTTATTACGTGGCGGTCGAGCTCGACCGTATAGGCCGCGCCTTGTTTGGCTAAAGTACAATCATCTGTGTTTAACTCGCCCGCAGCTGCACGGCGTGGGCGATGGCCAAAAAGGAAAACCACATGGGATTCATGTCAAAGCTGCTGTCCTTTGGATCCGATAAGGACCTTAAGCGCTACTACAAGATCGTCGACCAGATCAACGGTCTTGAGCCCCAGTTTGAGAAGATGACCGAGGAGGAACTCCGCGCCCAGACCGATAAGTTCCGCGAGCGTTACGCCAACGGTGAGTCGCTCGACGACATGCTTCCCGAGGCCTTTGCCACCGTGCGTGAGGCTTCCAAGCGTACTATGGGTATGCGCCACTTTGACGTGCAGCTCATTGGCGCCATGGCACTGCACGAGGGCCACATTGCCGAGATGAAGACTGGCGAAGGTAAGACCCTCGTCTCCACGTTGGCCGGCTATCTCAACGCTATTGCCGGCAAGGGCGTGCACGTCGTTACCGTCAACGATTACCTGGCAAAGCGCGACTCCGAGTGGATGGGCCGCATCTACAAGTACCTGGGAATGACCGTCGGTCTGCTCCAGAACAACATGCCGCTCGAGCTCAAGCGCCCGGCCTACCAGGCCGACGTCACCTACGGCACCAACTCCGAGTTCGGCTTTGATTACCTGCGCGACAACATGGTTACCCGTCCCGAGCAGCGCGTGCAGCGCGGCCACAACTACGCCATCGTCGACGAGGTTGACTCCATCCTGATCGATGAGGCCAGGACGCCGCTGATCATCTCGGGCGCTGGCACTAAGTCCGCCAGTACCTACAAGGACTTCGCGCGTGCCGTGCGTGGCCTTGAGCGCGGCGAGGACGTGTCGCACGACATGCTCACCGCCACCGAGGATGTTGAACCCACGGGCGACTATGTCATGGACGAGGCCAAGCACACCATTGCCGCCACCGAGCGCGGCCTTAAGAAGATCGAGCACCGCCTGGGCATCGAGGACATCTATGCCGACCTTTCGGGCCAGCTGGTCAACCACCTGCAGCAGGCGCTGAAGGCTCAGTACATGTTCCACCGCGATAAACAGTACGTGGTCACTAACGGCGAGGTCAAGATCGTCGACGAGTTCACCGGCCGCATCATGGAAGGCCGCCGCTACTCCGAGGGTCTGCACCAGGCCATCGAGGCCAAAGAGGGCGTGCTCGTGCGCGAGGAGAACCAGACCCTGGCCACCATCACCCTGCAGAACTACTTCCGTCTGTACGATAAGCTCTCCGGCATGACCGGCACGGCACTTACCGAGGATGCCGAGTTCCGCGAGATCTACAAGCTGCCCGTCGAGGTCATCCCCTCCAACAAGCCCGTGCAGCGCGTGGACCACGAGGACCTGGTGTACCGCACCATTCAGGCCAAGTACAACGCCGTTGCCGACGACGTTGAGCGTCGTCACGCCAAGGGCCAGCCGGTCCTGGTGGGCACCGTCTCCATCGAGAGCTCCGAGAAGCTGTCCGCCGCCCTTACCAAGCGCGGCATCGCACACGAGGTCCTCAACGCCAAGCATCACGAGCGCGAGGCCCACATCGTTGCCCAGGCCGGACGCTACGGCGCCGTGACCATCGCCACCAACATGGCCGGTCGTGGTACCGACATCCTGCTGGGCGGCAACCCCGACGAGCTGGTGCGCGAGCGCCTTGAGTACGAGGGCCTGACCATGGAGGACGTGACGCCCGAGCAGCTCGAGCAGTTTAACGCCGAGGCCAAGGAGACCTGCAAGGCCGAGCGCGAGCGCGTGCTTGCCGCCGGTGGCCTGACCGTTATCGGCACCGAGCGCCACGAGTCCCGCCGTATCGACAACCAGCTGCGCGGCCGCTCCGGACGTCAGGGCGATCCGGGCGAGACCCAGTTCTACCTGTCGCTCGAGGACGACCTCATGCGCCTGTTCGGCGGCGACAAGATGGACCGCGTCTCCAAGATGATGGTCACGGCCGACATGGGCGACGACATGCCCATCCAGCACAAGATCATCTCCAAGGCCGTCGAGAGCGCCCAGCACAAGGTCGAGAGCATCAACTTCTCCATGCGTAAGAGCGTCCTTGAGTACGACGACGTTATGAACAAGCAGCGCCAGGTCATCTACGCCGAGCGCAATAAGATTCTGGACGGCAAGGACCTGACCGACCACATCACCGAGGTCATGCACGATACCGTCTACCGTTGCGTGCAGGAGTTCTGCACCAAGGACAGCCACGATGGTGAGCGCGACCTGGAGGGCCTTCGCAAGTGGGTTGTGGAGCTCACCGGTCACATCGATACGCCGAAGTTCCCCGACGAGGATTATGAGGCCCTGGCTGCCGATGTCCTGGCTTACGTAGAGAAGTGCTACAACATGAAGGCCGAGCGCTTGGGCGAGGACCTGATGCGCGAGCTCAACACCCAGGTCATGCTGCGCGTCATCGATACCCGCTGGATGAACTACCTGCAGGAGATGGACTACCTCAAGACCGGCATCGGCCTGCGCGGCTTTGGCCAGCGCGACCCGCTGGTTGAGTACAAGACCGAGGCCTACGGCGCGTTCCAGATACTCGTCGATACCATGTATGAGGATTACCTGCGCACGGTTCTGCGCATCGAGATCAAGGCTGCCCCGCGTGCCGTGGAGCACAAGGAGGGGCCCGCGCTCGAGGGCGCGCACTTCTCCGGTCCTGCCGAGGTCGATGGTGACAACGGCGACTCGGTGCTGCGCAAGCAGGCGCAGGTGCAGGCCCGCACGGCTGTCCAGGGTGGTCCGGCTGCCGTCAACAACGGTGGCAAGGTGACCACCTATCGCAAGTCCGAGAGCGACGATCCGTACGTCAACGTGGGCCGCAACGACCCGTGCCCCTGCGGTAGCGGCAAGAAGTTTAAGTACTGCCACGGCAGGAATCGTTAATGGCTGAGGCTTTAGAGGTAACGCCCGCCGAGCTGGACGCGTTTGCGGACCGGCTCGGCGAGGTCGAGTCGTATCTCCATTTGGACGAAAAGCGCACGCGCGTGACCGAGCTCGAGGCCAAAAGTGTTGCCCCTGGCTTTTGGGATGACGCCGACGCCGCCCGTGCCACCATGGAGGAGATCGCGCGTACCAAGGAAGATATCGCTGCCGTGGACACCGCGCGTGGCGAGCTTTCCGATGCCCGCGCCGCGCTGGAGCTTGCCGAGGAAATGGGGGATGACCCCGACGCCGTCGCCCTTCGCGAGGAGGCTGCAGCCACGGCTGAGCGCCTGGCCCGTGCCATCGATGAGCTTGAGCTTTCGAGCTGGTTTACCGGTGAGTTCGATCACGGCGATGCCATTGTGACCATCAAGCCCGGACAGGGTGGTCTGGAGGCCCAGGACTGGACCTTCATGCTCTTTAAGATGTACATGAAGTACTGCCAGCGTCGCGGCTGGAAGGTCACCATTAACGACTGTCCCGCGGCCGAGGTCATCGGCATCGACCGCGCGACCTTTACCGTCGAGGGCAAGGACGCATTTGGCATGCTGCGCGCCGAGGCCGGCGTTCACCGCTTGGTTCGCATTAGCCCCACCGACGACAAGAAGCGCCGCCAGACCACGTTTGCCGGCGTCGAGGTCATCCCCGTGCTACCCGATGATATCGACATCGAAATCAGTCCCGATGACATCCGCGTGGACGTGTACCACGCGAGCGGCCCGGGCGGTCAGGGCGTCAACACCACCGACTCCGCCGTGCGCGTGACGCATTTCCCCAGCGGCATTGTGGTTACCTGCCAAAACGAGCGCAGCCAGATCCAGAACAAGGCCGCGTGCATGCAGATCCTCAAGGCTCGCCTGTACGAGATTGAGCTCGAGAAGCGCGCCGAGGCCCTGGATGAGATTCGCGGACCCAAGACCACGATCGGTTTTGGCAACCAGATTCGCAGCTACGTGCTCTACCCGTATCAGATGGTTAAGGACCTACGCACGGGCGTGGAGACCAGCAACGTCGAGGCAGTTCTTGACGATGGCGACCTGGACCCGTTTGTTATTGGCTACCATCGCTGGGCCACCGGCAACGCCGATGCAGAAGGCTCGGAGGTCTAAAACATCGGGCGGCTTCAAGCCGATGCTAAGCCCAACGGTTGGACGGGTTTGTATCCAGAATAAACCCTGCGCAGGGGTGGTTTTTGTTCGGCGAATCGTTAGAATCGAATACAAGAAGAAGTTCAAAGCGCATCCGTTTGGGTGCGCTTTTTTGAGGGAGGCAGCATGGCATATCGTCTGGACATCAAGCGCATTCTTTCGATGAACTTCTTTCACGACCTGCCCCAGATCATGTTGGGGTGCGCTCTGGCCGCCATCGCGACCGACCTGTTTTTGATTCCCAACGGTCTTGCCGCCGGTGGCGTTACGGGCCTTGCGACTATTATCCAGGCGGTCGGCGCGGCGCGAGGCGTGTCGCTTCCCGTCGGTATCCAGACCATCGTGATGAATGCCTTGCTGCTGCTGGTCGTTATGCGCGAGGGCGGCATGTTCTACGTGGTGCAGACCGCGACGGGCTTTGTGCTGCTGGGCTTCTTTACCGATCTGTTCGCCCCGTTTGTAGCACCTCTGGCGGATGCGGACCTGATGCTTCCCGCTATGTGGGGCGGCATTATTACGGGCATCGGTTACGGCATGGTGTTGCGCGCCGGCGCCAACACCGGCGGCTCGGACACGATTGGCCAAATCATCTCGCGTAACACCTCGCTGCCGGTGGGCTCGACCGTCATGGCGATCGATGTTGCCGTATGCGCGCTGTCGGCTCCGGTCTTTTCAATCGAAAACGCACTATATGCAGGCCTTTCGATGGTCATTAGCGGCTACGTGATCGATGCCGTGGTCGATGGTGGCAACAAGCGCCGTATGGTACTCATCATCTCGGACAAGTTCCCTGATATCGCTGCCGATATCATGTATGGCCTGGGTCGTGGTTGTACCAAGTTTAAGGCGACTGGCATGTATTCGGGTGCCGAGAAGCCGGTGATTATGGTCATCGTGAGCCGTCGAGAGCTCAATACCCTCAAGACGATCGTGCGCGAGCGCGATCCTCACGCCATTGTGACGGTCGCTGACGTTACGGAAGCCTTCGGCGAGGGATTCAAGGACATTAGCGCGTAGAGTCGACCGCGTTCCATCCAAAAGACGTTCACATTGATAAACCGTTTCATCAGCGGTTCTGCCTGCTAAATTGTTCAAATAATGATAAAAACTCTGGTAAAGCCATCAGTTTCCAGCATAATGAATGACGTACGTGCATTGCGGCTGTGTTGGGATTACCTTCGGTGCCGTGCGCATTTTGTCTAATGAGGATGAAAGGAAGGCACAATGAGCGACGAAGAGCTCAAAAAGGTTGCCAACGAGGTAAGGAAGGGCATCGTCACCGGCGTGCACGCTGCCAAGTCCGGCCATCCGGGCGGTTCGCTCGGCGCTGCCGACATCATGACCTATCTGTACTTTGAGGAAATGAACGTCGACCCGGCCGATCCCCGCAAGGCCGATCGCGATCGCTTCGTGCTTTCCAAGGGTCACTGCGCGCCTGGTCTGTACGCCGTGCTCGCCGAGCGCGGGTTCTTTCCCAAGGAGGACCTCGAGACGCTGCGCCATATCGGCAGCCACCTGCAGGGCCATCCCAACATGAACGACACCCCGGGCGTTGATATGTCCACCGGCTCGCTGGGCCAGGGTATCTCCGCCGCCGTGGGTATGGCCGTTGCCGCCAAGCACTGGGGCGATACTTACCGCACGTACGCCCTGCTGGGCGATGGCGAGAGCGAGGAGGGCCAGGTCTGGGAGGCCGCCATGTTTGCCGGCAACCAGCAGCTCGATAACCTCTGCGTGATCGTCGACCACAACGGCCTGCAGATCGACGGCCCCGTCGAGGAGGTCAACGACCCCATGCCGCTCGCCGACAAGTTCCGCGCGTTCAAGTTCCACGTGGTGGAGCTCGCCGACGGCAACGACTTCGACCAGATCCGCGCCGCCTTTGCCGAGGCTCGCGCCACCAAGGGGCAGCCGACCGCCATTATCGCCGAGACCCTGAAGGGCAAGGGCGTGTCCTTTATGGAGAACCAGGTTGGTTGGCACGGCAAGGCCCCCAACGATGAACAGTTTGAGCAGGCCATGGCAGAGCTCACGGCCGCCGGAGAGGAGCTCTAGGATGGCAGACGTCAAAAAAATCGCCACGCGCGTAAGCTACGGCGAGGCCCTCGTCGAGCTCGCCAACGAGCACGATGACTTTGTGGTCCTCGACGCCGACCTGGCCGCCGCCACGCAGACCGGCAAGTTCAAGGCCGCCTGCCCCGATCGTTTCTTCGATGTGGGCATTGCCGAGAGTAACCTGATGGGCGTCGCCGCCGGTATCGCGACCACCGGCCGCGTTGCCTTCGCGAGCACCTTTGCCATGTTCGCCGCCGGCCGCGCTTTTGAGCAGGTCCGTAACTCCATCGGCTACCCGCACCTCAACGTTAAGATTGGTGCCACGCACGCCGGTATCTCGGTGGGCGAGGACGGCGCCACGCACCAGTGCTGCGAGGATATCGCCCTCATGCGCGTCATCCCTGGCATGACTGTGATCGTTCCTGCCGACGACGTCGAGGCCCGCGCGGTGACGCGCGCCGCCTACGAGTGCGACGGTCCGGTGTACATGCGCTTCGCCCGTTTGGCCTCGCCGGTTATCAACGACCCCGAGACCTACAACTTCGAGTTGGGTAAGGGTATTGTCATGCGCGAGGGCGCCGATGTGACCATCATCGCCTGTGGCCTGATGGTCGGCGAGGCTCTCGAGGCCGCCGAGCAGCTCGCTGCCGAGGGCATCGACGCCGAGGTCATCAACATGCACACCATCAAGCCCATCGATGCCGACCTGATCGTCAAGAGCGCCACCAAGACCGGCCACGTCGTGACCGTCGAGGAGCACTCTGTGATCGGTGGCCTGGGCAGCGCCGTTGCCGACGTCCTGTGCGAGCAGTGCCCGACGCCGCTCAAGAAGATCGGCGTCAACGACACCTTCGGTGAGTCCGGCCCGGGCGCCGAGCTCCTGCACAAGTACGGCCTGGACGCCGCCAACATCGTGGCGACCACCAAAGAGTTCTTGGGCTAAAGCAAGACGGATTTCAAGGACTGCTTCGCCAGTACTATGGAAACCCGGCAGGGGCGCTCTCTTGGAGAGCGCCCCTGTTTCAGTTGCGGTGAAATAGGGACTGATTAGACCTTTTAACTGGTAAAACAGTCCCTATTTCACCGCAACTTATGAAGACGCCCCTCAAGCACGGTCCCATCAGGGAAAAGGGCATATATCGGCAAAGTGCAATTCAGACCCTTCCAACTTTGTATATGCAGCACTTCAAGATAAACGCAGCGACCCCTTAGTTACCGCAGGCCGGGTACAGGGTTACTCTCCAAATCTTTCCGCAGGACGGAGGAGCCCCCGCAGCGCGAAGCGCGCAGCGGGGGCTCCGACATGTCCGAGGACGATTTGGAGAGTAACCCTGTACCCGGCCGACGGGATCCCTAAGCCCGCCATGCTTCTTATGTGCAGCAAAGCTAATGCTGCTAAAATACAAAGCGCTCATGTAGTTTAAACGCACGACGATAAGGAGCACCAGTGGGTAACCACTTCCGTACCTCCGGTGCGGGCGATGATGCCCCCAAGACGCAGACAGGCGTCCAGGGCAGTCGTTTCGCCACTCCGGATTCAGAGGGCCAGCCTGTTGCTCAGGCCCCCGCTCAGCCGGCAGATCAGGCACAGCCGGCATCCGATCCCTTTGCCTACAATCCAACCAGCGATGTCGCGCTTTCCGGCACGGCGGGTTTTGAGCCCGTTCAGGCCGTGACCGCTCGCGTGGAGCAGCCTCAGGCTGGTGCCGCCACGCCGCAGCCTACCATGGCCGGCATTCCCGACCCCTTGGCCCCTGCGACGCCGGCTCCTCAGCCTGCGCAGTCCGGTCTCTTTGCCGCTATTCCCGACCCCACGCAGCCTGCTGCCCCGGTGGTCGAGAGCGATCAGGCCGCCGAGGTCGCAAGCCTCGATAACGCGCTCAACAACCCCGATTTTACGTCGGTGTTTGCGCCCATCGATCCCCAGGCCAGCCGCAAGAAGATGGCCAAGCAGGCCGGTGTCGAGCCCGTCATCCTTATGGAGCATGTCACCAAGATCTATCCGGCACAGCCCAACAAGCCTGCACTCGACGACATCAACATCGAGATCTATCCGGGCGAGTTCGTCTTCCTGGTCGGTCACTCCGGTTCGGGTAAGACCACGCTGCTGTCGACGCTCAACCGCGACGTCAAGCCGACGAGCGGCCGCATCCTGGTTGCCGGTCAGGACCTCATGAAGATCAAGAACCGCAAGGTTCCGTTCCTGCGCCGCCAGATTGGCGCCGTGTTCCAGGACTTTAAGCTTCTGCCGCAAAAGACCGCCTACGAAAACGTGGCGTTTGCCCTGCAGTGCATCGGCAAGCCCAAGGGCGTCATTCGCAGCCAGGTGCCCGAGGTGCTGCGTCTGGTCGGTCTGGCCGATCAGATGGACTCGCTGCCCGACCAGCTTTCCGGTGGCGAGCAGCAGCGCGTTGCCGTCGCCCGCGCTATGGTCAACCGTCCGCCGCTGCTGATTTGCGACGAGCCGACTGGCAACCTCGACCCGGCGATCTCGCTGGGCATCATGAAGCTGCTCGAGCGTATTAACCGCACCGGCACCACCGTGATCGTCGCCACGCACGACCGCGAGATGGTCGATAGCATGCACCGTCGCGTGATCGCCCTTGAGGGCGGCCACGTTATCCGCGACCAGGAGAGGGGAGGTTACGGTAACTATGGCACCAACTAACGTGGGCTACTCCTTCAAAGAGGCAATCAGCCACTTCTTCCGTAACTGGACTACCTCGCTCGGCGCCGTCATCACGATCTTCCTTTCGCTGTTTATCATCGGCCTGTTCATCATGGGCTCTGCGATGCTGAACTCCGTGATCGGCACCGTCGAGGATCAGGTTGTCATCAACGCGTTCATTAGTGATGACGCCGATCAGGCCGATGTTCAGGCTTTTGAGGCCGAGCTTAAGACGTGGAATAACGTCAAGTCCGTGACCTATAAGGACAAGGACGACGCGCTGGCCGAATATACGAGCAAGATGTCGGGCAACGCCGACGCCACCATGAGCGCGCTCGATGGCCAGAACCCGCTGCCGGCTTCCTTCGCTATTGAGATGGACGATCCGTCTCAGGTCGAGAGCACGGCCAAGAAGCTCAAGAAGGATGCCGATTTCCAGAAGATCGCGGACGACGGCGACGTCAACGCGAGCGTACTGTATGGCCAGGAGGAAGTAAGCCGTCTGTTCCAGGTGACCAACTACATCCGTATTGCCGCCGTGGTGCTCGTCGGCCTTCTGACCTTTATCGCATTCATCTTTATCAACAACACGATTCGCCTGTCCATCACGGCGCGTCGTCGTGAGATTGCGATTATGCGTCTGGTCGGCGCCAGCAACGGCTTCATTCGCGGCCCGTTTATCACCGAGGGCGTGCTGCAGGCCATTTTGGGCTCGCTGCTTTCCATCGGCGTTCTGGAGCTGCTGCGCAATCTGATGATTCCGCGTCTGCAGGAGAGCATCGGCTGGATGTCGTTTGCCCTGCCGATGCAGTACTACCTGGTGACCTATGCTGCGCTGATTCTGGTCGGCGTGATTATCGGTCTCTTTGGTTCTGCCATCGCCATGCGCCGCTACCTGCGCGTGTAGGCATGCCTGCAATTCATCCCTTCCAACGGGTCGTCTCTTATGGGGCGGCCCGTTTTTTGATCCCTAGGGGACGGCAGGAAAGCGAATCATTTGGGTAGACTCTTTGGAGTTCGCAATCGATAGTTAGGAGGCGCCATGGGGCGCAATAACAAGCATAAGCGTGGAGCTCGCAATAAGCGCGGGCCGGTGCGCAGCGAACGCCGTCCGAGCCTGACCGGGCGCGTGCAGCTCCATGAGCACAGTGCCTATGTCATAACCGAGAATGGCGACTACAAGGTCATGGGTCGCGGCAAGCGTGAGATCATGGACGGCGATACCGTTGCCGTGAGCATTAAGAATAGCCCGCATGGCGAGCGTCGCGCCGTGATCGAGGGCGTAGTTGAGCGCGCAGCCATAAGCGTGGTGGGTACGTACCAGACCGCCGGTCCGCTCGGTGTGATCGAGCCGCTCGATTCGCGCTTGAAGGCCGACTTCTTCATTTTGCCCGAGGATACCTCGGCGGATCGTCTGGGCGTCCACCCGGGTGATGCCGTTGTCGCGCGCATTTTGACCTACCCGACGCGCCTGGAATCGGGCACCGTGACGATCGAGCGCCGCATTGGCGGAGATGACGCGCCCGATTTGGGCGTTCAATATGTGATGGCGCGTTACGGCTATACCGATAGCTATCCCAAGGCCGCGCTGGACGAGGCCGAGGGGCTTTCGCTCGATGTGTCCGCGGCGCTTAAGGACCCGCTCCGCCGCGATCTGCGCGACCGCTTTGTCATCACGATCGACCCAGTCGACGCGCGTGACTTTGACGATGCCATTTCGTTGGAGCGCACGCCCGAGGGTGGCTACAAGCTGGGCGTCCATATCGCCGACGTCTCGCACTATGTGGCGTGGGACGGGCATATCGATCTTGAGGCTCGTCACCGCACGACGTCGGTGTATCTTGCCGATCGTGTACTCCCCATGTTGCCCGAGCGCCTGTCTAATGACCTGTGCTCGCTTCGTCCCGACGAGGACCGCTTGGCGTTTACCGTCGACATTGAGCTCGACGCGCAGGGCCGCGTGCGCCAGTACGACCCTTATCCCAGCGTGATTCGCTCGCGCGTGCGCATGGACTATGATGGCGCCGAGGCGCTGCTGGTGCGTGCTGGCGCGGTGGAGTACTCGGTGCTGGAGGGTGCCGCCGAGGATGTTGCGGCTGCCGAGGCCTCGCGCGAGGAGGCGCTTGAGCGTGGGCTTACATGCGAGGAGGCAGCCCTCGGCTATAACGTCGACCTGGGTGATTTTTTGGTTGCCGCCAACGAGCTTGCGGAGCTCCGCCGCCGCATTCGTCGCGCGCGCGGTTCGGTCGACTTTGATACGGCCGAGATCCGCGCGCTCTTGGACGAGGACGGTGTGCCCGTGCAGATCGTGGCCCGCGAGCGCTCGTGCGCCACGTCGCTGATCGAGGAGGCCATGCTGCTCGCCAACGAGTGCGTGGCCGAGTGGCTGGCTGACCGCGACATTGAGGCTTGCTATCGCGTGCACGACGATCCCAGCCCCGACAGCCTGCACGGTGCCGCCGTGGCGTTGGCGCAGCTGGGCATCATCGATGACCGCCGTGCGGCTGGTATTGCCCTGGGAAGTCCCGATGAGCTGCAGGCTGCGGTTGACGCCGCGGCCGGCACGGCTAACGCTCCGCTCGTCAACACGTTGCTCTTGCGCAGTATGCAGCGCGCGCTGTACAAGCCGCGCAACGAGGGCCACTTTGCGCTCGCCGCGCCGTGCTACTGTCACTTTACGAGTCCCATCCGTCGCTACCCCGATTTGGTGGTGCACCGCGTGCTCAAACTGCAGTTGGCCTATGAACAGCTCGGCGGTAAGGACGCCTTGGTCCGTACGCCGCGGCTGATCGGCAAGGGGCGCGAGTCGCTGCCGCGCATTCTGCCGCAGATCTGCCGCGCATGCAGCGATGCCGAGCGCGCGGCAGATGCCGCCAGCCATGCGACGCAAAAGATCAAGATTGCCCAGTACTATGAGGACCGTCTGGGCGAGCGCTATGCCGGAACTGTCTCGTGGGTTAGCAGCATGGGCCTCTTTGTGCGCTTGGACCTAACGCAGGTCGAAGGCTTGGTTTCGATCAAGAGCCTGGGCAACGAGTGGTTCGAGTTCGACGAGGATGCGCTTACGCTGACGGGCGCCGACACGGGGATTCGCTATGAACTGGGTCAGCGCGTGATTGTCGAGGTCTCGCGCGTCAATACCACGCGTGGGCACTTGGACTTTAAGCTTATCCATTAGCCAAATCCCGACTGATGGTGGGGGAGCGGAGGGCGGCCTTCCGGGACCGCACTCCGCATTTGAATCATGGCTACCTTGCCGTCTGCTCGGCCGCCCGCTTACCTGCTATTTGAGAGGTAAAACCTACCAAAATAAACCTGTCCCTTTTGGCAGGTTTACAAGAAAGCGGGGATGAGATGGCGACGGTGTACGGTTATGCGCGGGTGAGTTCGCGCGATCAGAATCTGAACCGGCAGCTGGATGCGCTGGGCGCCTATGGCGTGGGCTCGGCGAATATTTATGCCGACCATGCGAGCGGCAAGGACTTCGATCGACCGCGTTATCGCGAGCTGCTGCACGTCTTGGGAGACGGGGACGTGCTGGTGGTGCTTTCTATCGACCGACTTGGCCGTAATTACTCCGAGATTCTTGAGGAATGGCGACGCATTACCAAGGAGCTCGGGGTTGCCATTGTGGTGTTGGACATGCCATTGCTTGACACGCGCGCTAGGGCCAGCGGCGCGCCGGATGTGACCAACGTCCTGATTGCCGATATTGTGCTGCAACTGCTGAGCTACGTGGCGCAGGTGGAGCGCGAGAATATCCATCGGCGCCAGGCGGAGGGAATTGCAGCGGCGCGGGCGCGAGGGGTCCGTTTCGGTCGACCTCGCAAGCCGTGTCCTCCTCAGTTTGAGCTGGTGCGCGATAGCTATGAGGCGGGCGATATTACCCGCAGCCAGGCAGCAAAGTGCCTGGGCGTGTGCGTGGGGACGTTCGATCGCTGGATGCGCGAGGCGGGGTAGGGGTTTGCGTCGCTTTGTCGCTTCCTGTTGCGATTCAAATTTTGATACGGTGACGATGCCATTTGGGGCTACACTCGCTGATATTCAAAAAAGGAGGTTGGCCCTTGGCGCGCGTAAAACAAATAATCGGATGGACCGCGATCGTTCTGTTCGCTGCAACGCTGGCGGGCATCTGGGTGCTGACGGAGCAAAACGCGGTGCAGACGTCGTTGCTGAGCGAGTCCACCGCGCGTGTGGTGGAGGGTCAGGCTACGGGCGTTCAGGCTGCCGATGCCACGGGTGAAGCCCAGACGGAGAACGGAATGACCGGGGGCGCCGATTCGGCTGCCTCGAATGTCCGGTCTGGCCGACTTGCTTCCATTCGCATGTGGGTGGGCACAAACGTCCGTCGCGTTGCCCATACCGTAGAGTTTTTCTTCGTCGGATTATTCGCCTCCGTGGTCGTGGTTTGCCTTTCCAGGCGTCCGTGGAGCGTATGCTCCCGTTGCGTGCCCGTATTGCTCTTTTGCGCCGCCTACTCCGTTGGCGATCAGGTGCATAAGATCTTTGTTCCCGGCAGGCATTTCGACGTTATCGATTTAGGATTCGATGCTGCGGGCTATGTCACCGCCATGCTGTTGGTATTGCTGGCAGCGGCGTTGGTGCGCCATGCGACTCGGCCGATCGGCGCCCATGCGAGGCGCTAGCCGGTAACAAACCCGTTTCTGATAATGCGACCTTGTTGAATTATTTTGTGTCGCGCGTATTTCCGAGCGGTCGGATTTGAGGGGCGAGCGGTAGAACGCTCGCCCTTTGTGCGCCACGATGCGGCACAATGTACCGCAAAAGCTGTTTGTATCCGGTACGAATCGTTCGTTGGTCTTTAATTCTTCTCAACGGAGGTGTTTGAGATGGCAAACGGATTGCTTTTGCGGCTTCGCGAGCGTGAGCTCAGCGCGAACCCGGCGGAACGCAATGTCATCGCATATGTAAGCGCTCATCCGCACGAGGTGGTCGGGCTGTCCGTCCGCGGTCTTGCCGATGTCACGTTCTCCTCGCCCTCGAGCATTTTGCGCTTTTGCAAGCGTTTGGGTTTTGCGGGCTACAAGGAGTTCCAGCGCGAACTGATTGCCGAGCTGGCGCTCTTAGGTGACAAGAAAGACGTAGCCCTCGAGGATATCTCCATGGATGACAGCGTCGAACGTATCGTGGGGAAGGTGATGAAAAGCAACGTGCGCACGATCGAGGCGACGGCGCGAACGCTCGATTACACCGTCTTGGAGCGATGCGCGGCCCGTCTTAAGCGGGCACGCGCGGTCAATCTGTTCGGTATTGGTGCCTCTCGTTTGGTCGCGCACGACCTGGCGCAAAAGCTCATGCGTGTCGACAAAGAGTGCCATCTGTACGACGACTGGCATGATCAGCTCTTATGTGCCAAGAACATGCATGAGGGCGATATGGCAATCGCCTTTAGCTACTCGGGCTTGACGCAAGAGGTGCTGGACTGCACCGCCGAGGCTCAACGTCACAACTGTCCCGTTGTGGCCGTTACCAAAGTAGATGGATCATCCAAGCTTGCCACCATGGCCGATGCCGTGCTCGGCGTTGCTGCGAGTGAACCCTTGATCCGCAGCGGTGCCATGGCTTCGCGTATGGCCCAGCTTATGGTTGTCGATGCCCTGTACGCTGCTTACGTTGCCAGCGACTACGAACGGGCGACGCATGTCATTAAGCAAAACTACATCGAGAAACAGGAAAGATGAGGTGAATGAAATGCTCGATTTAACAAAATTCACGACCGAACAGCGTAATCAAAGGTCAATGGACCTCGATACGATGACATCGCTGCAAATCGTCACGACGATGAACGATGAGGATCTTCGTGCCGTCCAGTCGGTCACGAAAGTGCTGCCCCAGGTTGCCACAGCAATCGACTGGGCTGCTGAGACACTCGAGCGCGGCGGGCGCGTCTTTTACATGGGCGCAGGCACCAGCGGTCGTCTGGGCGTACTCGACGCTTCGGAGTGTCCGCCCACGTTTGGCGTGTCACCCGATCTGATTGTCGGGCTCATTGCCGGAGGCGAGACGGCGTTTATCAAGGCTGTCGAAGGTGCCGAAGACAGCGATGAGCTTGGCGCGAACGACCTGCGAGAGCGTGGACTCTCGGACAAGGATCTTGTCGTTGGCCTGGCGGCAAGCGGTCGTACTCCTTATGTGGTGGGCGGCCTTGCGTACGCCAAGGCAACTGGGTGCAAGACCATTGCAATTGCCTGCAACCAAGGGTCGAAGATCGGGGAGAGCGCAGATCTTGCCATTGAGCCCGTGCCCGGTCCCGAGGTGCTGACCGGCTCAACGAGGCTCAAGGCGGGAACGGTCCAAAAGCTCATTCTTAACATGATTTCGACCGGTGCCATGGTCAAGATTGGCAAGGTGTACCAAAACCTGATGGTCGATGTGCAGCAGACGAACGAGAAGTTGGTGGTGCGCGGCCAGAACATCGTGATGGAAGCGACCGACTGCACGCGCGAGCGCGCTGTTCAGGCGCTTGCGGATGCCGGCGGCCACGTAAAAACCGCTATTGTCTCGGTGCTGTTGGACTGCGATGCCGAGCAGGCTGCGGTAGCTCTTGAACGGGCGCACGGCCATGTCCGTACTGCGGTGAGTGGCCATGAGAAGAGCAATGCCGATGTCCAATAGGTGCACGGCGTGAGCTGATATGACATCTAGACGAGATACCCAATACAAGGAGGAGTTATGACGAACAAAGAGCTGGCTCAAAAGCTGCTGGACCTTTTGGGCGGTAAAGACAACGTGCTCGCAAACGCGGCGTGCATGACGCGCCTGCGCGTGACCGTCAAAGACACGGGCAACGTCGACACGGAGGGCATTAAGGCGCTCGACGGCGTGATGGGCCTGGTTGAGGATGACACGATGCAGATCGTGCTGGGTCCGGGCAAGGTGAATAAGGTGCTCGAGGAGTTCTCCAAGCTCACCGGCCTTGCGAAAGGCGTTGCTGACGAGAGCGTGGTTGACGCTGCGGCCACAAACAAGGCCGCGCAGAAGGCCAAGTACGAGTCTAAGCCGGTTCAGGCCTTCCTCAAGAAGATTTCCAATGTCTTCGTCGCCCTGCTTCCCGGCATCATTGCGGCTGGCCTCATCAACGGTATCTGCAACGTCATTAACGTCTCGACGGCAGGCGCGCTTGCAGGCGAGTGGTGGTACCAGGGCATTCGTTCCATGGGCTGGGCCCTGTTTGCCTATCTGCCCATCTTGGTGGGCTATAACGCGGCACGTGAGTTTGGTGGCTCCGCTGCGCTGGGCGGCATCGCCGGCATGATGTGTATCGCCAACAGTGCCATGCCTCTGCTTGCGCCTGGCGCGGCTGATCCTGCCACTGCCATTCTGCTGCCGCTCACCAGTGCGCAGTACAACCCCGCAGCGGGCGGCATGATCGCGGCTCTCATCGCTGGCGCATTTTTTGCCTGGATGGAGCGTCAGATTCGCAAGGTTATGCCCAACGCACTCGACACGTTTTTGTCCCCGCTGCTGGTGCTCATCATCGGCGCCTTTGCTCTGATGCTCGTCATCCAGCCGGTAGGCGCATGGCTGACGACTGCCATCTTTAGCGTTTTGACCTTTATCTTCGAGAAGCTGGGCGTCCTGGGCGGCTATATCCTGTCGGCAGGCTTCTTGCCGCTGGTGTCCGTCGGCCTGCATCAGGCGCTCACGCCGATCCACGCTATGCTCAACGATCCCGACGGAGCTACCAAGGGCATCAATTACCTGCTTCCCATCCTTATGATGGCTGGCGGCGGCCAGGTCGGTGCCGGTTTGGCGCTGTACTTTAAGACCAAGAACGCCAAGCTCAAGAAGTACGTCGCAGAGTCCATTCCCGTTGGAATCCTGGGTGTGGGCGAGCCTCTGATGTATGCTGTTACGCTGCCGCTCGTTCGCCCGTTTGTGACGGCCTGCCTGGGTGCCGGATTTGGCGGCGCGCTCGCGGCGCTGCTTCACATCGGCACGGTTTCTCAGGGCGTTTCCGGTCTGTTTGGCCTGCTGATCGTCGTTCCTGGCCAGCAGTTCGGCTACGTTGCTGCTATGCTGCTTGCCTATGCCGCCGGCTTTGTCCTGACGTGGTTCTTTGGCGTCGACGAGCAGAAGATCAACGAGTTCTTTGGCGAGTAGTTTGATATCGCGAGCCGTGTTGCTCAGGGCTCGCGGCGCACGGCAGATTTCTGGTTGTGCCGGCGGGGCTAACTGCTCCGCCGGCCTTTTTTAAAGGAGCGTTGAAGCGTGAAAACGGGTATTTCGATTTATCTTTCCAGCCCTCTGCAGGATATTGAGCGGACGATTGAGCGTGGTGCCGAGGCGGGTGCGCGCTATGCGTTTACCTCACTGCATATTCCCGAGGATGGGGGAGCGGCGTATGCAGATAAAGTCCGTCATGTGCTGTCGCTGCTTTCCGCCCGCGGCATTGCGCTCATTGCCGATGTGGGGCCGCGTACGTGCGATTTGCTCGGGCTTGAGCGTATCGAGGACCTGCGCGATCTGGGGTTGGAATACCTTCGTTTGGACTATGGCTTTAGCGCCCAGCGGGTCGCGGAGCTGTCCGGTGTATTTCGCATTGTGGTCAATGCATCGACGGTGAGTTCTGATGAAATCGCATCGTGGCGTGAGGCCGGTGCCGATGTGACTCGTTTTGCCGCCTGCCACAATTTTTACCCCAAGCCTTATACCGGTTTAGCTCTTGAAGATGTTGCTCGGACGAATCTTCGTCTTGCGGCGCTTGGATTCGAAATCATGGCTTTTGTGCCGGGTGATGCTAACGTTCGCGGGCCGGTATTCGAGGGACTGCCGACGGTCGAGGCGCAGCGCGGTCGCGCGTCAAAGGTTGCTCTCAATATGCTTGAGCTTGCACATGGCGCCGATTGCGACATTGTGTTGGTCGGCGACCCCGATCTATCCGATGCGGGCTGGGCGCAGTTTGCTCAAGTTTCCGCCGGATACGTGGACCTGCAATGCGAGCTTGAGCCCGGTTATGCCTATGTGCGCGGGCAGATTCATCACGACCGGCCCGACTCGAGCGTCCTCATCTTTAGGTCTCAGGAGTCACGTACGACGCATAAGCCGGATTCCGTGCCGACGGATGCCGGAGCCGGCCTGCCGCGAAAGGCGGGGTCGATCGCTGTGAGCAATAGCGGATATGGGCGCTACGAAGGCGAGCTTGAGATTGCGCGGGTCGATCTTCCCGGTGACGAGCGCATGAACGTTGCGGGCCATATCACGCCCGAGGCAATGGAGCTGCTGCCGTTTATCAAGCGCGGATTCGGGGTACGGTTCGTTTAGCGTGTGACCCGTGGGCTACAATTGGCCCATCATACGAAGGCGCCTCGTGTGGCGTGTGCCTGCGTTGGCCGATCTATATTCGGAGGATTCCCATGACCGTACTGTTTGTTGAATATCCCAAGTGCTCGACCTGTAAGAAGGCCAAGGCATGGCTGGACGAACATGGGGTAGAGTATATCGATCGCGATATCGTTTTGGACAATCCCACGGCTGATGAACTTGCGACCTGGATTGCTCGTTCGGGGCTGCCGGTGCGGCGCTTCTTTAATTCGTCGGGCATGAAATATCGAGAGCTGGGCCTGAAGGCGCGTCTGGATGCGGGCATGACGGATCGGGAGTGCTACGAGCTGCTGGCGACCGACGGCATGCTGGTCAAGCGTCCGCTGCTGGTGGGCGACGACTTTGCGATTCCCGGCTTTAGGGAATCGGCTTGGGCCGAGGCGTTGCTGTAGCGGCTGCGGAAAGTGCGACCCGGAATTCGCTTCCAGAATGGGATGCACTTTCCCAAAGTGGCCGGTTGCGGAAAGCACGTCCCATTCTGAGCTTCGATTGCGGGACACGGTTTCCGGTTGAGGACTCGACGGGAAAGTAGGGACCAGTTTGAGCTTGAAATCTGGGACGCACTTTCCGCCGGCGGGCCTGCCCCAGTCAGTCCGCCAGCTGTGCCCATTCGTGCGGATCGTAGACCTTTACGTGTTTGTTGGGCTTGCCGCTCCAGTACTCCTCGTCCATAAAGGGCAGATATGCCTGAACGCCGGGGCAGATAAAGGGAATCCGCTGCTGTTGCAGTCGCTCGCGCTGGCGCTGCTCCAGGTGCGCCTCGGATATGACGGTCGGCATACCGGACAACTCGACGAGGCTTGCCTGAATTCGCTTAAGGTCGGGGAGTCCCGCGTGCCATGACATCCGCATGATCAAAAAGGATGCACGGCGGTATTTTGCCTGCACCACAGTAATGGCGGGGCGCAGTGTGGGATGGATTTTGTCCCGTTCGGGCCAAAGGTCGGCAGTGATCTCGAGGCCCAGGGTCTCCCATAGGTAATCAAGCTCTTCGTCCATGGCGCCTCGATATCTACGCGATCATTGATACTTCGATTGTGTTGCCTGGTGCTATCGTTTTCGCGGTAGAATCTGCCAACGGTTGACGGCTACCGCTCGCGGCGTTTTGCCCTTCGTGTACAGCGGTCGGCTTCACAGGTCCTTCACGGGTTGGACTAAATTAGGCCAATTTGACTGAATTTCAAAAAAGTCAAAATTGGGGCTTGCGTCACGGTGAGACTTCCCGTATATTTCTTTCTTGCGCAAAGGCACAGCCGAGCGCAGCGATGCAGTCATTGGGATGTCGTCTAATGGCAGGACAGCGGATTCTGGTTCCGTCAATGGGGGTTCGACTCCCTCCATCCCAGCCATTGCATTTGCTACATATGGCCCGTTCGTCTAGCGGTTTAGGACGCCGCCCTCTCAAGGCGGAGATCACCAGTTCGAATCTGGTACGGGCTACCAAAATTGAACGCCCGGGCCTCGTAAGAGACCCGGGTTTTGTGTATTGACCGTATATACGGCGCCTGCCGTGTTTCGCTCAGATCGAGGAGTAGCCATGGATCTGCCCATCAGCTTGCAAGACATCACGTATGCCGAGAACTATCTGGCGCAGGGCGACCTGGCTACGGCGACGCCGCTGCTGGAGCGTCTGGTGGAGCTCGCCGAGGAGTATATCGACGCTGAGTGCAAGACGGAGGAGAAGCGTCAATACTTTAGCTTCGATAGCAAGTTTGAGCGCTTGGCCTATCGCCGCGTGGAGAAGGATCCGCGCGAGCTCGTGCAGGTCGAGGTGCCGTTTGACCGCCTGTACTCTGACATGGCGTTTGCCTACATTCGCCAGCAGGATTATGTAAGCGCTCGTAATGCC
This sequence comes from uncultured Collinsella sp., assembly GCA_900541055.1. Lineage (GTDB taxonomy): Bacteria > Actinomycetota > Coriobacteriia > Coriobacteriales > Coriobacteriaceae > Collinsella. Next base: position 103,919 of record UQHZ01000001.1, read on the forward strand.
CTGATGCAGGCTGTGCGTTGGGACCCCATGAACTGCAACTATCGCTTGGATTTGGCCGAGCTGTTCCGTGCACTCGAGGACAAGCAGGAATGGGCATCGCTCTCGTTCTCGGTGCTGGAGCGTGCAAGCGATGGCAAGTGCGCCGCCCGCGCTTACGCCAATCTAGGTCAGTACTTCTTGGAGCCCGAGACCGAGAACGTTTCGGCTGCCGTGGGCTGCGCGCGTCTGGCGCTGCGCCTGGCGCCCAACGATGCGCATACGACGCGCCTGCTCAACAAGATCCATACCACCTATCCGGATGCCGCTGATGAGAGCGACGACCACGTGATGGGTGAGCTCGCCCTGCAAGGCGTGCCGACCTCGCCTTCGGCCGAGATTGCCATCTGCCTGATTATGTGCGCGACCGATGCTGCAAGCGACGGCGACAAGCAGGAGGCGACGCGCCTGACGGTACGTGCTCGCGACTTGGTGGGCGAGGAGGCCTGCGCGGCGATTATCAAACTGGTGCGCGAGAGCGATGCCGAGCTCAATGCCGAGCGCAAGGCAAAGCGCGAGACTGCGGGCTCAAACGCCGATGGAGCCAAGGAGGCCGGCGATGCCCAGTAAGCGCGAGCGCAAACTCATTTCCAAGAATCGCTCGGCACATCACGAGTACTTTATCGATGAGACGTTCGAATGCGGTATTGAACTGAGTGGCACCGAGGTCAAGTCGATTCGCGAGCGCGCCTGCCAGATCACCGATACCTTCGCGCTGATCCGCGGCGGGGAGTGCTGGCTCGTCGGCCTGCATATCCACCCTTATAGCCATGGTGGCGTGTGGAATCGCGATCCCGATCGTCGGCGTCGTTTGCTGCTGCACCGCAAGGAGATCGACTTTCTTGACGGCAAACTTCGCAACCGTGGTTATGCGCTGGTTCCGTTGGAGCTCTACTTTAATACGGACGGCCGCGTAAAGCTGCTGCTGGGTCTGGGTCGCGGCAAGAAGCTCTACGACAAGCGCGAGGACATGGCCAAGCGTGATGTCCAACGCGAGATCGACCGCGCCCTTAAGGAACGCAACCGCTAGGCACTCTGTATAAGTTGCGGTGGAATACGGACTGTTTTGCCTGTTTGAGGGGCTATTCAGTCCCTATTTCACCGCAACTGCGGGCGTCTCATCTTTCTTACTGTTCTGACACATATGTCTTAAAAGCGGCGTCCGTTATGGGTGCCGCCTTTTTTGTGGGTACATACATTCATGAGGTTCCAACCCGAGTTAGGGGAGTGATCGTTATGGACAAAACTGCGTTCTTTACCATGCCGAGCGGTCTGTACGTGGTGAGCGCTGCGGCAGACGGGTTGCGCGCCGGCTGCGTCATCAACACTGCGGTGCAGGTGACGTCCATGCCGCCGCGTATTTCGGTTGCCGTGAACAAGGACAATGTCACCTCGGGCGTCATCGCATCGGCCAAAGCGTTCGCGCTGACCGTGATCGATCAGACCGCCGACATGCTCTACATCGGTAACTTTGGGTTCCGCACCAGCAGCGATTATGACAAGTTTGCCAAATACGAGACCCGCGAGACGGCTCTAGGCATGCCCTATGTGCCCGAGCACGCGGCGGCCCTGTTTAGCTGCCGTTTGATCGACACTGTGGATGTGGGCACGCATCTGCTGTTTATTGGCGAGGTCGAGGATGCCGAGCGCCTGAGCGACGAGACGCCGCTGACGTACGACTACTATCACAAGGTGCTAAAGGGCAAGACGCCGCCCAAAGCCTCGTCGTATCAAGGCTAGAAATGTTCTAAAAATACTTGCATTATGTTATTGAGAATATATACTAATAAGTAAGTACACCAGCAGTCACGTTCGAGAGGAGAACATCATGGCTGAGGAGAAGAAGACGTATAAGTTTGTGTGCACCGTTTGCGGTTACGAGGTTGAGGTCGACACGCCCGAGCTGCCCGAGGACTACGTGTGCCCGGTCTGCGGCGTCGGCCCCGATGAGTTTGAGCTTGTCGAGGAGTAGCTCGTAGACACACGACTTGCAACAACATATAGCTCTGTCCAAGGGTCCCGGTCGAATTCTCGGCCGGGACCCTTTTGATTTATCTGACGGTTTAAAACGGCCTTACGTGTTGCAGATTGAGACGCTATATCTGGACAGCTACGTCATCCCAATTACATCCCCGTTAGCAGCACGATGTCGAGAATCGTCACGATGACGCCGATTCCTACGAGCAGCGCGTTGAGCGGGCGCGAGTTGACGTATTTGCCCATAACGCGGGGCGAACTGGTGAGTCGTATGAGCACAAAGACCGTAATCGGCAACTGAAGCGACAGCAGCGCCTGACTCCAGATGAGACCCTCAAAAGGATTCGGGACGATCAGGCACGCCGCCACTGCGCCGACGAAACAGACCGCCACTCCAATCGATGAGTGCCGGTCGTGGATGTCGTATTCCTCGTCGAACATGCCCGCGGTGATGGTGCCCGCCGCCATGCCCGCCGTCACACTACTCGATATGCCCGCAAACAGCAGTGCCACCGCAAAGATGGTCGAGCTTGCCGGGCCCAGAATGGGGGAGAGCGTGTCCGCTGCGACGGCGAGGTCGTCTACGACAATGCCGTGCGCAAAGAAGGTCGTTGCGGCCAGGATGACCATGGCCGAGTTGATCGCCCAGCCTACGCCCATCGAAAAGAGCGTGTCGAAGAGCTCGTAGCGCAGACGTTTCTCGATAACCTGCTCGCCTTGGCCTTCGAAGTGCATGGATTGGATGACCTCGGAGTGCAGGAAGAGGTTGTGAGGCATAACAACCGCGCCTAGGACACTTACGATAATCGCGGCCGAGCCGGTGGGCATACTGGGTGTGATCCAGCTTGCGGCGGCCTGCGGCCAGTCGACCTTGACCAGCGTAAGCTCAGCCAAAAACGAGAGTCCTACCACGCCTACGAAGGCGATGATCCATCGCTCGGCGCGTTTGTAGGAGCTTGTCATGAGCATGGCAATCGATGCCGCCGCCACGATGATGCAGCCGGCGCGTACGGGCAGGCCAAAGAGCATTTGAAGCGCGATCGCACCGCCCAGGACTTCGGCCATGGCGGTGGCGACCGTGGCTAGATACGCGCTGCCGAGTATCGCACGCCCGACGAGGCGGGGTAGGTGGCGCGTCGTGGCCTCGGCAAGACACATGCCCGTGGCGATGCCCAGGTGCGCCGCGTTGTGCTGCAGCACGATGAGCATGATCGTGGACAGCGTGACGATCCACAGCAGCGCGTAGCCAAACTGCGAGCCCGCGGCCATATTGGAGGCCCAGTTGCCCGGATCGATAAAGCCGACGGTCACGAGCAGCCCGGGGCCGATATGCCGTGCAATGTCTAGGCCTCCGTGACCGCCGGTGCGCCGGGACCCAAAATGATGTTTGAGATGGTTGAGCATGGTGAGCTCCTGCGTGCCGTTTGCTTGACGCCGCAAAGGATACCCGTTTTAGGCTAAGAAGTTAACCAAGACTAACAAAATTGTTGTATTTGAATAGGGCGGTGAAGGGGGGTCGCCGAAATGTCTTGATCTGTAACAACTAGGGATGGAAATTGGGTCTAGGTGTTACAGATCAAGACAGGAAGAAATGGTCCTATGGAAAATCTCGATCTGTAACAGTTAGCTGCAAAAACCGGCCCTTCGTGTTACAGATCGAGACAAGCCAAAACTGTCCTGCAGAAAATCTCAACCTGTAACATCTAAGCGCCAAAATCGGCTCCTCCTGTTACAGATTGAGATGTTTGAAGCGGTGAGTTTACAGGTCGAACTTGGGCCCTTGTTGCCGTCCTTGAGGTCGGCGGTGTCCACTCGTAGGGCGTGCGTTACGCGATTGTTTCGAAACGGGCGGGAAACACAACGGGCCGGCGATGCACCTAGTATGCCTAGTCAACTGACTGTCTAACACCTAGGGGAGGATCGCGATGCAGGCAGATTCCGCTCAGCAGCAGGGCCTTTATCGCCCCGAATTCGACCACGATGCATGTGGCATCGGCGCGCTTGCCGATATCAACGGCGAGCGCCATCACCAGATTCTGGACGACGCGCTGTCCATTCTGGTCAACTTGGAGCACCGCGGCGGTACGGGACTCGAGAAGAACACCGGCGACGGCGCCGGCATCCTGTTCCAGGTTCCGCATCATTTTTTCCGCAAAGAGGCTCAAAAGTGCGGCCAGATTCTGCCGGCAGAGGGCGACTATGGCGTGGCCATGCTGTTCTTCCCGCAGGACGACAAGGGCGTAGAGGATGCCCGTCGCGTGTTTGAGGAGGGCTGCGCCGAGGCCGGCGTGCCGCTGCTCTTTTGGCGCGAGGTGCCGGTCGACCCGCACGACCTGGGCGAGACGGCCCGCGCCTGCATGCCCACCATCTTGCAGGCTTTCCTGGGCCGTCCGGACGACACGCCCGCCGGCGACGCCTTCGAGCGCCGCCTGTACGTGTGCCGCCGCACCATCGAGAAGAAGGCTGACGCCGAGTTTGCCCTGCGCAACAAGATCTTCTATGTGTGCTCCATGAGCTCGCGCACCATCGTGTACAAGGGCATGCTGGTCGCCACACAGATGCGCCGCTTCTTCATCGACCTCAACGACGCCGCCGTCAAAACGGCCGTGGCGCTCGTCCACTCGCGCTACTCCACCAACACTACACCCAGCTGGGAGCGCGCGCACCCCAACCGCTTTATCATCCACAACGGCGAGATCAACACCCTCAAGGGCAACGTCAACTGGATCCGCGCCCGCGAACCCAACCTGTACAGCCCCGTGCTGCAGCACGATCTTGAGCGCGTGATGCCCATCATCAACCGCGAGGGCTCCGATTCCGCGATTTTGGACAATGTGCTCGAGTTTTTGGTCATGAACGGTCGCCCGCTCACGCGCGCCGCATCCATGCTGTTGCCCGAGCCGTGGGACCACAACGACAGCCTGAGCGAGGAACGCCGCGCCTACGACGCCTACCAGTCCATGCTCATGGAGCCGTGGGATGGCCCGGCGGCCATCGCCTTTACCGACGGTCGCACGCTGGGTGCCGCCCTCGACCGTAACGGCCTGCGTCCCGCCCGCTACTATGTGACGCGCGACGGTCGCTTTATGCTGGCAAGCGAGGTGGGCACCATCGAGGTGAGCCCCGAGAACATCCTGACGAGCGGCTGTCTGGGACCGGGCCAGATGCTTGAGGTCGATTTTGCCCGCGGCCGCGTGATCTACAACGATGAGCTGCGCGCCCGCTATGCCAAGGAAAAACCCTACCGCGACTGGATTGCCGAGGAGACGCTGACCGTCGACGCGCTCGATGAGCCCGTTGCGGCAACACCCGCCGAGGACGACGAGGTGCCCGCCGCCGTGCGCATGGCCAAGCTCGGGTATCACTGGGATGATGTTGACGAAGTCGTGCGTCCCATGGCCCAGCAGGGCAAGGCGCCGCTCGCCTCGATGGGTATCGATGCGCCGCTGGCCTGCCTGTCCAAGAAGACGCGCTCGTTCTTCGACTACTTCTATCAGCTGTTCGCTCAGGTCACGAATCCGCCCATCGACGCTCTTCGCGAGCATATGGTTACCTCGACCACGCTCTACCTGGGCAACCACGGCAACCTGCTCGAGGACTCCCGTACGGCCTGCCAGCTGGTGCGCCTGGAGCGTCCGCTGCTGAGCGAGGAGGAGTTCGACCGCATTTGCGCCATCGACCGCGTGGGCTTTAAGACCCGCCGTTTCCGTGCCGTCTACCGCCGCGATGCCGGCGAGGGTGCGCTGCAGGCTGCGCTCAAGCAGCTTGCAGAGGACGTTGAGGCCGCGGTCCGCGACGGCGTGAACATCGTGGTGTTGAGCGATCGTGCCGCTGCGGGCGAGGTGCCCGTACCGTCGCTGCTCGCCGTGGGCTGCGTGCACAACCACCTGATTCGCGCCGGCGTGCGTACCTTTGCCGACATCGTGGTGGAGTGTGGCGACGCCGTGTCCCCGCACGACTTTGCTGCACTGGTGGGCTACTCCGCGAGCGGTATCTATCCGTACAACGCGCATTCGTGCATTCGCGACTTGGCGGCGCACGGCGATCTGGACGTGACAGCCGAGCAGGGCATCGCCAACTACAACAAGGCTGCGACTGCCGGCATCGTTTCCATCATGTCCAAGATGGGCATCTCCACGGTGCAGAGCTACCATTCGGCGCAGATCTTCGAGGCCGTTGGCTTTACGCCGGAGTTCGTCAACGCGTACTTCGCCGGCACGGTGAGCCGTGTGGGCGGTATGGGTGTCGAGGACGTCGAGCGCGAGCAGAATGAGCGCTACGACGCCGCGCTCGCTATCCTTAAGAGCCCGGCTCCCGATCAGCTGCCCACGCTGGGTCTGACCAAGTGGCGCCCGCTCGGCGGCGAGGATCACCTTATCGACCCGCAGACCGTCTACCTGCTGCAGACCGCCTGCCGCGAGGACAGCTACGACACCTTTAAGGAGTACAGCGCCCGCCTGCACCGCACCGGCCGTGCCGTGCGCCTGCGTGACCTGCTGGACTTTAATGCCAACGGTCGCACGCCGGTTTCGCTCGACGAGGTGGAGCCCGCGCTCAACATCGTCCGCCGCTTTAACACCGGCGCCATGTCGTACGGTTCCATCAGCAAAGAGGCACACGAGTGCATGGCCATCGCCATGAACCGCCTGCACGGTCGTTCCAACTCGGGCGAGGGCGGCGAGGATCCGCGTCGCGAGACCCCGCTGGCCAACGGTGACTCCAAGAATTCCGCCATCAAGCAGGTGGCAAGCGCGCGCTTTGGCGTGACGAGCCGCTACCTGTGCAGCGCCTTCGAGATTCAGATCAAGATGGCCCAGGGCGCCAAGCCCGGAGAGGGCGGCCACCTGCCCGGCAAGAAGGTCTATCCCTGGATCGCCGAGGTCCGTCAGTCCACGCCCGGCATCGGCCTGATTTCGCCTCCGCCGCACCACGACATCTACTCCATCGAGGACCTGGCGGAGCTTATCTTCGATCTTAAGAACGCCAACCCCGGCGCGCGCGTGTCGGTCAAGCTGGTCAGCGAGGCCGGCGTCGGCACCATCGCCACCGGCGTGGCCAAGGGCGCTGCCGACAAGATTTTGATCAGCGGGCACAATGGCGGCTCGGGTGCCGCTGCGCGCGACTCTATCTGGCACGCGGGTCTGCCGCTGGAGCTTGGCCTTGCCGAGGCCCAGCAGACGCTGCTGCAAAACGGTTTGCGCTCACGCGTGGTGCTCGAGGCCGATGGCAAGCTCATGGACGGCACCGACGTCGCCGTCGCCTGCCTGCTGGGTGCCGAGGAGTTTGGCTTTGCGACCATGCCGCTCATCTCCATGGGCTGCCTCATGCAGCGCGACTGCCAGCAGGATACCTGCCCGGCCGGCATCGCTACGCAAAACTGCCGCCTGCGTCGCGGCTTCCGCGGCAAGCCAGAGCACGTCGAGCACTTTATGCTCTTTGTTGCCGAGCAGCTGCGCGAGGTCATGGCGAGCCTGGGCTTCCGCACCGTCGACGAGATGGTCGGCCATCCCGAGTGCCTGCGCCAGATCGAGGTCCCGGGCAACCGCAAGGCCAACCTGCTCGATCTGTCGCCCGTGCTGGCAAGCGCGACCTGTGAGTTTGGTGCCCACATCCCGGGCGCCGACGGCCGTCACTTCCTGCCCCAGATGGCTGCGGACAGCGAGCTCGATGAGACGCTCGACTCCACGTTGTTTGTGCCCTATACGGCCGATGCCCGTGCGCACCTGCGTCCGATTCGCTTTCGCGCCGATATCGCCAACGTCAACCGCTGCGTGGGCACCATCTTGGGCAACGCGGTGACCAAGGCGCATCCCGAGGGCCTGCCCGCCGGCTCCATCACCATCGATTGCGATGGTTCGGCCGGTCAGAGCTTTGGCGCCTTCCTGCCGCGCGGCATTACGCTCAACGTGTGCGGCGACGCCAACGACTACTTTGGCAAGGGCCTTTCGGGCGGCGAGGTGTCGGTGCGCCCCAACCCGCATGCGACCTACAAGTTCGACGAGAACATCATCGTGGGCAACGTTGCGTTCTTTGGCGCTACGAGTGGCCGCGGCTTCATTAACGGCCTGGCCGGCCAGCGCTTTGGCGTACGCAACTCCGGTGCCACGGTGGTGGTCGAGGGCTGCGGCAACCATGGCTGCGAGTACATGACGGGAGGTCTGGCGCTCATCCTGGGCGAGGTCGGGCAGAACTTCGCCGCCGGCATGACGGGCGGCGTGGCTTATGTCTTCGATCAGTACGGCACGCTCGATGCCCGCGTGAACCACGAGAGCGTTGAGCTTAAAGCCCCGACGGCTGGCGAGCTGGCACAGATTCGCGAGCTCATCCAGGAGCACGTGGACGCGACGCAGAGTCCGCGCGGCATTAAGCTGCTCTACAGCTTTGAGACGATGAGCAAGCATTTTGTGAAGGTCATTCCAACCGAGTACGAGCGCGTGTTGGCGATTGTCGCCGCCGCCGAGGCCGTCGGCAAGACGCATGCGCAGGCCGAGGAGCTGGCGTTTGACATTGTGACCGGTCGCGCCGACGCCGCCGATGTCGCTCGCTTTGATGTGGCGGGTGGTGTCGCTGGCGCTGTGCCCGCCGCCGCCAGCTCTGTTGCTTCGACCAAGAAGGAGGCGTAAGTGCCATGGGTAAGCCCGGTGCTTTTCTTGATATCGATCGCGTGACCCACGAGCTGCGCCCCGTGGAGGAGCGCAGCCGCGATTTCGATCCGCTGTACGTGGAGCTCGACGACGATGCGCGCCGTGCCCAGGCGAGCCGCTGCATGATGTGCGGTGTGGCGTTTTGTCAGATGGGCGCGAGCTTTGGCAAGGCGCGTCCGAGTGGCTGCCCACTGCACAATCTGATTCCCGAGTGGAACGAGCTAGTGTATCGCGGCCGCTGGGACGAGGCTGCCGAGCGTCTGTCACTCACCTCGCCTATGCCCGAGTTTACGAGCCGTGTGTGCCCGGCGCTGTGCGAGGCCGCGTGCAACCTGGGCTCGGTCGACGGTCAGCCCACGACGATTCACGACAACGAGCGCGCGATCAGCGACCATGAGTGGGCAAATGGCGGTCCGCGCCGCTTTGAGCCGGCGGGGGAGGGCGCACCCACGGTTGCCGTGGTGGGCTCCGGTCCTGCTGGTCTGGTGGCAGCATGGGAGCTTGCACGTCGCGGTGCCTGTGTGACGGTATTTGAGCGTGATGACCGCCCGGGCGGCCTGCTCATGTACGGCATTCCCAACATGAAGCTCGAGAAGTCCGTTGTCGAGCGTCGCGTGGCACTTATGCGCGAGCTGGGTATCGTCTTTGAGCTGGGCGCTGACGTTACGAACCCTGCGGTGGCGGCCAAGCTCAATGGCTTTGACGCCGTCGTGGTGGCTGCCGGTGCTCGCGCCCCGCGTGGACTGGCTGCTGAGAATATTGACGCACCCGGCGTGGTGTATGCCGTGGACTACCTGACGGCCTCGACCGTCTCGATACTCGATGGCGGCGAGCCTGTCGTCGATGCATGCGGCCTGGACGTCGTGGTCATTGGCGGCGGCGATACCGGTAACGACTGCGTGGGCACCGCGGTACGTCAGGGTGCGCGCAGCGTGCGCCAGTTTGAGTTCTTGCCGGCGGCGCCTGATGCGCGCGCGGCGAGCAACCCCTGGCCGCAGTGGCCCAACGTGAAGAAGACCGATTACGGCCAGCAGGAGGCCATCGCTGCCATGGGCGGCGAGATGCGCGCTTGGGGCGTGGATACGCTCGAGGTGCTGCTGGACAAGAAGGGCGCTGCCGCGGGCCTGCGCGTGGTCGACCTGGATTGGTCGGCCGGCAAGCCTGAACGCATTGCGGGCTCCGAGCACGAGGTGCCGGCCCAGCTGGTGCTCATCGCCTGCGGCTTTACGGGCCCAGAGCACGGTGTGTTCGACGCCGTTGGCGTGCCCGTTGCCACTGCTGGTCGTCCGCTGCCTGTGATGGCCGCCGAGGGCTCGCATCTTGCGGCGCGTGTCGACGGCGTCGCCGCGGATGCCGCGCCGGTGTATGTTGCCGGTGACGCTCGTAACGGCAGCTCGCTCGTGGTGAACGCTATGGCCGACGCCCTGGCCTGCGCAGCCGAAGTCGCCGAGGCGCTGGAGCTGTAAGGCGGCTGTCCACAGCTGAATCGACAAGGGCTGTCCCCAACGGCTGGCCCAAATGGAACGTTCCCAAGTGCCGGCAGCTGGGGACGTTCCTTATGTGCCGGCATTCGGGGACACTCCTTGCGGGTTTGCGACCGATTTGTTCGTTTGCCGACGTACGGGTGTTCATTTGTCGACTTCTTGGGCTGTGGTCACCTGTTGTTTCTGTGGTGGCTACGGGCATCTGGCTCAAAAGAGCGGGTTGGCCGTCTATGTTTACCTGCGGTTTTGTTGCGGCGCGCATATTCGGTCAAGTGTCCCGTCAAGTGTTTGGTCAGCAGTTGGTTTGCAGCCGGAGGCCTATTTTGTCCGTGCTGACAGTGGCTTCCCACCCTCCTCGTAAGCTCAAATTGAGGTTCATCAGTTTGAGGAGGATGTCGTGACTGACCACGTTTTAGACCGAGCGCATCTGGCCGAAGCCGTCGGCAACGTTATTGCCGACATGGCCCATTTTTGGATGCTGCGGAAGTTTCAGTTTTTGGAGCCGGCGCGCGAGCAGTTTGAGATTATTGTCGACCCGTGGCTCAGCTATCGCACCGAGCCTTCCCAAAACGAAATCATGGCCTACAACATGGCGTTTACCGATTGGCTGCTCTTCGAGCGCCCCTATCGCCATGGCAAGACGCTGCTCGAGCTGTATGTTGATGAGCCGCCGGCATCGCTTTCGCCTGCCTCGCTTAAGCGGCTCGAGCAGGTGCGCGACACACAGTATTTCTCGCGCTTTGGCATTTTGGACAAGGATCCTGCGAACGGCATGGTTGCGCTGAAGGATACGCGCGCCGACCTTCGCTTTGATGTCTACGACCCGCATATCGTGCAAAAGGAGCATTGGAGCGACGGCGCGATCGCGGTGCGCCTCGCCTGCGTCGACGATGTCTGGCTGACGGCGGGACAGCTCTATCTGTATGACATCGCGCGGCTGAGTGACACGGCGGTCGACGGGCCGGGCGCGGTGCATCCGGAGGACCTGCAGGACGGCTTTGACACCTCGTGCATCAGCTTCTTCTTGCGTCTGGTCCGCGACATCATGGGCGCCCAGGGGCGCTACGTAAAGTCCCTCAACATCTACGAACAAGAATGGGAGTAGGGGATGTGACTGGTGCCGCCCTACAGCCCTGACTTTGTCTCAATCTGTAACGTTTGGCGGCTGTTTGGGCCCGTAACTGTTACAGATTGAGACGGAAGGTTGGCGGCTGCCGAAAGATCTTGTTCTGTAACAACTAGAGGCTCAAAGACTGTCTTCCTGTTACAGATCAAGACATTTGTCAGCGGAGGCAACGGTGACGATGGTCCATTTGTCTGACGTGGTGGTGATGAAAGTGTCTAATACCGTTCTCAAACACAAACATGCGACTCGCAACACGTTGGCGCGGAATAGGATGCTCGCGCGGCTCACGGAGACGGCCAAGCAAGGTGCGCTGCTCGCAACGCATGACAATACCGAGCTCATGTGGCTGCGACGCCATGTTGGAACCGACGATATCGCGGAGCCCGAGCCGTACCTGTTCTGTTTTCAGCATGATTGGGATGCATTGACGCCGGCGGAGCGAGCGCTGAGGACTATCAAAGGGCTTGCGGAATTTCATCCCGATTGGGCGTTTTGGGGTTATGACGCGGCACTTTTGTGGGGTCTGGAGGTGCCGAATGATCTGCTCGGGCCGCGTTTTCTTGTTAAGACGGGTTGTTCGGTGACGTTGAGCAGCGGGTGCAGGTTGTTGCGTCCTCAGATGGCGGGAGCGCTTGAGCGCGTCGACGGCGTGCGGGTGACGTCGTTTTGGCGCACGGTGGAGGATTGTCTGCTGCGTGCGCCGTTTTCGTATGGTCTGGCGATCGCCGATTCTGCATTGCGGGCGAAGGGCGTATCACGTGGGGATTTGTGCGAGCGCCTCCGCGCCGATTGCGAGGGCAGGCGAGGGTATCGCAGGGCACAGGTGATTGCGTCGTATGCGGACGGGCTGTCCGAAAACGGCGGCGAGTCTCGGTTCCGAGCGTTCTTTATTGCGTACGGCTTTCCGGTTCCGGAGCTGCAGGTGGAGTTTCGCGACCCGCTCGATCCGAGCCAGGTGTTTCGCGTCGACTATTTTTGGCGGCTCGAGAACGGGACGTGTGTCATCGGCGAGCTCGACGGAAAGGGGAAGTACACCTTGCAGAACGGTGAGGGCCGGGAGTCGGTCGACCCATTCGTGGCAGAGCGTCAGCGGGAATCTCATCTGACAATGCTCGGGCATAAGGTGCTTCGGTTTACGTTTAACGAACTCAAAGACCCGGGGAAGCTGGTCGAGAAAATGAGGTTGGCGGGTATTCCTCGGCAGGCTGAATTGGCTGAGGAGTGGAGACGCCAGTGGTATGGGCGCTGAGAGGTTTTGTCTCGATCTGTAACAGCAAGGGGCCCAATAACCCTGTACCTGTTACAGATCGAGACATTTCCCTGGTGTCGCTGGGGTGGGACTGCAACGTATTCCGTCCCCCACATCCCCTCTTCCCTCCGTTAACCGATGCGTCTGCAGCAATCCAGCGGGACTAGGTGATAATGGACAAATGTTCAAGTTAATCGTGAGGGAGGAGCTCGATATGGCGTCTGCCGATCGTTCCACGTTGTTTATCAATTCGACCGTCCTGGATGGTTCGGAGCATATGGAGCCGCAACCCGATATGGCCGTGACTGTTGAGCGCGGTGTCATCACGTGGATGGGGCCGAGTGCTGTGGCGCAGGCGCCTGCGGGTGCCGAGGTTATCGACCTGGCAGGTGCGTATCTCATGCCAGGCCTCATCAATATGCATGTGCATCTGTGCGGCTCGGGCAAGCCGGTTTCGGCTGGCGATGCGGGAGCGTTGATGAAGAAGCTCGATAACCCCGTGGGGCGCGCCATTGTGCGCCATATCCTCAAAGGCAGCGCCCAGCAGCAGCTTGCAAGCGGCGTGACCACGGTGCGCGGTGCAGGCGACCCGCTGTTTGCGGATCTTGCCGTGCGCGATGCTATCGATGCCGGCAAGTATCAAGGTCCTCGCCTGGTGGCGCCGGGAACGGGCGTCACGGTTCCGGGCGGCCATGGTGCGGGCTTGTTCGCCCAGGTGGCAAACAGTCCCGCCGAGGCAGCCGAACAGGTGCGCGATTTGTATGCGCGCGGTGCCGACGTCATTAAGCTGTTCGTAACGGGCGGCGTGTTCGACGCCACCGAGGTGGGCGAGCCGGGCGTGCTGCGTATGCCGGTGGAGGTTGCCGCGGCGGCGTGCAGGGCTGCGCACGAGGTGAGCCTGCCGGTTATGGCCCATGTCGAGAGTACCGAGGGCGTGAAGGCCGCGCTTGAGGCCGGCGTTGACACGATTGAGCACGGCGCTCCGTTGACGCCCGAGATCCTGGAACTGTACCGCGGCGCCGCGGGTACGCAGCTCGAGGGACGTGCGCCGAGTGTGACCTGCACTATCAGCCCGGCGCTGCCGTTTGTATTGCTCGACCCGAAAAAGACCCATTCGACCGATACGCAAAAGAAGAACGGCGACATCGTGTGCTCGGGCATCATCGAGAGCGCCCGTGCCGCACTGGAAGCTGGCGTTAAGGTGGGCCTTGGCACAGATTCGAGCTGCCCGTTCGTGACGCAGTACGACATGTGGCGTGAGGTGGCCTATTTTGCCAAGTATGTCGGCGTGAGCAATGCCTTCGCGCTGCATACGGCCACGCAGGTCAATGCCGAGCTGCTGGGGCTGGGCGGCGAGACCGGCACAATCGAGTGCGGTAAGGCCGCCGATATCCTGGTGACGCGCAAGAACCCGCTCGATGACCTGCGCGCCCTGCGAGAGCCGATGCACGTGATGTGTCGTGGCGATCTGATGCGCAAGCTCAAGGTGAAGCATATTCCCGAGGTGGACGCCGAGCTCGACACGATTATGGCCATGCCGTCCGAGGCGCTGGCCGAGGAGCTCGCCCGCGACGGCGTGGCATAGGTGTGACAAAGGGGCAATCCCTTTGTCATAATCAAAAAAGCCGAGGTCTCAGTGCGAGGCCTCGGCTTTTATTTGTCCCATGGTATGGCGGCTAGGAGCGCGTCTCCATCTTGGCGTGGCATTTGGGGCAGGTGACGCGGATTTTGCCCTTGCCCTTGGGGACGGAGAGCATCTGGCCGCAGTTGGGGCACTTGAGGTATGCCGTGGTCTTGCGGCCCTTCCACATCTTCTTGGCTGTGCGCTTGGCACGTTCAAAGTCTTCCTTGCTAGTACCGGCTGCGCGCGAGGCGTTGGCCGCTGCAGCTCCGCCGCCCAAGCTAGCTACAAACTTGCCCAAGCCGGGTACGTTTGCAGTCGCAGCGACAAAGGCCTCGTTCTCCTTATGACGTGCGTCGATATTTTTGGATAGGCCGCGCAGCACGCCAATCACGATTACGGCGATGGCAATCCAGCTGAGCCACTGGATGCGGGCTATCGATCCGATCATCGCGATGACGATGCCGGCAAAACCCATCACGATGGTGAGTTCATCGGCACCATTGCGACCCTTCATAAAGTTATTCATGCAAATTGCCTTTCGTTCGATATGCTGCACGCCTTTATACCCGATTTAGAGCAAGGGGGACAGGTTAATCTGCACCAATGTGGTGCAGATTAACCTGTCCCCGGAATACCAAGACGGTGCAAAGAAATCTGTCCCCAATGCCCCTATTACTTGGAGAGCTTGTCGACGACGCGTTCGATTTCGGCGAGCTTGGCGGCTTTGAGGTCTTCGTCGCCCGATTCGATTGCCGAAGTCACGCAGCCCTCGATATGCGCCTTGAGCACGTCGGCGTTGATGCGCGCAATGAGCGCCTGCGTTGCCATGAGCTGCGTGGAAATATCGACGCAGTAACGGTCCTCCTCGACCATCCGCAAGATGCCGTCGATCTGGCCGCGTGCCGTCTTGAGCATGCGGGTCACCGATTTATGGTCTGCCATCATGGCGGGTCCTCGTTTCTGGTCGATCTTCCGGATGTCCCCGTCAGTTGCGGTGAAATACGGACCGTTTAAAGGCCTAGGGCGGCACAACAGTCCGTATTTCACCGCAACTTCTGAGGATGGAGTAGGTGGCGCCTGCTACGCGGCGGTTACGGACAGGGCATGGAATTTCTCGCCGGCGCCCTCGACGGCGGCGGCGAGCTGCTCGGCAGTCACGGTGTCGGCGCACTCCACCTGGACAGTCTGGGTCTCGTGATCGGCGTCGGCATCGGTTACGCCGGCAACGTTGAACAGCGCCGTCTCGACGGTGGCGTCGCAGTGGCCGCACATAAGGCCGGAAGTCTTAATTGTGAAACGCATGGATATTCCTCTCTGTTGTGTCGGCTTTCCCAGGCACCCGACCTTGACCTTCAAGCCGTCGCTCGCGTATCAAAGTACGCGTCGCTCCTCTTTCAGGTCAATCTCGGGCATCTGGAAAACCCGTTCTAAATGGACTGAATGGTGAGCCTATTTTGCCACTTTCGGCTTAAAGGTTCGCAGGCGCAACGCATTGGACACGACGCAGACACTCGACAGGCTCATGGCCGCGGCGCCGAACATCGGCGAGAGCTGCCAACTCGTGAGAGGGAAGAACACGCCCGCGGCAAGCGGAATGCCGATGCCGTTGTAGAACAGCGCCCAGAACAAGTCCTGCTTGATGTTGCGGATCGTGGCGCGCGACAGCTCGATGGCGCGGGCGACGTCCATGAGGTCGCTGCGCATGAGCACCACATCTGCCCCCTCCTTGGCGATGTCGGCGCCGGTGCCGATCGCAAGGCCCACGTCGGCGCGCGCCAGGGCGGGGGAGTCGTTGATGCCGTCGCCTACCATGGCGACCTTGCCGCCCACATCCTGCAGCTCGCGGACGTGGCGCTCCTTGTCGGCAGGGAGGACGTCGGCGATGACCTGTTCGCTGCTCAGCCCCACGCGGCGGGCGATGGCCTCGGCCGTCACGCGGTTGTCGCCGGTGAGCATGCGCACGTCGACGCCAAGCGAGCGCAGTGCGGCGATGGCCCCGGCGCTCGTCTCCTTGACCTCGTCCGCCACGGCGATGGTACCGACAAGCTCGCTGTTCTTGGCAAAGAACAGCGGCGTCTTGCCCTCGGCCGCGAACTGTTCGGCAAGGCCGGCGGGAACCTTCACGCCCAGCTCGTCCATCAGACGCACGTTGCCGGCGGCGATGACATTCTGCCCCTCGCGTGCCGTAACGCCTCGCCCGGGCACGGCGGTAAAGTCCTCGACCATGCGTGCGACGATTCCGCGCGCCTCGCACTCGGCCATAATCGCCTCGGCCAGCGGGTGCTCGCTTGAGCGCTCCAGCGCAGCGGCCAGCTTGAGCAACGCCTTTTCGCTCATGGCGGGCGAGCCGTCAGCGCGCGTGGCTACCGTGATATCGGTCACAGCCGGCTTGCCGCGGGTGACGGTGCCCGTCTTGTCGAGCACCACGGTGCCCACGCTGCGTAGGTTCTCCAGCGCCTCGGCGCTCTTAAACAGAATGCCCATTTCGGCGCCCTTGCCGGTGCCGACCATAATGGCGACGGGCGTGGCCAGGCCCAGCGCGCACGGGCAGCTGATCACCAGCACGGCGACGGCGGAGGTGAGCGCTTCGTTCACGCTTCCGGTCAGTGCCGTCCACACCACGAAGGTCACGGCCGAGATCATGAACACCACGGGCACGAACACGCCGGCGACCTTGTCGGCCATGCGGGCGATGGGCGCCTTGGTGGCGTTGGCGTCCTCGACGAGCTGGATAATCTTGGCGAGCGACGTGTCGGCGCCCACGCGTGTGGCACGGAAGGTAAACGAGCCGGTGCGGTTGACAGTGGCGGCGTTGACGGTGTCGCCGGCGGTCTTCTCCACGGGGATGGACTCGCCGGTCAGTGCACTTTCGTCCACGGCCGAAGCGCCCTCGAGTACCACGCCGTCGACAGGGATGGACTCGCCGGGGCGCACACGCAGCACCTGGCCGGGCAGAATGGCATCGACGTCGACGGTGGCCTCGGTGCCGTCCTCTGCCACGACGGTCGCGGTCTTGGGCGCTAGGTCGATGAGCGCCTCGATGGCGCCGCCGGTCTTGGACTTGCTGCGCGTCTCGAGGTATTTGCCTACGGTGACGAGCGACAGGATGGTGCCGGCGCTCTCAAAATACAGATTGTCCATGCCCGTCATCATGGCCTCGTGGACCTGACCCGCGGCTAGCTGGTCGGCCATGATAAACATGGCGTAGAGCGACCAGGCGATGGAGGCGGTGGCGCCCACGGCAATAAGGGCGTCCATGGTAGGCGCGCCGTGCGCGAGTGATTTAAACCCGTTGATAAAGTACGCGTCGTTGACGTAGACGATGGGAATGAGCAGGACGAGCTCGGTGAGCGCGAGCGTCATGCTGTGGGTGTGGTCGGTGAAGATGCCGGGCAGCGGCCAGCCGAGCATGTGCCCCATGCCTATGTAGAACAGTGGGATGAGGAATACGATCGAGACGATGAGGCGGGTGCGCATGGCAGAGGCGGCGGCCTCCAACTTTTTGGTCGGCGACTCCATATGGGCGGCGCCGGACCTGGCTTGCGCACTTCCGCTTTGGACAGCGTCGGTGCCCGTGCTGATGGGCGAGGCCGAGTAGCCCGCGCGGTCGACAGCGGTGCAGATGTCGTCGGGGGAGACCTGCGCAGGGTCGTAGTCCACCAGCATAGAGCCGGCGAGCAGATTGACCGCGACGCTTTGGACGCCGTCGAGTTTGCTCACGGCGCGATCCACATGCGCCTGGCAGGCGGCGCATGTCATGCCGCCCACGTCGAACTTATCTTGAGCCATGGCTTCTCCTTTCTGTGACGTAGTGTCGGAAATGTTAACCTGCCGATACTATACACCCATACCCCCTGGGGGTGTCCAGTACAGAAAGAAATGTATGACATTTCGCTACAGATGAGGGTGGTTGGTTGGCCGATGAACCGTCCCAACCAATCATCTCAATCTGTAACAACTAGACCCGTTTTTGTCGAGTAACTGTTACAGATCTAGACATTACATCGAGCCACAACTTAACGTCTCGATCTGTAACAACTAGACCGGTTTTTGGGTTCTAACTGTTACAGATCGAGACAATTGCCGGGGAGGGGTCCCGTCACGGCAAGACGCCCGCTCTCTAGATACAGAATCCGGGGATCACACAGGTTAGCTTGTTTGGCTTTTCCGCAGGCGTTGCGTACGTAAAGACGTCGCCGTCGTGGCCCACACGGTTTATGTAGAGCGTGCCTTCGGTCTCCGATGAGTCGGGGCTCACCGTGCGCTCCCACCAGCAGGTGTCCTTGCCCTTCCACTGGCGGACCATCGTCTCGTTCGTGGAATACGGGCTCACCTTGAGCTCGCGGAAGAGCTGATACTCCTTGCCCTCGCCGTTGTAGATTTCTGCCAGGTAGTGATAGTCCTTGGCAAACGAATCGGGCGGTTGCGTACCGCACAGCTCGACCATGGCGGGCAGCCAAAGGGTTGCGGGCAACTCGCTCAGACACGATGCACTGTTGGCGGCGCCAGCGTTATTCGAGACCTTTTTGACAGATTTGATGAGCGCGCGCAACTTGTTGGGCAGCAGCTTAAGGCCGTCGCCGTCGAGCCATTCCCGCAGCTCGCAATCTGCCCAGCCGGCGCTCGGCGGTTCAGCCGCAGCGTTGCGCTCGGCAATACCCGCGTCGAACATAAACGTCAGTCCGGCCTTGCCCGTCCCGTCCAGAAGCTCATCGTGACGGATGCCCACAAGCTGCGCGCCGACCTCCAGCCCGTTGGTGAGTTTCACGCGCTTGGTACACGGATAGGGGATATGCCCATCGGCATCGAGCAGGTGATAGCGCTTGGCAATCTCGCGTGCCTCGCTACGGGTCTCGGCGGCCTTAATCTTGAGCGAAATCTCCTGCAGCTGATCCCAGGTGTAGTCGTCAAGTGAACCGCGGATGCCGTCGAGGTAGTCGGGGATGCCAAAGCCATGGGTTGCCGCCCCGATAACGCTGAGCCCCGCAACGGCTGCGATAGCGCCGCCGATAATAAAGCGGCGGCGGGTCATGGCATCGTGGCGGGCCTGATTCAGGATCTCTCGTGCGCGCTCGCCGGCGACGTCGACCTTAAGGTGCGTGCCAGAATCGATATCAATTGCGGCCTCGTCTCCTGCACCTTCGCGGCCTTCGGATTCGGCGTCGGTGAGGTATGCCGAGAGCACCTCGAGCATCTGCTGCTCGGTGGGACGATCGCACTGCTCGACTGAGAGACCCTTCATGATGATCTGGACGAGCGCCTCATCGCCCTCGCAGCGCGGCTCGAGCGGTGCCGGCTTGGTCTTGGTCTTTACGAGATAGAACGAGCCGGTTGCAGCGGCGTCCGTCGACTCAAAGTCAAACGGTTTGCGACCGCTGTAGAGCTGGTACAAAATGCTCGAAAGCGCGTAGACATCGATTGCCGGCGAACGGCGAAGGGCCGCGATGCCTTCGATATCCTGCGTGAGCATCTCGGGCGCGGCGTATGCGGGCGTGGCAAAGCGCCAGATGTCGGCGCGCCGGGTGATCGTGTCGTCGCCGAGAGCCATGGTCGCGGAGCCCATGTCGATGAGGCAGGGGTCAAAGGAGCAATCGGCAATCTGCTGCTCGAGCGTTCGGCTGGTGGTGCGGAACATGATATTGGCAGGCGACAGGTCGCGATGGATGACCGGATTCACGAGGCCTTGGGTCATCAAGAGCGCACGAAGCACGGCGTTTCCGACGGCGGCGACCATCTGGGTGGTCAGCCCGCCCGAGGTGTCGTGCGGAAGCAGGGGCAGCGCCTGCTTGAGCGAGGTGCCCTCGACCCACTCCATGAGGATGAGTGGGTCATCCTCGCACGATCCGTAGCCATAGACGCGCGGAAATCCGCGCAGGTGCGAGACGGTACACAGATGACGGTACTCCTCGAACAGCGCAGCGGTGTTGGCCAGGTGCGCTGCCGATTGCTCGGCGGAGCGGTCGGGGGCTTGGCCGGAAAGGATGGCGTTGTCCTTGAGTAGCTTGACGGCAAAGACCTCGCCGCTCGTGTTGGTCGCGCGCAGCACGTGCCCGATGTTGCCGTTGTTGCGGTGGGCCGTCTGGAGAATAAGCGTCATAAACCGACGCTTGGCGTCGTCCTCGGCGCTGGGGTCGACCGCCACGGCGGTGTCGAACGTGTCAAGACGGATGAGTTTGTCGCCATAGGCGCTATCGGTAGTATCCATGGCGTTCCTTTGTCTGGCATGGGTTGCCGCACGTTTACGCGAGCAGTGCGGATATCGGTAAAGTACCATGATAGCCGCACTGCTCACGTATACCGCTGAGTATTGTCGTTTACGATGCAGAAGGTAGAAGACGAAAGACGGACGGCGACCGTCTTTCGATCGCCGTCCGTGCTAGTCCACAATGACGAGAAATGTTGTGTAGAGACCCAGATGGAGCCTGTCGCTGTTTTCGATTTTCACCGGGGGATAGATCTTGCCGGGCTCGCGTTGGTCGCGCGGCGGCTCGATTACGATATCGCCGTCGCCCGCGCCCGATTCGAGCACCGTGCCGTTGGTCGATCCAAGGCCCTGGGCGTACCAGTGCTCACCCTCAAGCCAAATGCGAAGATGTTCGCGCGATGCGTCGGCGCCCACATCGGTGATGCTGGGCGAGGTTTTGGGCAAGGATCCAATTACCGTGCCACGCGGATCGCGTGTGAGGGGATGGATTTGCATGTCGACGCAGTTGTCGGCATGTGTCCTGAGCAGACCGAGGTTGGGAGCGACGGCGTGCGGCTGATCCAGACTGCCCATAAAGCCACGTCCGACGGTAGTTTCGGTGGTGCCAAAGTGCCCGCCCGTCTTGCTGTCGCAAAAGCGCTCGACGGTGGCCACGCCCTGAACGGGATCGGCGAGCGCCCCCGTTGCCACAAAGAGCATAAGGTAAAGCGTGCTTTTCTCACGCACGGCATTGCCGTCAAAGTTGTCGATGCGATTGAGGGCATTTGCATATAGGCGGCCGTCCAGCTTGTAGCTGGCGAGAGCCGACATCATTTCGTTGGCGGCCGGACCGCGATAGTGCTCGGCGATTGCCCGATAGGCGGACTCGCCGCCGCCGAGCTTGCTGCAGATTGCCGCGGAAAGGTTGAGCGTGGTGACGGTAAAGTCGCTGTAGATGGCGGGCGCGCACTGGTCAGGCTTGCGATGGACGATGTAACGGGTGAGATACGAGCGGTTGGAAGAGCATTTCTCGAGCAGGGTACTGCCGAGATAAGAGTTTCCATTGATAAGCATTCGGGCGATCTCGAGATGTTTAAGACCGCCGAACGAGCGAATATCGTTATAGAGGACCGAGCAAGGCGTCTCTGCTGCCACGGATACCTCCTTTGATTGCTTCCTAGCCAATATGGCGATAGGAATTAATGGCCCCCGGTGGGCGACGTATTAAATGGCCGCGCAATATATAGCGTAACCAAAGCAACATTATAGGCCACATGTTCGAAATTGCAGGAAGCCTGAGAGATTTGGTTTGGACTGGACGGAAATCCCCCTCTGTCTTGATCTATAACAATTAGGACCGATTTTACTCGGTAACTGTTACAGATTGAGACGTTTGTGAACCGTGTCGACCGTTTGTCTCGATCTGTAACACGTAGAGGAAGATTTGCCCTGTAGATGTTACAGATTGAGACAATCAGCCGGGCCCACCTCGTCCGCCTCGTCATCTGTGGTTTACGTGGGGGCATGCGAAGCACGGGTATACTAACCGGCGGCGAATCTGCTCCATCGCTTAGAGCTGCTGCGTCTGGACGGCGCGTGATAGGGCTGCCAAAGCGATCGCCAGCGTGCTGAGCAACGTCCTCTCTGTGCGCACCCGTTTTTGTATGTATTAGCGCACTACCAAGCACGCCCGCGCGGCCGCATGCCGTGCCCATAGCGCGTGCAGATAAGGAACAACAACATATGCGTAATTCTGTATCTGACGTCACGGACGCCGAGATCCTGGACGAGGCCCGCGAGGCTATGACCCAGGCTGCCTTCGATGCCGCCGATGAGGCCAATGCTGCCCAGGCCGTCGAGTCCGCTACCGAGAGCCTGCCCGCCTTTGACGAGCTGGGGCTTTCCGACGAGATGCTCCGTGCTATCGAGAACCTGGGCTACACGGCGCCCACGCCCGTTCAGGCCGGCTCCATCCCCGTGGTGCTCGAGGGCCGTGACCTGCTTGCCGCCGCCCAGACCGGTACCGGCAAGACAGCCGCCTTTTTGCTGCCGACCATGAACAATCTGGAGCACATCGCTCCTCCCAAACCCGTGCGCGAGCGCGGCGGCCGCAACCGTCGTCGCGGTGCTAAAAAGCCCGAGGGCAACGGTCGAGGCCCCGTGATGCTCGTCATCACCCCTACGCGCGAGCTTGCCCAGCAAATCGACGAGGTCGCAAGCAAAATCGCCGACGTCACCGGCCATGTTGCCGTGACCGTCGTGGGCGGCGTGAGCTACAAGCCGCAGACCGCGGCACTTAAGTACGGCTGCGACATCCTGGTCGCAACGCCGGGCCGTCTGGTCGATCTGATCGAGCAGGGCGCCTGCCACCTGGACGAGGTTAAGGTCCTGGTGCTCGACGAGGCCGACCGTATGCTCGACATGGGCTTTTTGCCCGCCGTCCGGCGCATTGTGCGCGAGACGCCGGCCGAGCGCCAGACGCTGCTGTTCTCGGCGACCCTCGACGAGGAGGCCGTGGGCGAGATCACCGACCTGGTGAGCGACCCGGCTCGCGTGGAGATCGCACCTGCCACGTCGACCGCCGACACCGTCGATCAGTTTGTGTTCCCGGTGTCCATCGAGGCCAAAAACAACCTGCTGCCCGAGTTCCTCAAGAAGGAGGGCCCGGAGCGCACTATCGTCTTTATGCGCACCAAGCACCGCGCCGACAGCTGCTGCCGTCGTCTGGAACGTAAGGGCATCAAGGCCGCCGCGATTCATGGCAACCGCAGCCAGGCCCAGCGCGAGCGTGCCCTTTCGGCCTTCCGCGACGGTACCGTCGACGTGCTGGTGGCAACCGACGTGCTCGCCCGCGGCATCGACATCAGCGACGTGCGCTACGTCGTGAACTTTGACGTGCCGGCCGAGCCGACCGACTACATCCACCGTATTGGCCGTACGGGCCGCGCTGGCGAGCTGGGCTGGGCCATCACGTTTGTGACCGAGCAGGACGTCGACGAGTTCTACGAGATCGAGAAGCTCATGGACAAGACGGCCGATATTTACGAAGCCGGCGACCTGCACGTGGGTCCCAACCCGCCCGCCGTTGACCCCGAGCGCGATCCTGCCGCCTTTAAGGTGAAGAAGAAGACTAAGCGCGGCAAGTCCAAGAGCAAGAAGAAGCTTGAGCAGGCGCGTCGCGACGGCAAGCGCAACGGCGATGACTACGGCGATGTGGCCGGTCGTTCCAACCGCGGTCGCGACGAGCGTCGCGGCGACGGCGAGCGTCCGAGCCGTCCCAAGCGCGGCGGCAAGACCCGCGTGCGCGAGGGCGTTCAGGCTCGCGTGGACGAGGCTGTTGAGAGCGTGGCCCGCGAGGTGGCTGCCGAGGAGCGCGGCGGTGCTGTCGAGCAGGCCCCGCGTGGCAACCGTGCCGAGCGTCGTGCCAAGCAGTTCCAGGGCGAGGCGCATCGCCGCCGCCGCGAGGACGAGGATCGCGGTGGCCGTCGTCGTGTCGAGCGCGAGGACGAGGGCCACGGTTCGCGCGGTGGCAAGCGCGGTGCGGGCGACCGCCGTCGTTCCGGTCGCGACGGCGAGCGCGGCGGGCGCGATGAGCGCCGTGGCGGCGAGGGCCGTGGTGAGCGCGGTGCCCGCGGTGGCGAGTCCCGTGGCGGCAAGCGCTTTGAAGAGCGCGGTAGCCGCGGCGGCGAGCGTCGCGAGGGTGCTCGCGGCAATGGCGGCCGCGGCGGCGCCGCTCGTTCTAACGAGTCGCGCGATCGTCGTGACCCGCGTGCCAGCCGCGATCGTCGCGATGACTGGCGCAACTACGACGATACCCGCGAGGAGCGTCGCGGCGGCTATCGTGGTGGGCGTGGCGGCAACCAGGCCGGTTCCCGTGGCGGCCGCGCCGGCGGTCGCGATAACCGTGGCAGCTACGGCAACAGCCGTGGCGGCAAGCGCGGCGGCAGCTCCCGTCGCCCCGGCGACGGCGGCGGCAAGCGTAAATAACACACGCATCGCCCGCTAGAGCGAGGTGAACCAAGGGCCCCGAGCAACTACGCTCGGGGCCCTTTTTGTTTGCCGTATCCGATCGCTAGTTCAAATGTGATTTCCTCGGGAATGCATCTAGAGGATGCCGTGGGCCTGTTTCCTACCATGCGGCAATGGGTCCCATGGGGTGCGCCGTGCATTTTTTGGAGTATTCTGCAGTTCGAGTTGTCTGCATATGATTTGACGTCGCCAACGGTGGCTTTCGGATATCCCTAGCGAGCGTTCTGAGTCAGATTTCGTCGTTTTCCGGAGCAGGGGCGCGTCATTCTCGCCATGTCGGAACCCAAAATGACGCAGCGCCCTAAAGGTTTGCCCGCTCGGGGTATTGCTGGCGCGGTCACGTTGCAGAATACTCCGTTTTTTGCACGGGCCAGGATGGGGTACCTCGGGAGAACACGGCGGTATCCCGTAAATATATACAATCTGTACCGTAATTTATACAAAACGAAGAGGCAGACAGCGTAGGGTGGGTGCATTGGGGTGCTTGGTGCATCAAAACGGGGACCCCACGTGCCGTATGCTCTGGCTGGATGTGAAAGCGGCTTGACGCGTTGCCAGGCGTAGGGGAGGGTGCCTCGATGAGCGTATTCGAAATTGTGTTTAGTCCGACGGGTGGAACGCAGAAGGTGTCTGGCCTTGTGGCCGGGGCACTGGACAAGAATACCGTTACCGTCGATCTGACCGTTAGCGGGCTAGATTTCAGCGCTGTCTCGATGACCGAGGACGACGTGGCCGTAATCTCTGTGCCGGCGTATGCCGGTAGAATCCCGGCTGTGGTGGCTGACCGGTTGGGCATGGTGCGCGGCAACGGGGCTCGGGCTGTTTTGGTTTGCGTATACGGAAACCGCGCGTTTGAGGACACGCTCGTAGAGCTGGAGGACGTTGCGAAGCATGCGGGATTCCGGGTGATCGCGGCAGTTGCAGCCATTGCAGAACATTCCATTGCACGACAGTTTGCTGCCGGTCGTCCGGATGCGCAGGATACGGCGCAGCTCGCAGAGTTTGCGCAGCAAATTCAGCAAAAGCTGTTGGCTGAGGATACATCCGAGCCCTCTATTCCCGGCAATCGTCCTTATAAACAAGCCGGAGGTCACCGCATGGCACCCGAGGCAACAGGGGATTGTGTCTCCTGCGGTGCATGCGCCGCGGCGTGCCCCGTTTGTGCTATCGACAAGGGTGACCCCAAACGAGCAGCTGGCGAGGCGTGCATCTCCTGCATGCGCTGCATTGCCGTATGTCCGCGAGGCGCTCGTAAGCTTGATCCCAACAAGCTATCCGCTGTTTCCCAGATGCTGAGCAAGGTTTGCGTCGCGCGGAAGGAATGCGAGCTCTTCATCTAGCGCAAGTGAGATTGGTGCAAACAAACCTGGCCCTTTTGCACCAAAAACGATCCGTTTTCCTCCGTTCCCAAGGGATCATGTGATCCGAAGGGGACGGAGGAAAACGGATCAAAAAGGAAAAATAGTAAGGCGCTCTTTTTCACATTGAATATTGCAATTTGGTAACGCGTTTTATCAAATATGGCATTTATCTGCGGTAATGTTCTATTTCACCGCTGAGGGTGACATTTCATGCCGCCTGCCGAACTGCGTGGAGACCTAACAACTTTTTAGGTCAGTGTTGTGCGTGTAGCAATTTCGCCCGGCCTCGCCTCCGGGCTGCCATGTGAGAGGGGATCTTATGGCTCGACTGCATGTAATGGAACGCAGCCACGCTCAGGCCGTCATGGACGACCTGCACGATGCGCTCGGACGCCGTCTGGCGGTGAGTTCGCTCGCCCCGTGTCCCGTTGAGTTTACGGCGGCGCTCGTCAACCTGTGCTCCACCCAGAGCTGCGGCAAGTGCACGCCCTGCCGTGTGGGCCTGAGCGCGCTGAGCGACCTGCTTGCCGATGTGCTCGAAGGGCGCGCCGATGAGTCCACGCTCAACCTGATTGAGCGCACGGCCCGCACCATCTACCTTTCGAGCGACTGCGCCATCGGCTACGAGGCCGGCGCCATGGCACTCACGGCTATTCGCGGCTTTCGCGACGATTTTGAGCACCACATCCGCGAGCACTCCTGCGGCTTTGACCGCGAGGCTCGCGTCCCGTGTGTCTCGGGCTGCCCGGCGCACGTCGACATTCCCGGTTACATCTCGCTCGTCGAGGCAGGCCGTTATGCCGACGCCGTCAAGGTCATCCGCAAGAACAACCCACTGCCGCTCGTCTGCGGCTTGGTGTGCGAGCATCCCTGCGAGATGCACTGCCGCCGTGGCATGGTCGATGATCCCATGAACATTCTCGCCCTCAAGCGTTTTGCCGTTGAGCACAGTGACCTCAACGACCACAAGCCGCATGTAGTGGACAACACCGGCAAGCGCATCGCCGTGATCGGCGGCGGCCCGGCCGGCCTTTCCTGTGCCTACTACCTGGCCGTGATGGGCCACAAGGTGACCATTTTTGAGCAGCGCCACCACTTGGGCGGCATGCTGCGCTACGGCATCCCCAGCTATCGTCTGCCGCGCGAGCGCCTGCAGGCCGAGATCGATTGGATCTTGAGCGCCGGCATCGACGTTGAGCTCGATCACTCCGTCAACGGCGAGGAGCTTGTCCGCCTGCGCGACGAGTTCGATGCCGTCTATCTGGCCATCGGTGCCCATAGCGACAAGAAGCTCGGCCTTCCGGGCGAAGAGGCGCCCGGCGTGGAGTCGGCCGTCAAGATGCTGCGTGCCATTGGAGACGACGAACTGCCCGACCTGAGCGGCCAGCGCGTGTGCGTCATCGGCGGCGGCAACGTGGCCATGGACGTGGCGCGCTCTGCCGTGCGCTGCGGCGCCGAAAAGGTAAGCATCGTCTACCGCCGTCGCATCTGCGATATGACGGCTCAGGACGCCGAAATCGCCGGCGCCCAGGCCGAGGGTTGCGAGGTTCTGGAGCTTACGGCCCCGCTCGCCATCGAGACGGGCGAAGATGGTCGCGTGAGCGGCCTGCGCGTGCAACCGCAGATTATCGGCGAGCCTCGCCGTGGGCGTCCGGCCCCGCGTGCCGCAGCCACGCCCGAGCGCGTCATTCCCTGCGAGCGCGTGTTTGTGGCCATTGGCCAGGACATCGATTCCAAGCCGTTTGAGGACATGGGCATCGCCTGCAAGTGGGGTCGCGTCGTTACCGATTCGGACGGCGCCGTGCCCAACTTCGATGGCCTCTTTAGCGGCGGCGACTGCCAGACCGGTCCCGCCACCGTCATCCGTGCCATCAACGCCGGCCGCGTGGCTTCGGCAAACATCGACCGCTACCTGGGCTTTGACCACAAGATCAAGCTCGACGTGGAGCTGCCGACCGTGCAGTTTAAGGGCAAGCACGAGTGCGGCCGCTGCGAGCTGGGCGAGCGCGAGGCCGGCGAGCGCATTCACGATTGGAATCTGGTCGAGCAGGGTCTCACCGAGGAGGAGGCGCGCCAGGAGGCGAGCCGCTGCCTGCGCTGCGACCACTTTGGCTTTGGCGCGTTCCGCGGAGGGAGGAACCTGGAATGGTAGAGCTCAACAAAACCACCGTCGGCGACAACAGCGAAAACGGAGCGCACAACATGGTCAAGCTCACTATCGATAATTGCGAGGTCGTGGTACCCGAGCACACCACGATCCTGGACGCGGCCAAGTCCGTCGGCATCCAGATTCCCACCCTGTGCTACCTGCGCGATCTAAACGAGATCGGCGGCTGCCGCGTGTGCGTGGTCGAGGTTGAGGGCTGCGACCAGCTGGTTGCCGCCTGCAACAACTACGTGCTCGATGGCATGGTGGTCCACACCAACAGCCCCAAGGCCCGCGAGGCGCGCCGCACCAACGTGCAGCTGCTGCTTTCGCAGCACGATTCACGCTGCACGAGCTGTGTGCGCAGCGGTAACTGCAACCTGCAGACCATTGCCAACGACCTGGGCATTTTCTATCTGCCGTATCAAAGGCATTTGGCGGGCGAGGGCTGGGATTTCGATTTCCCCATCATCCGCGAAAACGACAAGTGCATTAAATGCATGCGCTGCATCAAGGTGTGCGAGAGCGTACAGGGCCTAGGGATTTGGGACCTGACCAACCGCGCCACGCATACCGCCGTGGGCACCCGCGGGCGCGTGCCGATCGGCAAGACCGATTGCGTCGCGTGCGGCCAGTGCATCACGCATTGCCCGACGGGCGCGCTGCGCGAGCGCGACGACACCGAGACCGTGTTTGACGCGCTCGCTAATCCCGACAAGATCGTGCTGGTGCAGATCGCGCCGGCCGTGCGTAGTGCTTGGGGCGAGGAGCTCGGCATTCCGCGCGAGGAGGCAACCGTCGAGCGTCTGGCTTGCGCGCTGCGCCGCGTAGGCTTTGAGTATGTGTTCGATACCGATTTCTCGGCCGACCTCACCATTATGGAGGAGGGCTCCGAGCTGCTCGAGCGCCTGGGCGCCGCCGCTAAGGGTGAGGGCGACAGCCGCGGCTGGCCCATGTTTACGAG
The DNA here is from genome assembly GCA_900541055.1 of uncultured Collinsella sp. Classification (GTDB taxonomy): domain Bacteria; phylum Actinomycetota; class Coriobacteriia; order Coriobacteriales; family Coriobacteriaceae; genus Collinsella. The sequence continues at coordinate 132,743 of UQHZ01000001.1, forward strand.
CTGCTGCCCGGGCTGGGTGCGCTTTGTGAAGGCACGTTACCCCGAGTTTGTCGACAGCCTGTCCACGTCAAAGTCGCCGCAGCAGATGTTCGGCGCTATCGCCAAGACCTACTACGCCAAGGTGCTGGGCGTGGAGCCCGAGCGTCTGTTCGTGGTGTCCGTTATGCCATGCACGGCCAAGAAGGCCGAGTGTGCGCTGCCGAGCATGGTGGGCGAGGGCGGCGCGCCCGACGTGGACGTTGCGCTGACGGTGCGCGAGATGGTGCGCATGATCCGCGCGAGCCACGTGAGCGTTGACACGCTGGTCGAGGAGCCGCTCAATACGCCGCTGGGCTTTGGCACGGGCGCGGGTGTGATCTTTGGTGCCACGGGCGGCGTGATGGAGGCCGCCGTGCGCTCGGCCTATTACCTGGTGACGGGCAAGAACCCCGACGCCGATTTCTTTACCGATGTGCGCGGCCTGGACGGCTGGAAGGAAGCCGTGGCCGATATCGATGGCACCAAGGTGCGCGTCGCCGTGGCACACGGGCTGGGCAATGCCGCCCGCCTGCTCGACGCAATTCGCGACGGCCGTGTGAGCTATGACTTTGTCGAGGTCATGGCGTGCCCCGGCGGCTGCGTCGGTGGTGGCGGTCAGCCCATTCACGACGGTTGCGAGCTGGCTGCCGAGCGTGGCCAGGTGCTCTGGGGCCTCGATGCGAACGCCGAGATTCGCTTCTCGCACGAGAATCCCGATGTCCAGGCGTGCTACCGCGAGTTCTTAGGCGAGCCGCTCTCGCCACTGGCCGAGGAGCTGCTGCATACCGACCATCACGCATGGACGATGCCTAACGAGGGGACGTGCTAGCGATGCGCGCGTTTGATGTTGAGATGTCGCGCCGGGGGTTTGCCTCGGCGTTCGCCGCGGGCGCCCTGTCACTTGCGCTCGCGGGCTGTGGCGGCGGGGCTGCCGGTGCCGGGTCCGCCGCGGGCTCGGTTGCCACGGACGGCGCCGGTGCTGCCGCAGAGCCGGTCGAGGTGCACGTCGCCTCGCTCAAGGGTCCGACGTCGATCGGTCTGGTGCAGTTTATGGACCAGGCAGCCGATGGCGAGACGGACAATGAGTTCGACTTTGCGATCAACACTGCCGCCGACGAGATTGTGCCCAAGGTCATTCAGGGCGATATCGATATCGCCCTGGTGCCCGCCAACGTGGCGAGCGTGCTCTACAACAAGACCGAGGGCGCGGTGCAGGTCATCGACATCAACACGCTGGGCGTGCTGAACGTGGTGACGGGCGACGCGAGTGTGGCCTCGTTTGGCGATCTGGCGGGCCATACCGTCTATATGACGGGCAAGGGCACCACGCCGGAGTACGTCATGAACTACCTGCTGGAGCGCGCGGGCTTGGCCGGTCAGGTGGCGCTCGAGTTTAAGAGCGAGCCTACCGAGGTGCTCTCGGCTCTGCTTGCCGACCCGACTGCCGTGGGCGTGCTACCCGAGCCGTTCAAGACGGCGGCCATCGCCAAGAGCGAGGGCAAGCTGTCGGCACCGGTGAGCCTGACCGATGTGTGGGACGAGCTGGCAGGAGACACGGGCTCGCGCTTGCTGACGGGTGTGACCGTGGTGCGCCGTGCCTTTGCCGAGGAGCATCCCGAGGCCGTGGCGGAATTCCTGAGCTGCCATGTTGCGAGCGTTGAGGCCGTGAACGCGGCGCCGGCGGACTGGGCGCAGGCCGTGGTCGATGCGGGCATCGTGGATAACGCCACGATTGCCGAAAAGGCGATTCCCGGGTGCATGCTTGTCTGCCAGACAGGGAAGGATATGAAGGCCGCGCTCGGTGGGTACCTGAAGGTGCTGGCCGATGCGGACGCGAGCGCCGTGGGCAGCAAGCTCCCGGCTGATGATTTCTACTACATGGAGTAACCCGTGCGTGCGTTTGCTCGACAAATGATAGAGCGTATGAAGGCGGTGGCGGCAGCAGGTGCCGTTGCCGCCTTTTGGCTTGCCGTGTGGGTCTTCGTGGCGGCGCTGGTGGCACAGCCGCTGATTTTGCCGGGTCCGGGTGCTGTTGTGGTGGCGTTGCTGCGGCTGGTATGCGATGCCGGCACGTGGGCGATTCTGGCGGGCTCGGGTGCGCGGATTCTAGGCGGTTTGGCGCTTGCCGCGGTGTGCGGTGGTTTGCTGGCCGGAATTTCGTCGCGCTCGCGGGCGTTTGCCCGCTTGGTGGCTCCGGCGCTTTCGTTTGTTAAGGCGACGCCGGTTGCCTGCGTGGTGGTCCTGCTGCTCATTTGGCTGGGGTCGGCGCGCGTAAGCATTGCGGCGGTCTTTTTGATGGCGCTGCCGGGAGTGTATTTTTCGCTGGTCGAGGGCTTGGCACAGGTTGATCAGCCGCTGGAGCAGATGTTTCGTCTGCATGGCGTGCAGGGTTGGCGTCTGTTTTGCGCCCATACCTGGCGCGAGGTCCTGCCGTTTGTGCTTTCGTGTGCGCGTGCCGTGATCGGCATGAGCTGGAAGGCCGGCGTGGCGGCGGAGCTCATCGGCATGGCGACGGGCACCGTGGGCGAACGCATCTATCAGGCGAAGCTTTTGATCGAGACGGCGGACCTGCTGGCGTGGACCGTGCTGGTCGTGGCGGCATCGTGGGCATGCGAGCGCGTGCTGGTGTGGTTGCTGCGGGCTTCGGGGCCCGTGGCGTGGCGTACTGCCGTGCGGGCGCATGGGCGCGGTGGCCGCGGGCGTGCGTGCGGCTCTGCTGGCGGCGGGGCTGCTGCGGAGCTTGCGCTCGCCGTGGGCGACCGGGCGCCCTGGTCGCCGGCGCTCGACGGACTGGTGCTTCATGTGCCCGCCGGTGGACGCACCTGTGTGATGGGCGCTTCGGGCGTGGGCAAGTCGACGTTGCTTGCGCTGGTGGCGGGGGAGTGCGCACCGTGCTCCATGGTGTTTCAGGATGTGCGCCTGGTCGAGGACGCCTCTGCTTTGGATAACGTGCTGGTGTGCGCCGATGCACGCGTGAATACCTCGAGTGCCGCTGCCTTGTTGCGCCTGCTGGTACCGGGGATCGATGTGCATGCCCGCGTGGCCGAGCTCTCGGGCGGGCAGCGCCGTCGTGTCGAGATTGCCCGAGCCCTGCTGTGTCCGGGCGGCGCAGTGATTCTGGACGAGCCCTTTACCGGTCTAGACATCGCTGCGCGCGACGCATGCACCGAGGTCGTGCTCGACTTGCTCGACGGCCGTATGCTGTTGCTTGCCACGCACGATTCCGCTGACGCTCGGGCCCTCAATATCTCGGACATCATCACGCTCTAAAGACTTACTCAGCAACAAATTGATCCGTTTTTTCTCCGTCCCCATGGGGTCGGGTATGGTATTCTATCTACGGGGTAATACTTAGGAATACCAAGTAATACCAACGCCGTAGAACAAACTCCAGATGCGGGCCAATCGGGTTGCCTTCACAGCCCGTCGCCCAGCCGCGTGGCCCGCATCCATCCGCACCACCGTCGTTTCAAGAAGGAAGCGCCATGGCAGAACACATGACCCCGGTTGTCGCGAAGGTTTTGCCCGAGGAAAAGGCGGCCTTCGCGGCGGCAACCCAGCTCGTGGGCACCACGCCGTCCAACGCCATCCGCATGTTCATCGCCGCGTTCAATCGCTGTGGCACCTTCCCGTTCGACATTTCGCCCAACGGGGCCTTTGGCGCTGCGCCCGATTCTCATCAACAATGACTGTTCCAAACTGCCGGCACTTGGGGACGTTCTTTTTCTGCCGGCAGTTAAGGAACGTCCCTAAGTGCCGGGTTTTGAGGAGGTTGGCATGCTCAATGCGATGGCGTGGGCGCTTGCCTGTTTTGGCGTTGTCGCTGCCGATATAGCCCTGAGCGTGGTTCTGTTTTCAGTTCTCGATGCCGTGTCGGTGCTGACGGGCTATCCGATCGACAATCTCGATATCCAATGGTTCCAGGCTGCCGCTCAGACGGCGTCATTTTTGATGGCGCTGCTGTGGTGGCGTTATCTGTGGCCCCGCTCCTTCATGGCGCGCCGGCAAGGCGAGCGCCCGCTCGGTGGGGGAGCAAGCGCGGCATGGAAGCGCATTGTCTGCGTTGTCGTGATCGGCCTATCCATGCAGGTGGTCATTAGCTACCTATGCGACGGCGTGCTGTCGCTGCTGCCCGAGGTCGCGGCAGACTATAGCGAGCTCGTCGAGGAAACGGGCATGGGCGATACCAGCCTTCTTGCCGTCCTGACCACGGTGCTCGGCGCGCCGTTTTGCGAGGAACTGCTGGTGCGCGGCATCATCTTTGAGTTTTCGCTGCGTGCGTTTAATCCACAGTGCCGTTCGCTCTGGAAGCGCCGGCGCCGCGCGAACGCGCAGGACGGCGCCATAGTGCCCTGGGCGGCCCCGAGTACCTGGGGCGTCGCCGCGGCAATCGTGCTGCAGGCGGCGGTCTTCGGCTTTATGCACATGAACTGGGTGCAGGGCTGCTATGCGGGCGCCGCCGCCCTCATTTTTGGTTGGGTGCTCGTGACCACCGGAAAGCTCCGCTACACGATCCTGCTGCACTTTGCCTTTAATGCCGGGTCGTATCTCATGACGATGCTCTGGTTTGTGAACACGCCGCTCGACGTGGCGGTCACGGTTGCCATCGCCGGCATCATCCTCGTGGAGGCGATGCGCTCACTGCGCCACGCATGCGAGACGGACATAGCGACGGCACCGCTGCCTTAGTTGCGCCTGCCGCCTCCGTTGGCGCCCTGCCGTCCCTGGGCCGCGCGGTTGCGGCCGGCAGTGTTCTGCGCGCGCGACATGCCGCCGTGACCCTTGCTGCCCTTAGGCTCCTTGCCGGCGCCGCCAGCGCCACCGTGGGCCTTGCCGCCCTTATTGCCGGCGCCATGTCCGCCGCCAGCAGACGTCTCGCCCGGTCGCGGCGGCACGGGACGGATCAGGCAATGCTTGGTGTAGCCGATCAGATCGCGGCGGCCGGCCTTCTCCAGCGCCTCACGTACCAGCTTGTAGTTCTCGGGCTTGCGATACTGGATGAGCGCGCGTTGCATAGCCTTCTCGTGCGGGTCGCGCGCCACGTAGATCGGCTCCATGGTGCGCGGGTCCACGCCGGTGTAGTACATGCAGGTCGACATGGTGGACGGCGTAGGGTAGAAGTCCTGCACCTGCTCGGGCATGTAGCCCATGTCGCGCACGGCCTCGGCAAGGTCCACGGCTTCCTTCATCGTCGAGCCGGGGTGGCTCGAGATCAGATACGGCACCACGTACTGCTTGAGTCCGTACTCGCGGTTCAGGCGCTCAAATTTGCGACAGAACGCATCGTAGACGGCGCGGCTCGGCTTGCCCATCACGGAGAGCACCGCGTCGCTCACATGCTCGGGCGCCACGCGTAGCTGGCCCGAGACATGGTGCTCCAGCAGCTCGCGCAAAAACTCGTCCGAGGCATCGGCCATAGTGTAGTCAAAACGGATGCCGCTGCGGACGAAGACCTTCTTGACGCCCGGCAGCTGGCGTAGGTCGCGCAGCAGCTGCGTGTAGCCGCTCTCGTCGACCACCATGTTCTTGCACACGCTCGGCCATAGGCAGCGCTTGTTCTTGCACACGCCGTGCTTGAGCTGCTTGTCGCAGGCGGGACGGCTAAAGTTGGCCGTCGGTCCGCCTACGTCGTTGATGTAGCCCTTAAACTCGGGATCGCGTGTGAGCAGCTCGGCCTCGCGCATGATCGAGTCGTGGCTGCGCATCTGCAACACGCGGCCCTGGTGGAAGGTGAGGGCGCAAAACGAACACTCGCCAAAACAACCGCGGTTGGAGCTAATGGAAAACTTGATCTCGGCAAAGGCTGGCACGCCGCCTGCCGCGTCGTAGTCGGGATGCCAGTCGCGTGCGTAGGGGAGTTCGGCCACCTCGTCCATCTCGTCGGTGGTGAGCGTGGCCGACGGTGGGTTCTGCACCACATAGACGCTGTTGGGGTAGGGCTCTACCAGACGATGCCCGGTGATGGGGTCCATGTTCTGCTGCTGTACGTTAAAGCTGCGCGCGTAATTGAGCTTGTCGGCGGCAAGGTCGTCCCAGCTGGGCAGCAAGTCGTAGTCGTAGACCTCGTCGAGCGAGCTGGTGCGGTAGACGGTGCCGTTGATATAGGTGATCTGATCGACGGGCAGCCCCGCGTCGAGCGCGTCGGCGATCTCGACAATCGCGTGCTCGCCCATGCCGTAGATGAGGATGTCGGCGCCCGAGTCGAGCAGCACCGAGCGCTTGAGCTTATCCTGCCAGTAGTCGTAGTGGGCCAGTCGGCGCAGGCTTGCCTCGATGCCGCCGATGATGATGGGGGCGTCCTTGAACGTCTGACGGATGAGATTGCCGTAGACCGTGACGGCACGGTTGGGGCGGTGACCTTCCTCGCCGCCGGGGGTATAGGCGTCGGTGTGGCGGCGGTGCTTGGTCACCGAATAGTGGTTGACCATGGAGTCCATGTTGCCGGCACTGACGAGAAACCCCAGGCGCGGCTCGCCGAGCGCAGTGATGCTGGCGGGGTCGGTCCAGTCGGGCTGGCAGATGATGCCCACTTTGTAACCGTGCGCGTCGAGTACGCGGCTGATGATAGCCATGCCAAAGCTCGGATGGTCCACGTAGGCATCACCGCAGATATAGACGAAGTCGCACTGGTCCCAGCCGCGCGCATCCATGTCGGCGCGGCTGACGGGGAGGAACTTATCGCGGCCTGGACGCCAAGGACGGACGGGCGTCGCTTGGGAATGCTTGGTGCGGGCGACCGTGGCCTGCGCCTTGCCGCCGCGCTTTTGCTGCTGGCCCTGTTTGCCCTGCTGTCCGCGTTGGCTGTTCTGAGCGTGCTGAGGCTTTTTTGCCACGATCCCTCCCGGTGTCTGTATGCTGCACGTAATTGTAACCAGTCTTTTTGGGACGGCGCTAAAAAGACTGGTGGAGTACATGAGCTGGTGAGTGAGAGCGTCGCTGAGCCAGTCGTTTGTTTCCAGACTGTGTATCTGCGCGTTGGAGAACCCGTCTCGCGCGCACGCCATGTTGTCAATGGGTTACAGTATGAACGGCGGTTATGTTTCCGCCAACGCACGAGAGGGTCGTCAACAAGGAGGATGCACGGCGATGCAGCGTGCCAAACAGATATCGGAGTCTATTGAGCTGGGCATCATCTTGGCGCTTGCCGGTGGCTTTATGGACGTTTATTCGTACATTGGGCGCGACCATGTTTTCGCCAACGCGCAGACGGGCAACATCCTGCTCGTGGGCGTGAGCATCTCGGAGGGCAATTGGGCACTTGCGGGGCGCTACTTCTTCCCTGTGGTTTCGTTTGCTGTGGGCATTATGCTTGCCGACCTGGTACACGAGCGTTTTGGCAGCGTGATCCACTGGCGTCAGGTGACGGTGTTTTTTGAAGCCGTTATCTTGTTGGGAGTGAGCTTTATCCCGGGCGGCAATTTCAACCTGCTCGCCAACTGCCTCACCTCGTTTGCCTGCGGCATGCAGGTCGAGAGCTTCCGCAAGATTCACGGTCACGGCATCGCTACGACCATGTGCATCGGCAACTTGCGCAACGCGCTGCAAAACGTGGACGATTACATCATCACCCACAGGCGCGGCTTTTTGGAAAACGGCCTGCTGTACTTTGGCGTGATCTTTACCTTTGTGTTTGGCGCCGTGTTGGGCAACTGGTGCATTGAGCGCATGGGCCTGCATGCCATCGTCGTGGCGAGCTTGCTGCTGTTTGTCGCGTTTGCCATCATGTTTATCGACCGCGAGCGCGACTTGCGCTTACGCTGGAAGGTTGCGGCCGAGGCTTGGAAAGAGGGCTGCCGAAAGTAACCGAATGCGGCAAAGGGGCTGTCCCTTCGCCGCATTTTTTTCATCATCTGTTGAAACGCTTTAAATAGTTTGACGTTCTCACGCGTTTTTTGTTTCAAAAGCGTTAGGATGGGACTCATAGCGTGGGGCGTAATGGGTGCCCCGCACACGATGGGAGGCTATCAATGGCTAATCGTTTCGTTCTCAATACCATCTCTTATCATGGTTCCGGCGCCATTAAGGAGATCCCCGGCGAGCTCCAGCGTCGCGGCTACAAGAAGATCTTCGTCTGCTCCGACCCCGATCTGGTCAAGTTTGGCGTTACCGCCAAGGTGACCGACGAGCTCGACGCTGCCGGCATCGCTTGGAGCCTCTACTCCGAGATTAAGCCCAACCCCACCATCCAGAACGTCAAGGACGGCGTCGAGGCCTTCAAGGCCGCCGATGCTGACGCTATCGTGACCATCGGTGGTGGCTCCTCCATGGACACCGCCAAGGCCATCGGCATCATCATCAACAACCCCGAGTTCGCCGATGTCCGCAGCCTCGAGGGCGTTGCTCCCACTAAGAACCACGCCGTGTTCACCATCGCCGTGCCGACGACCGCCGGTACCGCCGCCGAGGTGACCATCAACTACGTCATCACCGACCCCGAGAAGGTCCGCAAGTTCGTGTGCGTCGACACCAACGACGCCCCCGAGGTCGCCGTCGTCGACCCCGACATGATGGCTTCCATGCCCGCCGGCCTGACCGCCTCCACCGGTATGGACGCTCTGACCCACGCCATCGAGGGCTACACCACCAAGGGCGCTTGGGAGCTCTCTGACATGTTCCACTTTGAGGCTATTAAGCTGATCAGCGAGAATCTGCGCGACTCTGTCGCCGAGGCCAAGTCCGGCCAGCCCGGCTCCGGCCGCGAGGGCATGGCCCTTGGCCAGTATGTCGCCGGCATGGGCTTCTCCAACGTTGGCCTGGGCATCGACCACGCCATGGCTCACACCCTGTCCGCTCACTACGACACCCCGCACGGCGTCGCCTGCGCCATGCTGCTGCCGATCGCCATGGAGTTCAACAAGCCGGTTTGCGCCGAGCGTCTGGCCAAGGTTGCCGTCGCCATGGGTGTTGACACCACGGGCATGAGCACCGACGAGGCCGCCGACGCCGCTATCGCCGCCGTCAAGCAGCTTTCCGCCGACGTGAACATCCCGCACGTCTGCGAGGCCATGAAGGCTGACGAGATCGAGGTCCTGGCCAAGGACGCCATGGCCGACGCCTGTTTCCCGGGTAACCCGCGCGAGGCGACGCTCGACGACGTCATCGAGCTCTTCAAGAAGATCTGCCCGGCTGCCTAACTTGGTTCGGCGGGCCTCTGCCCGTTAGCCCCACAATCGTCCTCGGACATGTCGGAAGCCCCCGCTGCGCACTTCGTGCGGCGGGGGCTTCCTCCGTCCTGCGGGAAGATTGTGGGCTAACGGGCAGGGGCCCGCCGGCTCGTTATCGTGGCGGGCGCAGTTCTGAGGAGCTCAATGGGTTATCTCGCTAAGTAAAAAGATGGTTCGCGGTGGTATTGTTGCTGTGGGTTTAATTCGATATGAAAGGGTGACTTTGGTGTCCAAGATGGATTCTACGCTCTCCTATATTACTGACCAGCTGAAGGCGCTTACCTCGATTGCTTCGCCGACGGGCTATACCCGTGCGGCGACTGATTATCTGATGGAGACCCTGCGCGATATGGGGTTTGGGCCTGAGCGTTCCAATAAGGGTAACGTGCTCGTTGAGCTTGGTGGCGAGGGTGAGCCGCTCGTACTGGCGAGCCATGTCGATACCCTAGGCGCCATGGTGCGTTCCATTAAGGACAATGGTCGCCTGCGCCCCACGACCCTCGGCGGGCACCAGTGGTCCACGGCCGATGGCGAGAACTGCACCGTCTACACGCGTGACGGTAATGTCTACACGGGCGTGGTCCTCAATACCGAGCCTTCGGCGCATGTGGCCGATGAGCCGGTCAAGACCATCGAGAAGAACATGGAAATCCTGCTCGACGAGAACGTTGACAGCAAGGACGATGTGCTCGAGCTGGGTATTCAAACCGGCGACATCATCGCTATGAATCCGCGCACCACGGTGACGGAGAGCGGCTTCATCAAGAGTCGCTTCCTTGACGACAAGCTGTCCGCGTCGATTCTGCTGGGTTTGGCCTGCGCTGTCGCCGACGGCGAGGTGACCCTTTCGCGCAAGGTTTCGCTGCTCTTTACGGTGTACGAGGAGGTCGGCCACGGCGGTGCCTTTGTGCCGGCCGACACGCGCGAGATGATCAGCGTTGACATGGGCTGCGTGGGCGACGACCTGGGCTGCACCGAGCGCATGGTGTCGATTTGCGCCAAGGATTCGGGTGGTCCGTACAACTACGACCTGGTGACCACGCTGTCCAATATCGCGCGCGAGCTTGAACTTGACTACGCCATCGACGTGTACCCGCACTACGGCTCGGACGTTGAGGCCACGCTCTCTGCCGGCTACGACATCCGTCACGGCCTGATCGGCCCCGGCGTGTACGCGAGCCACAACTACGAGCGCAGCCACATGGACGGCGTGCGCAACACCTACGAGCTGGTCCGAGCCTACGTACAGCGCTAGCGATGCAGCGGCCTCGGCTGATACGGCAGTACCGACCGAGGCCGTCCTCTCTAAGTTGCGGTGAAATAGGGACTGTTTGGCGGTTTTAAACGCTTAAACAGTCCCTATTTCACCGCAATTTATGAAGGGGATGGGGCTACTTAAGTGCGCCGGTCACCGTGCCGCCGCCGAGGACGATGTCGCCGTGGTAGACTACAACGGCCTGGCCGGGGGCGATGGCTCGCTGCGGCTCGTCAAAAGTCAGCAGCATTTGCCCGTCTTCGCCGCGCGTAAGGGTCGCTGCTTGGTCTTTCTGACGGTAACGGTACTTGGCGCCCACGCGAATGCCGCCGGCATCGAGTTCTGCCTCCATGCGGTCGGCAGGGGCGCTCCAGATCCAGTCGTCGGCCGTGAGTGCTGTGGCCGTTAGGTCCTCGGCCTCGCCCAGATGCACGGTGTTGTTGGCGGCATCGACGCCCGTCACATACACGGGATGCGCCATCGCGACGCCCAAGCCCTTGCGCTGGCCGATGGTATAGCGCAACGCGCCGTTATGGCGTCCGACCACGCTGCCGTCGCGCCACACAATGTCGCCCGGTGCAGCGGGATGTCCGCAGCGGCGCTCGATATAGCCCGCGTAGTCACCGTCTGGAATAAAGCAGATGTCCTCGCTTTCGGCCTTCTGGGCGTTGGTAAAGCCTTGCTCGGCGGCTATGCGGCGCACGTCGCGCTCTTTGTCTAGGCCTGCCAGCGGAAAGATCGTGTGCGCCAGGCGCTCCTGCGTAAGCGAATATAAAAAGTAGCTCTGGTCCTTTTTGGGATCTTCGCCGCGGTGCAGCTGCCAGGTGCCGTCTACTGTCTGGCTTGTTTTGGCGTAATGACCCGTTGCGATGTAGTCGCAGCCCATGTCCAGCGCCGCACCGAGCAACGCGCCAAACTTTATGTGGCGGTTGCAGATGATGCACGGGTTGGGCGTCAGCCCCTCCTGGTAGGCGTTCACAAAGCGCTCGATAACGCTGTGGTCGAAGGTCTGCTGCAAGTCGAGCACATGGTGGGGTATCCCCAGACGCTCGGCGACGGCCTTCGCATCGGCGATGTCGCGGTCGACCTTACTCATGCCCGTGGCGGGATCGGGCGCGGGGCAGGTGAGGCGCATGGTGGCGCCGACGCATTCGTAGCCCTGGCTTTTGAGCAGGTACGCGGTCACGCTGGAATCGACGCCGCCGCTCATGGCGACGAGCACGCGCTTGTTGTGCATGGGGAGGTTCTCCTTGGTGGCATGTGGCCAAAAAAGAAAAGCGGCGCGGGAGGCTGGTTCCGCGCCGCAGACATTGTAGCAAGTTCGGGCGTCTCGTGGGACACCCTGATTGGATGGGCTCAGACTGCCGGGAGAGAGGAGACCGGCTCGTCCGTGGGCTCAACCTATGGGCGACAGGCCCTAGTCCTGGAAGAGCGCCGTGGACAGGTAGCGCTCGCCGGTGTCGGCAAGCAGGGCCACGATGGTCTTGCCCTCGTTCTCGGGGCGCTTGGCCAGCTGCAGCGCGGCCCACACGGCGGCGCCGGACGAAATGCCCACGAGCACGCCCTCCTTGTGGCCCACGGCGCGGCCGGTCGCAAAGGCGTCGTCGTTCTCGACGGGGATGATCTCGTCATAGACCTGGGTGTCGAGGACGTCGGGCACAAAACCGGCGCCGATACCCTGGATCTTGTGCGGGCCGGCTTGGCCCTTGGAGAGCACCGGGGAAGTGGCGGGCTCGACGGCGACGACCTTGATTTCGGGGTTCTGCTCCTTAAGGAACTCACCCACGCCGGTCACGGTGCCGCCGGTTCCAACGCCGGCGACGAAGATGTCGACCTCGCCGTCGGTGTCATCCCAGATCTCGGGGCCGGTCGTGGCCTTGTGGATGGCGGGGTTGGCGGGGTTCACAAACTGGCCGGCGATGATGCTGTTTGGCGTCTCCTTCTGCAGTTCCTCGGCCTTGGCGATGGCGCCCTTCATGCCCTTGGAACCGTCGGTGAGCACGAGCTGTGCGCCATATGCCTGCATAAGCTTGCGGCGCTCCACGGACATAGTCTCGGGCATGGTGATGATCACCTTGTAGCCGCGAGCCGCCGCCACCGAGGCGATGCCGACGCCGGTGTTGCCACTCGTGGGCTCGATGATGGTGTAGTCGCCGCCGCGCACGAGCTTGCCGGCCTTCTCGGCCTCGTCGATCATGTTCTTGGCGACGCGGTCTTTGACGGAGCCGGCGGGGTTGAAGTATTCCAGCTTGACGAGCACGCGGGCCTTGAGGTCCTCATCGGCCTCAAAGTGAGTGAGCTCCAGAAGCGGAGTGTGGCCGATAAGCTGATCGATGGACGTGTAAACATTGCTCATGGTGAACCTCCAAAGTGTTCAAATGACTGGATACCGTGTGGTTTTACGGTGTGTGTAGCAGCGAAACCCACAAACCTTATGGGTTGTTCGTTTTGCTGTTGGCAAGCATAGTAGACAGTAAAGCCTAGTAACGCAATAGGAAATAGAAGATTATTACGAGTCGATTAACCATCTTGACCGGAACGGGTATTTTCAAAACCAATATTTCGGCTAGAATTTCTACGGACTAAATGACCGAAAGGCAGCACTATACATGTTGGTTTCTACTAAGGGCAGATATGCCCTGCGCGTTATGGTCGATCTGGCCGAGCACCAGGCAGCCGGTCGCATCCCGCTCAAAGAGATCGCGGCGCGACAGGGGATTTCCGAGAAATATCTCGAGAACATTTTGGCTACGCTCGTGCGCGCCAACATGCTCTCGGGCATGCGCGGCAAGGGCGGCGGCTATGTGCTCACGCGCCCGCCCGAGCAATACACGGTGGGCGAGATCTTGCGCCTGACCGAGGGCAGTCTGGCGCCGGTCGCCTGCCTGGATGGCGACTGCAAGGGCTGCTCGCGTTCGGATGAGTGCCCCACGCTCGACGTGTGGAAGAACCTGGACAAGCTCATCAACGACTACCTCGACGGTGTGACGCTCGATCAACTTGTCGCTCCCAACCATGGCTACGACTACGTCATCTAACCCACACCTGCATTTGGGGACGGGGTGGAAATGGTAGATTTTCTCGCCCTTTGAGACTTGGCAAATAAGAAGGCCGCCCATTTTTGCGATGGGCGGCCTTCGTTTTGGGCTGTTGAGACGGACACGGCCGGAATGGCCGTTTTAGTCCTCGGCGATGCTGTCGAGGATGCTGCGCGTGATGGACACCAGGATGCTGCCCATAAAGGCCGATCCAAAGCTGGCGATGGAGATGCCGACGCCCAGCAGGTTGACCGACAGGTAACTCGCGAGCTCAAGCATAAAGCTGTTGACGACAAGCTGGAAAATGCCCAGCGTAATGATCGTGAGCGGCAGCGAGATGACGGTCAGGAACGGTTTGACGAACGAATCGACAATGTTCAGGAACAGTCCCACAAAGGCAAAGCAGACCCAGGTCTCGGCAAAGCCGAAGGGTTGGATACCGGGGACGAGGAACGTGGCGATCGCGATGGCGATCGAGGTGAAGAGCCAGTTAAGCATAAAGCGCATGGCGTGAATCCTTTCTTGCGCCGGGATTGCTGGCGTCGCGTGAAGCGGCTTACGGCGGCGACCTGGATGGTTGCGCGGGCGCGCCGCGGTGTTTGGGCGCCCATTGTCTCAAATATTCGTGGAGCTTACGTGCGCATATGGTTTCTAAACGGCGTTCGTCCTGAAAAACGCGCCGCTGGCAGAGAGTCTTGTCGCTTTAGTTTGGTGGTGTGCTACACTGCTACGGGCAAAAGCCACAGGCGTTGCCCTATTGCATAGAACGGGTGAACGATGCCCGATGTCAGTATCAACTTCGATGCCTTTTGGCGGGTTTGGCGGTGATCGATGAATATCGAGAACATGTTTGACAAGCCTGATGTCAAGCAGCTGGTCCACGCATTTAGCCTTTTGGACGACGAGAAGGATATCCAAGCGTTTTTGACCGATATCTGCACGCCGCGCGAGATTTGCGACCTTTCTCAGCGTTTGCAGGTTGCGCGCTATTTGGACGAGGGCGAGCCTTATGTTGAGGTTCAGGCCCGTACCGGCGCTTCGTCCACCACGGTGAGCCGCGTTTCAAAGGCGCTGAACGGCGAGTACGGTGGCTACCGCAAGATCCTCATTAAGTTGGAGGATGGCGAGTAGGCCAGCGACAACATTGAATTACGAAGAACCGTCCCTCCGGGGGCGGTTTTTTGATCCCTTGGGGACGGAGGAAAACGGATCACCGGGTTAGACTGACCCCCTCTGTGATCCATTTTCCTCCGTCCCCAAGGGATCAAATCTGTTGGCGTGGGGCAAATCTGTCCGCGTGGGCGGGTAGGATGGATGCATTGATTATTGCGAACAGTTTGAGCGGAGGACCATGCCTGTTCGAATCTATACCACCAATGCCGGCACGGATTTGAGTGATGCCGAGTCGGCGCTGCTTGCCGACCTTGTTGGCTGCCACGGACGTGCCGTGCTGCTGGCACCTACGTTTGCCGAGCTCGACCTGTGCCGTCATGATGCGGCGGAAGCCGGGATTTCGCTGGGTATTGACTGCAAGACGCCTACATCGTGGATTCGCTCGCTTTGGGAGCTTTTGGGCGACGGGCGCGGTTTCGTCGACAACCTGCAGCGCCAGATGCTGTTCTCGGACATGGTCACGCGTCTCGACGATGTCGATCTGCAGCCGCTTTCGCGCAGCCAGGGCACAGTGCGCATGCTCGCGCGCATGGCCCGCGATGTGTTGCCGGGCGTTGCGGGGACGGGTGCCGAACGATGCCGTGGCGACAACTGCCAGCCTGAGCCAAAAAGCGATGCCGAGGCTCGTGTGTTCGAGCTTTTGCGTGTCTATGCGGGCGGTTTGGACCGTCGAGATATGGTCGAGCCCTGCGAGGCAGCTGACATTATGACCAGTGTCCTGGCCGATAGCCTGCCGGCGTGCACTCGCGCCGTATGCGTGCGCGGTATCACGTCGTTTACGCACGGTCTGCTCGAGCTGCTGTCTGCCGTGGCGAACAATGGGGGAGAGGTCGTCGTGCTGCTTGCCCGCGAGCAGGCGGCGATGCGCGAGGAGCTTGCCGCGGCATTTGATGCCCGCGATGTGTTGTTTGAGATCGCGCCGCTAGGGGAGGGTGTCGGCGCGTCTGATGCCGCTTGCGGGACCGCCGCTCAGCCTACCTTTATTGAGGTCGCTGGCCCCCATGCCCGTGCTCATGCTTATGCGGACGCGATTGATGATCTGGTAAAAACGTGCCGGGGTTCCGAGGTCGACGGCGCCTCTGCCGACCCCGTGCGTGTGCTTGCCGTTTCTGCCCGGGCACCCCAGCTGTTCGGTGAGCTCGCCTCTCGTCTGGCGGCTCGTCATATCGCTGCCGAGACAACTGAGTTCACGGCGTTTTCCCAATCCATTGCGGGCAGGCAGTTTGCGGCGCTTGCCGGCCTGATCGAGCGCATGAAGGCCGCCGATGAGGGCATGGCGTCAAAGACCGAGTGGTGGCCCGCGCCGGAGCTTACCGACTGGATCTACAGTCCGCTTTCGGGTGCCGACGCCGCGAGCGCCCGCGACGTCGACAAGAACATGCGCCTGTCGCGCAGCAAGACCGCTGCGGGCGTCAAGAGCTTGCTGCAGAGCGTGCAGGGCCAGGTGAGGGGCGCCCGCAAGGCCGCCAACGACGATAACTGGTTTAAGAATGTGCCGTGCGTGGTCTCGGACGTGTTTCAGGCGCTGTGGCGCGACAAACCCGTGACGGCGCTCAAGGCCATGCTCGCCGTTGCAGAGGCGCTGCCCGATCGCGCTCTAGGTGGTCTTGACGGCCAGGCCCGTCGCCAGGCAGAGACGGCTTTGCTGCGACATGCCATCGACATCCTTATGAACGATGCTCGCGCGCTCGACGTGTCGCAGGCCGCGACCGTGCCGGTTCTCGACGGCGTTCGAACCAGGGTGGACAAGCGCAGCACCGCTTACGATTACGAGACCTACGAGGTCGATCGCACGCCACGGGCGCAAGTGCGCTTCGTGTCGCTTGCCGATGCGTCGGTTTTGCGTCCTGGCGGCTACGATGCCGTGCTGTTTGCCGATGTCGACCTGGACAGCTATCCGCTTTCGCACGAAGAGGGCCCGCTTGCCACGTTGACGGCCGAGCTGCGCCGCGACGGCGTGTCTTTGGAGCCCGCCGCCCTGCTGCGCGTGCGCTTTGGCCGTGCAATGCAGGCGACGAGCGGTCCGGTCGCGCTTGCCCGCGTGACACACGATCGCCAGGCGCGCGAGTGCTACCCGGCAGCCGTATGGACCGAGCTGCGGGCACATGCCGAGGCCGCTGGCGCTGCCAAGCCCACGTGCGTGGGCGAGGGCGATATCATCGCCGACTTTGATCCCGCGGCAGGTGAAGGCCTCAAGCGCGAGCGCGTGACCTGTGAAGCCCCTCAGCATCTGAGTGCCGAGGCCGTGCCGTATTTGGTCCTGCGCCGTCGCGATGGCGAGGGTGAGGACGCGCCGCTCGTGCCGCGTCTGACGTCCGCCTCGCAGATCGAGGCCTATTCTACCTGCCCACTGTGCTGGTTCGTGTCGTATCGCGTCAAGCCCCAGTCGATCGACGCGGGCTTTGGCAACATGGAGAAGGGCAACTTTGTCCACGACGTGCTGGAGCATCTGCATGCCCGTCTGCCCCAAGAGGGCATGGAGCGCGTGACGCCCGAGAATCTGCCGCGTGCACAGGAGCTGCTGCACGAGGTCTTTGACGAGACGTTGGCCGAGCACGCCGGCAAGCGCGGCACGGAGGGCCCGCTGGTGCCGCTCTCTGCGGTGGAGGAACGCCAGGTGGCCGAGATCTTGCCGCAGCTGGAGGGTGTGCTTGCCTACGAGTCCGAGGCACTTGCCCCCTTTGCCCCGCGCTACCTGGAGTTCGCCTTCAACGAGCTCAAGGTCGAGTATGCCGGTTGGCCGCTTGGCGGGCGCATCGACCGCGTGGACGTGGACGCCGAGAATCGTGCCGTGGTGATCGACTACAAGCATCGCACGGGCGTTGAGGAGTTTAAGCTCGCCGACCCCACGGTGCGTGACGAGGAATCGGGCACGGCGCCCATCGACGATCCGCGCTGGTTGCCACCACATACCCAGACGCTCATCTACGCCCAGGCCATGCGCCGAGCGCTGGATTTGGACACCCGCGCGGCGCTCTACTTTTCGACCAAGGGCGGCAAACCGGCGTTGCGAGGCGCAGCGAGTGCCGAGCTGCTCGAGGAGGAGCGTGGTGACGGTCGCATCCCGGGCCTTAAGAAAGGTTTCCCCGGCGAGGGTGGCAGCATGGACTTCGACGCCCTGCTCGATCGCGTGGAGACCGGCATCGCCGAGCGTCTGCGCGAGCTCGAGGCGGGCAACGTTGCCGCCGTCGACCCGACGTCGGCTCAGGCCGCGCATGCGCGCTGCTCGTATAACCACGAAGGAACGTTTGTAAGGAGGGACGTGTAGACCA
This sequence comes from uncultured Collinsella sp., assembly GCA_900541055.1. Lineage (GTDB taxonomy): Bacteria > Actinomycetota > Coriobacteriia > Coriobacteriales > Coriobacteriaceae > Collinsella. The sequence continues at coordinate 150,663 of UQHZ01000001.1, forward strand.
TGGATCTTTCGACTTTGATGCCGCAACAGCTGCAGATCGTCAAAACGCTCGACCGTCCGCTGTTTGTCTCGGCGGGCGCCGGTTCGGGCAAGACCTTTACCCTCACGCGCCGCATCGTCTACGCACTCTCTCCCGAATCCGGTCCGTTCGTTGAGCATCTGGACCAGGTGCTCGCTATTACCTTTACCAAAGATGCCGCGGCCGAGATTCGTGACCGCGTGCGCCGCGCGCTCATCGACGAGGGCATGGACGAGGAAGCACTGACCGTCGACGACGCGTGGATCTCGACCATTCACGGCATGTGCTCGCGTATCCTGCGCGCGCACGCGCTGGAGCTGGGCATCGATCCCGAGTTCACAGTGCTCACCGATACCGACGAGCTCATGGATCAGGCTGTCGAGCATGTGCTGGGTCGCGCAACGGCGCCCGATGCCGCCCCCGAGCTCGCGGCATCGCTCAAGGCCCTCTACGCCTGGTATCCCATGGCGGGCGAGGGCGGTTCCTTTGGCGCCGGTACGACCATCAAGGGTCTGGTGCGCGACCTGCTGGAGCTGTCGAGTCAGTTGCCGGGCGGTATGGACGACGTGCGCGTGGCGCGCGGCCAGGCCGATACCTCTGCACTCGCCGATGCCTATCGCGCGGCGCTGGGCGCAAGCAAGGCCGCGACCGAGAAGGCGCAGGTGGCGCTCGATGCCATCGACGCGTTCGAGGCGAGCGGCAAGACCATGGTCGATGCGGCGCGACTCATGATGTCGTGCACCATGCCGCGCGCGAGCAAGGCATTCCCCAAGGAGCAGGTCGAGCTGCTCAAGGCCGAGGCCGCCGATGCGTTTATCAATATCGTGCTTGCCTGCGGTGGCCCGGCGCTCGATGCGCTGGTGGGTCTGGCCCGTTCCGTCGAGGCCGAGTATCGCGCATTGAAGGCTGCCCAGTCCGCCCTCGATAATAACGACCTGCTGCGTATGGCCTACGAGGCCCTGCGCGATTACCCTGCCATCCGTGCTGCGTACGAGGGCCGCTTTAAGATGGTCATGATCGATGAGTTTCAGGACACCGACCAGATGCAGGTCGATTTGATTCGCTATCTGACGGGCGCGGGGGAGCGCGCGTTGTGCACCGTGGGCGATGCGCAGCAGTCGATCTACCGCTTCCGTGGCGCCGAGGTCGAGGTGTTCCGTCGTCAGGAGCGCAAGGTGGGCTCGTCTGCCGCGCCCGAGGCGACTGCCGTGGCCGATGCCCCTGCCGGCGAGCTCGTCAAACTCGTGTGCAACTTCCGCAGCCATGACGAGGTGCTGCGTTACGTGGCACGCGTCTTCGACGGCGATGACGGCGGCCTGATGCAGGGCTTTTTGGATCTTGAGGCGAGCGACGGCCGCAAGAACACGCTGGTGGCAGACGCTTCGCGTCGCCAGGCCCTCTTTGTTGCCGGCGGCAGTACGCAGGAGCGCACGCAGGCCAAGGCCCGCGCGATCGCCGAGCGATTCCGCGCGCTTGCCGATGCCGGCCAGCCCCAGGGCGGCATGGTACTGCTACTGGGCCGCATGACCAACGCCGACGTCTACGCCCAGGCCTTCCGCGATCAGGGGCTCGACTGCGTGATCGCAGGCGGCTCGGTCTTTGCCCAGGCAGCCGAGGTGCAGACGGTGCGTGCCCTGGTCTGCGCGCTCGCCAATCCGGCCGATACGGCGCAGGGCCTTATGCCACTGCTCGCCTCGCCGATGTTTGCGCTCGGTGCCCAGGAGTTCCTGGCGCTGGCGACCAAGCTCGATAGCGAGACAGGGGAGACCTCGCGCCGGAATATCGACATGGGCATCATGAGCGATTTCGACGTGCCGGGTTTGCAAGACTTGCCGCTTGTGACGCGCGCCCGCGAGGTGCTGCGGTATGCGCTTCGTCGCGTGGGCCGCGATTCGTTCGCCGCCATCGCGCGCGACGTGGTCAACGCCTCCGGCTGGTTTGTGCGTCTGGGACAGCGTGGTCCCGAGGGCAAGGCCATTGCCGCCAACGTGCTCAAGGCGCTCGACGCCGTGGCTGAGGCTGAGGCCGAGTTCGGCAACTCGCCGCGTTCCATCGCGCTTGTCTTCGACCGCTTCTTGGCGGGCAAGGAAGCCCCGGGTGCCCTCAACGAGGAAGGCGACGGCGCGGTGCGCATCATGACGGTACATGCCTCCAAGGGTCTGGAATATCCGGTCGTGGCGGTCGCCGAGTGCTTTGGCGTGCGTAAGTCCTCGGGTGCGGCACAGATGGGTCGCGTCGAGGGCGGAGCGCAGGTCGTGGCACTGCCGGCACGCTTCGACGGCGTTAAGCTTGCCGACGGTACCTTTGTGAAGGGCGACGACGTCAAAAAGCAGTTTGAGCACGCGTTTAAGGGCAAGGGCACGTCGCTGTGGCTGCCGCCGGAGCTCATGGAGGACGTCTGTGCGACGGGTTCTCCCGCCGAGGCATTTGCTCGCCTGCGCAACGCCGACCTGCAGCTTTCGCTCGAGGAACGGGCCCGCTTGCTCTATGTTGCCATGACGCGTGCGCGCGAGCTGGTGATCTTGGCGATGGATGCCGGCGTGAGCCGTGGCAAGGTGACGGCGCCGACCTTCGATGTCGAGACCGATCTGACCTACGACGTGCTGCGCCGTATTTTGCCGACGGACGCTCTGGACATGCCGCAGCTCGATACCGACCGCCTGGTGTTCGACAACTCCCAGCCGGGCGACTACGAGCTCATATCGCTAGCAGACTTTACGTTTGGCGAGCAGGCGTTTGAGGCCAACGCTTCGCTGGATGCCGAGGGCAGGCTTGTTCGTGGCGATGCCGATGCAGATGCTGCCGACGATTCGGCCAGTACAATCGTCCCCGGTCCTGCCGACCCCGAGCCCGATGCGTTTGAGCTCGTGTATCCCCAGGCGGTGGGCGTGCGCATGGGCATCTGTCCGTTTCCGGTGCGTGACTCGTATAGCTACTCGTCAATCGCTGCGGCGCTCCATGCCGAGACAGAAGACCGTGCCGCCGAGGCGCGTGTGCCCATGGACGAGTCCGGCGATGATGCAGAGTCGGATGGCTCGGAGATGACGGATGCAGACGTGGCTGCTGTCGAGCCCGCCGGCAATCCCATGGCGCTGGGCTCGGCCTTCCACGCCGCCTGCCAGTGGCTCATCGAGATGGGTGCCGATGCGCTGCCCGCTGAGCGTGCCGACGCCCTGGCTCGCCTGTGGCACCTGACGCCAGAACAGCGCGAGCGCATCGATGTCGCTCTGGAGCGCTGGCTCAAGTCGTCGGTTCGTGCCGACCTGCTCGCGTGGCCGTGCGTTCGCGCCGAGGTGCCGTTCTTTTCGCTGGGCTGCGAGGACGAGGACATCGCTCGCTACGGCGCATATGCCGAAGGCGCCATCGATGCACTGGCGACGAACCCGGCGGATTCGTCACGCGCGCTGGTCATCGACTATAAGACGGGCGGCACGCCGGACGAGACGCCGGACCAGCTGCAGGAGAAGCACGCCCTGCAGGCGCGCGTCTACGCTGATGTTCTGAGCAAGGCGGGCTTTGAGGCTGTGACCGTCAAGTTCGTCCGCGTGGAGCAGACCGATCCGACTCTCTTCGTCAATCCCGCCGAGCCCCAAGTAGTCACCTACAACTTCTAGTCCTCAGATAACTTGCGGTGGAATACGGACTGTTTTGGCCAAAAAGCCGCCAAACAGTCCGCATTTCACCGCAACTGCAAGAGGAGCCGTGTTGGTTTGGCTAGGTTCGGGTGCCGTCCGCGCCGTGGGGTAAAATCGTTCAGTCAGAACACGAACCCGCATCGGAGCTCATCACATGGCATTCGTCCATCTGCACAATCACACTGTCTTTTCCATGCTCGACGGCGCAACCCGTATCCAGGATATGGTCAACCGCGCCGTTGAGCTGGGCATGCCCGCCGTGGCCATTACCGACCACGGCTACATGTATGGCGTGCCCGACCTGGCGCTGGCCTGCGACGCCGTCAACCACAACACGCCCGAGTACAAAACCTGGAGCCACGACAAGGCCTTCTTGGAAAAGGACCGCCGCGACGAGCTGGTGGAGCCCGACCCCGAGGCAAACCCGCGCGAGCATGCCCAGTACGTCAAAGACATGGCCATGTGGGACGAGAAGGGCAACATCGACGAGCTCAAACCGCCCCTGGTCATCAAGCCCATCTTTGGCTGCGAGGTCTACTTTACGCCGGACGAGACCCTTGCCCGCGACCACAAGCCCGAGCTCTACCACATGATCCTTCTGGCCAAGGATCAGGAGGGCTACGTCAACCTAATGCAGACGGTCTCCGAGGCCGCCGTGCAGGGCTTTTACTACAAGCCGCGCGTGACGCTCGACAACCTGCGCCGCCATGCCAAGGGCATGATCTGCACGAGCGCCTGTATCGCGGGCATCATCCCCAAATACATCGACCGCGGCGACATGGAAGGCGCCATCAAGTGGGCCGAGACCTTCCGTGACACCTTCGAGCCCGGCGACTTCTACATCGAGATCCAGGAACACGGCATCACCACCGACAACGGCCTGACCGACGAGCAGATGGACCGCACGCTCATCGACATCGCCAAGCAGGTGGGCGTCAAGGTTATCGCTACCAACGACTTCCACTACCTGCGCCGCGAGGACGCGCCCGTGCAGGACGTCATCATGTGCATCGGCATGAACGCCAAGGTTGACGACCCCAACCGCATGCGCATGACCGGCTCGGAGTTTTACATGAAGACCGAGGAGGAGATGCGGGCGATGTTCCCGTATTGCCCCGAGGCCTGCGACAACACGCTCGAGATCGCCGACAAGTGCTACGTTGAGCTGGACTGGGACTCCATCATCCTGCCGCGCTTCCCGTTGCTCGATCCCGGCGAGACGCACGAGAGCCAGTTCCGTCGCGAGTGCGAGAAGGGCCTGCGCCAGCACTATGGTGACGACTGGGCCACGCGCGAGATCGGTGGCGTCAACATCAAAGAGCGCTTTGAGTACGAATACAAGGTCATCTGCGACAAGGGCTTTGCCGCCTACTTCCTCATCGTTGCCGAGTACGTGCAATGGGCCAAGGACAACGGCATCGGCGTCGGCCCCGGCCGTGGCTCGGCCGCCGGCGCTATCGTCGCCTACGCCATGAACATCACCGCGTTCGACCCGCTCGAGAACGGCCTGATGTTCGAGAGGTTCCTGTCCCCGCAGCGTACCGAGATGCCCGATATCGATATGGACTTCGACGATGAGCGGCGCCTCGAGGTCGTGGAGCACGTTCGTCAGCTCTACGGCCCCGAGAAGGTCACCCACGTCATCACCTACTCGACCATCAAGGCCAAGCAGGCCATCAACGACGCCGCGCGCGTCTTGGACTACCCGGTCTACATGGGCCAGCGCCTGTCCAAGATGGTCTCGAGCGACCCCAAGGTCAAGCTCAAGCAGGTGCTCGACAAGCAGCCCGGCAAAGAGGATCTGTTTAACCCCGATTTTGCCGAGGCCTATAAAAAGGACGACGACGCCCGCCGCATCATCGACACGGCGCTCTCGATTGAGGGTCTCACCCGTGGCGAGGGCGTGCACGCGTGCGCCGTTCTGATCTGCCGCGACCCCGTCAACGAGCACGTGCCCACCAAGCTCGACACCAAGGGCGGCGTCGAGATTACCCAGTACGAGGGCCATACCGTCGCCGACATGGGCCTGCTCAAGATGGACTTCTTGGGCCTGCGCACGCTGACGGTTATCTCCAAGGCCAAGGCAAACATCAAAAAGAACTTCGGCATCGACATCAAAGAGGAAGAGATTCCCTTTGACGACCCCGAGATCTTTAAGCTCATGGGCTCCGGTCACACCGCCGGCGTCTTCCAGGTCGAGTCCGCCGGCATGACGGCCACGATCAAGAACATGAAGCCCACCGAGTACAAGCACGTCGTAGCATTGATCGCCCTGTACCGCCCGGGCCCGCTGGGCGCCGGCATGGTTTCGTCCTACATCAACCGTATGAACGGCAAGGAGCCGGCCGTCTCCTACGACGACCGCCTGGACGACATCCTGGGCGAAACCTACGGCACCATGGTCTACCAGGAACAGGTTATGCTCATCTCCGTCGAGATGTGCGGCTTCTCCAAGGGCGAATCGGACTCGCGTATCCGTAAGCCCGTGGCTAAGAAAAAGATTAAGCTGCTCACGTCGACGGTGCTGCACTGGGAGGATGGCTCGGACGAGACCACCTACGACCACTGGATGAACGGCGCTATCAAGAACAACTACACGCGCGAGGTCGCCCAGAAGATTTGGGACGATGTTCTTGAGTTCGCGTCCTACGCCTTTAACAAGTCGCACTCCGCCGGCTACGCCATCCTGGTTATGCAGACGGCGTGGCTCAAGGCGCACTATCCGCACGAGTACATGGCGGCCGTCCTGACGTCCTATACGGGTAAGACCGACAAGATCGTGCACTACGTCTCGGCATGCCGTCACGACGGCATCCCCGTGCTTTCGCCAGATGTCAACGAGTCCGGTACCGAGTTCACGGCTACCAAGGAGGGCGTGCGCTTTGGTCTGGCCGGCATCCGCGGCGTGGGCACCGGCGTGGCGCAGGCGATTATCGCCGAGCGCGAGGCGGGCGGCCCGTTTAAGACGCTGCACGACTTTGTCGAGCGCGTGGACTCGAGCCAGGCCAACCGTCGCGTGATCGAATCGCTGATCAAGGCAGGCGCCTTCGACTCCACGGGGTATCCGCGTCGCCAGATGATGCACTTTGTGGACAAGAACAACCCCGAGAACATCATCGACGCCGCGGTAAAGCGCCAGAAGGACCGCGCGAGCGGTCAGACCTCGTTCTTCGATATGTTTGGCGACGTTGAGGGCTCGGGCTTTGAGGTGAGCGTGCCCGATCCGGATGGCCAGGAATGGGACCGCCACCTTAAGTTGAGCCAGGAGAAGGAGGTTCTGGGCATCTATGTCTCGGACCACCCGCTGCGCCCGTTTGAGTATGCGCTAGCCAAGGCGCGCGACTTCTCGTTCTCGCAGATCGACACCGGCTACGAGGTTCAGAATCCTACGGGCGGCACCATCAACCAGGAGATTCCCGAGGGCAAGGCGCTGTGGTGGGCCGGCATGGTCTCGAGCGTGTCCAAGCGCGTGACCAAAAACGGCGACCCCATGGGCATCGTGCAGCTCGAGGACATGGAAGGTGAGGCCACGGTCGTGGTGTTCCCCAAGACCTACAAGGAGGCCGAAGGGTATCTGTACGGCGAGGTCGATCCCGAGACCGGCGCGCAGCTGTCTGACGCGTTTGTGCGCATTAAGGGCAAGCTCGAGCGCTCGGACCGCGGCGACCAGATCATCGCGCAGGAGATTGTGCCGCTGGAGCTTAGCGAGGAGAAAAACAAGCCCAAGGTCTTTGAGGTCATGGTGCCCAACAGCCGCTTTAGCCAGGGCAATATGGCGCGCCTGGCCACGGTGCTCACCACCAACCCGGGCGGCGACCGCGTGGAGATCTTTATTGAGCAAGTCGACGGGCGCGTACTGCGTGCCGAGGTGCCGGCCAAGGTCAACGCACGCTCGATTCCGCTGCTGGCAGAGGCAAAGGCCATCGTCGGCAACCAAGGCCGTGTGACGGTTATCTAAGCTACCCCGGGTGAGATTGGAGGAAGTGATGGCGCAGGGGACGTTTGTGCAGGCGCTCCGGAAAGAGGCGGCGCTGAGCGGCACCTTTATGAAGGGGCGTTCGCTCATGCTCAACGGCGCCGTGCTGTCGATCGAGGACAGCGGCTCGCGCTTCTCCAAAAACGTGACGGTTGAGGGCTCGGTGCGCGGTTCGCGTGGCGACCTGTACAAGACGCACGTGGCGCTCGACATGGACGAGCACGAGGTGATCGACTACGACTGCGATTGCCCCGCCGCCTATCGTTACCCCGGTATGTGCAAGCACGCTATTGCCACGGCTCTGGCGTATTTGGATGCCAGCGGCGCCGAGCCCGTCGAAGGTTTGCGCACGCCGGTTCGCACGTTTACGGCGCAGCCGAAACAGCCCGCGCGCACCGCGCCCAAAGCGCCGGCCGTCAATCCCAACTTTCCCTTCCCGGCGCCCGTCCCCACGAGCCCCAGCCTCATGGCGGCGCTCTCCGATCTTTCGGACGCGCGCATGGATGAGCTGGCGAGCATGCGCCGCAAGCTTGCCGGTGCCGTTGACCCCGACGCCCCCAAAGCGGCGTTGGAGCCTTCGTTGGTGCCGTACTACAATCCGCTGTTCGCCGAGCGCTTTAGCTGGGCGCTCGAGCTTCGCATTCGCTGTGGATCGGTCTCCTACGTGGTCAAGGACATCGACGGCATGGCCGATGCCTACGTGCGCGGCGGCACCTTCTCGTACGGCAAGAAGCTCACGTTTGTCCATACGCCCGAAGCCTTCGAAGACGTGTCGACAAAGCTGCTCAACCTTGTCGTGACGACAGTTGCCTATCTCGATGACATCACAAGCTCGCGTTCGGCGTCGTACGACTTTGCCCGCAGCGGTTTTGTCGCCGAGCGTCAGTTGCCGCTGTCCGAGCATAGCATCGTATATGTGCTGGACCTGTTGCGCGGCCAGACCATCTCTTTTGAGCCCGCCTGGTCGCGGGGGACGACGACGCATCGCACCTATGACGTGGCGGTTGAGATGCCTCCGGAAGGGGAGGACGAGGCGCTGTCTGAGCGCCCACCGCTCCTTGCCGCCAAAATCGCGCCGGCGGCTGGTGGCAGCTACGATCTACGCCTGCCGGCCGATGCATACTGCTTTGCTTCGGGCGACGTTGCCTATCTGGTCGACACCCGCCGTGCGCGCCGCGCCGATGTAGCGTTTGCCCAGCATGCGGCGCCGTTCCTATCGCGCTTACTGCCCTGTCGCACGCCGATCCATATCGCTGTCGACCAGGTGGGGGAGTTCTGTCGTATGGCGCTGCCCATTTTGCGCGACTATACCGACCTTACCGCGCCCGCCGCGCTCGATACCGTGGCGCCCGAGCCGAGCTTTGCTATGGCGATCGGCGTCGACGATGGGCTTGTGACCTGCAAAATTACGGTTGCCTACGGCGACTGGTCGGCAGATCTCTTTAGCCTGGGCGCTCCGGGCAGCCCCTTCGAAGAGCAACGCCCCGGCGTGCCGCCCCGCGACGAGGTGGCAGAGTTTCGTGTTATGGACACGGCGGCCCTGTACTTCGATTTCTACGAGGGCGGTCTGGCGTTTGAGGAGCGCGATGACGAGAGCTTGTTCTGCCTGCTGACCGAGGGCCTGTCCGCCCTGTCCGAGCTGGGTGAGGTCATGCTCAGCGACCGTCTGCGCCAGATTTCGGTGCGACCCGCGCCCAAGCTCTCGGTTCGTGCGACCGTCAAGAGCAATCTGCTCGACGTCGAACTGGGCGCGAGCGGCCTTTCGGCGTCAGACCTTGCCATCTACCTCGACTCCTACAAGCGTCACCAGACGTTTGCGCGCCTTACGTCCGGCGACATCATTCGTTTGGACGAGGGTGCCCGATCCGCGTTTGGCCTTGCCGAGGATCTGGGGGTCGATGCTGTTGACCTGCTCGACGGCGTGTCGCTTCCCGCGTCGAGCACCCTGTTCGTCGATAGCATGCTCGCGCGCACGCCCGCGCTCGAGGCCGATCGCGACGCTGCGTTCCGCCGTACCGTCGAGCGTCTGGACACGCTCGGCAAGATGGACTTTACGGTGCCGGCATCGCTCAAGGCAACGATGCGCGGCTACCAGGTCGACGGATACCAGTGGCTCGGCTCGCTCGAACACCTGGGCCTTGGCGGCATCTTGGCCGACGACATGGGCCTGGGCAAAACGCTGCAGATGATCGCGCATATCCTGGCGCGCGTGGAAGCGGGGGACATTAAGCCCACGCTTGTGGTGTGCCCTGCGTCGCTCGTGTACAACTGGACTGCCGAGCTGGAGCGCTTCGCCCCGTCGCTCGATGTGTGCGCCATCGTGGGCGCCAAGGCCCAGCGTCGCGTGCAAATCGCCGGCGTGGCCGAGCATAACGTGGTCGTGACGTCGTATGACCTTATGCGGCGCGATATCGACGAGTACGTCGAGCAGGACTTTGCCCGCGTGGTACTCGATGAGGCCCAGTACATTAAAAACCCGCTCACCCAGGTGGCGCGTGCCACCAAGCGCCTGCCGGCCGGCGTGCGCTTTGCCCTGACGGGCACGCCCATCGAAAACCGCCTATCCGAGCTCTGGAGCATCTTCGACTTTTTGATGCCGGGCCTACTTGGCACGCGCGAGTCGTTTGCCAAGCGCTTCGAAAGCCCGGTCGAGCATGCCGAGGGCGACAGTGCCGCCCGCCTGCAAGCGCTCGTGTCGCCGTTTGTGCTGCGCCGTGTCAAGGAAGACGTGGTGGCCGACCTGCCCGAGAAGATCGAGGATACGGTCATGGCGCAGCTTACCGGCGAGCAGCGCAAGCTCTACCTGGCCAACCAGGACCGCATCGCCCAACAGGTGCAGCACCGCGAGTCATCCGAGTTTAAGAAAGACAAGCTCAAGGTGCTCGCCGAGCTCACCAAGCTGCGCCAGATCTGCTGCGACCCGCGTCTGCACTACGAGGATTACAAGGCGGGGAGCGCCAAACTCGATACGTGCATGGAGCTCGTGCACGGCGCACTCGACGGCGGGCATCGCATCCTGTTGTTCAGCCAGTTTACGGGTATGCTCGATATTATCGGTAAGCGCTTGGCCAAGGAGGACATCGACTTCTTTAAGCTCACGGGCGCTTCGTCTAAGGAGAGCCGCGCCAAGATGGTCGCGCAGTTCCAGGAGGGCGAGGTTCCGGTCTTTTTGATTTCGCTCAAGGCGGGCGGCGTGGGCCTTAACCTGACGGCTGCCGACGTGGTCATCCACTACGACCCGTGGTGGAACGTGGCGGCGCAGGACCAAGCAACTGACCGTGCACACCGTATTGGCCAGCAACATACCGTGACCGTGTACAAGCTCATCGCCAAGGACACGATCGAGGAACGCATTATGCGGATGCAGGAGTCCAAGCGCGACCTGGTCAACAGCGTACTCGGCGGCGACGGCATCTCGTCGGCACTGTTCACGCGCGAGGATGTTCTGGCGCTGCTCGGCGGCGATGGGCGCTAGACGCGCGCGGGGTGGGACTGCTGGAGTGGGCAGGACGGTCGACGCATTTTGGCCCGACCGCTTGCCTAATCCGTTATGTGTTCATTTGCAATGCCGTGGATGGTTTGTCTGCCTTTGGGCATAAGAACCATCAAGAACATTGGCACATCAGCAAAGGAGAACATCATGGCGAAATTCTTTAAGGACCCTGACGGCAAGCTCATCGCTGCCCTTGGCGACGACGTTGCGACCCCTGCCGGTTGCACGGAGCTGACCGCAAACACTGAGGACGCGGCGCATGAGAAGCACGTGCCTGTTGTCGAGACCGAGCGCGACGGTCACGTGATTCGCGCCCGAGTTGGCTCGGTCGAGCACCCCAGCCTGCCCGAGCACTACATTGAGTGGATCGCCCTTGAGGCCGAGGGCCGCTTAGAGGTCCATTACCTTGAGCCCGGCATGAAACCCGCGACGTTTTTCGCGGGCGGCTCCAAGACCGGTACCGTCTATGCCTACTGCAACCTGCACGGGCTGTGGTCTGCGACATTCTAGGAGCGCGCCCCCGCTCGGGGTATCATAGCTAGCATATGCACATGCAAGCGCCGGCTGCATTATGCGGCCGGCGCTTTTACTACGATTTCGATGGTTTACGACGGAAAGGGCTGGGCCATGAAGCTCGCGCTTGCACAGATCGATATGCGCCTGGGTGATATTGAGGGCATTTGCGGCCGCATCGAGGACCAGGCTCGTCTGGCCCACGAGCGCGGGGCGCGCGTGCTGTGCGTTCCGGCTCCGCTCTTTATGGGCGCCATGCCCGGTGGCCTGGTGGGCGCTGCCGACTTTGAGCACGACGTGCTTGCCGGTTTGACTGGTGTCGCCGAGCGTATCCAGGAGCTTGACATGATCTGCATCGTGCCCGCGGCGGTTTCGTTTGAGGGCCAGCCGCTGCTCGACTACATGATGCTCAAGGACGGCCATGTGGTGCCGGCGCGTTCGAGCATTGCCCTGCAGCGTGGCGAGAACAACGACACACGTTGGGCGCCGCCGGTGTTCGACGTGGACGGCGTGCGCATCGCCGTGATTTTTGACTTGGACCGCGAACTCGAGATGTTGCCGACCGGTGTTGACCTCATTGCGTATTTCCAATTCAACGCGTTTGACATGACCGACCGTGAGACTGCCGCCATTGCCGCCGTTCGCAGCGGCGCCTACCGCAAGATCGCATCCAAGCGCAGCGTGTGGTTTGCCTGCATGGCGCCGGTCGGTGCCTATGACGAGTCGGTGTATACCGGCGGTTCGTTTGTGCTCGACGACTGCGGTCGCGTGGTGGCCCAGGCGCCGTGTTTTGAGGAGAGTCTGCTGGTTCAGGAGATTCAGCGCGGCGTGATGCTCGATGCTTTGGAGGACCACGAGCTGCCCGAGTTTCGTTCCGAGGAGTGGTTGTGGCAGGCGCTGGTGCTCGCCGTGCGCGACAACGCCCGAGCCCACGGTGCGTCGCGTGCTGTGGTGGCACTCGAGGGTGACTTGCCGTCGTCCCTGCTGGCGGTGCTGGCCGTCGACGCTCTGGGCCCGCGCAATGTGATTGGCCTGGTGCTGGGGCGCAACCGTATCTTTACGCCGGCGCAGGAAGAGGCCGAGGATGCCCGCTGTGCCGCCGTTCGCGCCATCGCCGAGCGCCTGCATATTCGCACGGTTGAGCGCGATGCACCGGATGCGGCGCGTGTACTCGATCGCGACGTGTCGGCGGGCGATGCCGAGCGTCTGCGCTCGCGCACGCTGGGCCTCATGCTGGAGGATACGGCGCTCGAGCTGGGTGCGATGGCGCTGAGCCCGCTTTCCAAGACCGAATACGCGCTGGCGGCGCCGGCGCTTTGCGGCGGCTATCAGGGCGATTACGCGCCTTTTGGCGATGTGTACCTGTCGACGCTTGAGTTTGTGGCGCGTGTGCGCAACCGCACGTCTGCCGTGGTGCCCCAAGAGCTCGTGACGCTCAACGCGGTGGAAGATTGTATGGAGCGAGTGCTGGCGCAGGCGCTCTCGACGCTCGACGGTCCGGTCGATATGCTCGACCGCGCGGCACAACTGCTCGGCGGGCTTGAGCCGGGTGAGGTCGATGGCGCGCTCGAGGCGCACGTGGACCGCAATCGATCTTTCGACGACATTCCGATGGCCGCTGGCAAGCCTGAGGCCTGCTCGCTGCTGCTGATGCTCGTTCGACAGGGCGAGGCTGCCCGCCGCATGTTGCCGACGGCGCCGATCGTCTCGTCCCGTTCGTTTGCCGAGCGTGCCTGGCCGTACATGCTCGCGTGGTCCGACCTGGGGCTTAACGGCAAGGAGCGCATGTCGGTCGATTCGCTGGCGCGCGCCGAGGTGCGCCGTTTTGCTGACGAGGATACGAGCGAGCGCGTGCGAAACGAGATGATGGGCGTGCTGGGCGAGCTGCTGGGTATTTCGCCCGAGCAAATGGAGGAGCTGCGCTCCGAGGACGGTCAGCGTCGTTTGCACGAGGGAATGAAAAAGTTCGAGGGCGAGGTTCAGGACGCCATCGATAAGATGATGGGCGGTCAGGGCGGCTCGCAAGGTAGTCCCCAGGGTGGCCCGATGCCGCATCCGCCGGTTGATCCCCGACAATTCCCGTTCTTCTCTCAGAACTAGGTCGCTGCGCGCCCGCCAGAGCGGCAATCTGCCTTTCAATCGTCGGACATGACCGCCAGGTCAATGCCCTCCTCTTTCAAGGCACCTTGCTCGCTCTGGCGGGCGCTCGCTTGCGTATACTCAACCTACAATTCGATCTCGGCTGACTTATAGGGCTAGCGTTGTGTTATTCTAGAACAGACGTTCGTGAATGATGCGCGGGGCCTTGCCTTGCGCTGTGCTTGTGGCGAGGGGAGGTCGGCTTGGTTATCTTGGGCATTGACCCCGGTTTGGCTCATACGGGTTGGGGGATTATCGAGGAGCGGCGTGGCGAGGTTCGCTGCCGTGCCTATGGCTGCATCGAGACCAGTGCCGGAAGTCCGCTCGCGGTGCGCCTGTCGCATATCGCCCATGACCTTAAGGATGTCGTTGAGCGTTATCGACCCGACACGGCTGCTGTCGAGAGCATCTACTTTGGTGCCAACGTTCGTTCGGCCATTCCCACGGCGCATGCCCGAGGTGCTGCGCTTGTGGCGCTTTCGGAGTGCGCGCTCGAGATTGGCGAGTACACGCCCATGCAGATCAAACAGGCTGTGGTGGGCACCGGCGCCGCGGACAAGCGGCAGGTCGCCTACATGGTACGCACGCTAACACAGCTCGACCACGACCCGCATCCCGACCATGCCGCCGATGCCCTGGCCTGCGCCATCTGCCACGTAAACCTCAGCCGCACCCGCGCCCTCACCGGTGGCGAGTTCTATCAACAGAGAGGAACCGGATACTGATGATTTCCCAGCTCCACGGAACGCTTGTCGAGTCCACGATGAGCTCTGCTGTCGTCGATGTGTCGGGCGTTGGCTTTGAGCTCGGCATTTCGGGCAGCACTGCGGCCACGTTGCCGACGCCCGGTGGCGAGGTCCGCCTCTACACGCGTATGCAGGTGCGCGAGGACGCCATGACACTTTTCGGTTTTTCCTCAAAGGATGAGCGCACGATGTTCGACCGGCTCGTGTCCGTTTCGGGCGTTGGCCCGCGCCTGGCGCTCGCCGTGCTTTCCACCTATACCGTGGGGCAGCTGTATTCGCTGGTGATGGCCGAGGACGACAAGGGCATGGCCAAGGTACCCGGTGTGGGCAAAAAGACAGCTCAGCGTCTGATCCTGGAGCTCAAGAGCACCTTTGCCAAGGATAAGGGCTTTGTGCCGGTCGACGTGATTCCCGGCCAGGTTGCGATGCCGGTTCCCGCCGCCGCTCCTTCGGCGATCGATGATGCCCGTGCGGCGCTCCTTTCCATGGGCTTTAGCCCGCAGGAGACCGATGTTGCCCTGAGCGGGTATGATGGGCAGAATATGCGTGTCGAGGATCTGCTCGGCGCGGCGCTTAAGCGACTCGGAATGGATGCGTGATGTGGGAAGCCGATGACTCTCAGGACCTGTGGGCGACGCCCGGCAACTCGCCGGCGGCATCCATGGCGCACGGCGAGCGCATGGTGGGCTCGGAGCTGACGGCCGAGGACCTCGATGTCGACCGCACTTTGCGCCCCCAGCGCCTGGACGATTACTGTGGCCAGGAGCACATCAAGCAGAGCCTGCGCGTGTTGATCGAAGCGGCGCAGAGCCGTGGCGAGACGCTCGACCACGTGATCTTCTCGGGTCCTCCGGGCCTGGGCAAGACCACGCTGGCCACCGTTATCGCCAACGAGCTGGGCGCTCAGATCAAGACCACGAGTGGCCCTGCCATCGCGCGCACGGGCGACCTGGCGGCCATCCTTACTAACTTGCAGCCGGGTGATGTGCTGTTTATCGACGAGATCCACCGCCTCAACCGTTCGGTCGAGGAGGTCCTGTACCCCGCGATGGAGGACTTTGCCCTCGATATCGTGATTGGCAAGGGTCCGGCGGCGCGCTCGATTCGCCTGGATATTCCCAAGTTTACGCTGGTAGCGGCAACGACCCGCTCAGGCATGTTGACCGGCCCGTTGCGCGACCGCTTTGGCATTTCGTATCGCCTGGATTACTACACGGTCGAGGAGCTCGCGCAGATTGTGACGCGCTCGGCGACTATCCTGGGCGTGACGATCGACCATCCCAGTGCACTCGAGATCGGCTCGCGTTCGCGCGGCACGCCACGTCTTGCCAACCGCCTTCTCAAGCGCGTGCGCGATTACGCACAGGTGCGTGGCAGCGGCCCTATCGAGCTCGATATCTGCCGCCAGGCGCTCGAGTTCTTCGAGATCGACGAGCTCGGTCTGGACTGGATGGATATTCGTATCTTGGAGACGCTTGCCAAGACGTTCTCCGGCCGTGCTGTAGGCCTGACGACCCTTGCCAGTGCGGTGGGCGAGGACCCGGGCACGCTCGAGGATGTCTATGAGCCCTATTTGCTGCAGTGCGGGTTGATGATTCGTACGCCGCAGGGCCGTCAGGCAACCCTTCGCACCTTTGAGCACCTGGGGATTGAACCTACCGTTTAGGGCGCTTTGTTTTGGCGGGCTGTTGGACTATCGCTGGGCATCGGGTAAACATATCGCCGTTCATCGGTTATGGGCGTTTTACTATTGCGCGCCCGTGCTATGCTGAATTGGTCTTTTTCTCATTCGGT
This sequence comes from uncultured Collinsella sp., assembly GCA_900541055.1. Lineage (GTDB taxonomy): Bacteria > Actinomycetota > Coriobacteriia > Coriobacteriales > Coriobacteriaceae > Collinsella. Next base: position 166,977 of record UQHZ01000001.1, read on the forward strand.
AACGAAAGGACCGCCCATGCCTACTGACATCGAAATCGCACGTTCTGTCACGCCACTGCCTATTACCGAGGTGGCCAAGAACGCCGGCGTCGACGTTAAGCACCTTATTCCGTACGGCTTCGACAAGGCTAAGGTCGACTATTCACTGCTCAACGAGCCGACTGATCACCAGGCCAAGCTCGTCCTCGTGACCGCTATCAACCCAACGCCCGCGGGCGAGGGCAAGACCACCACGACCATCGGTCTGGCCGACGGCCTGCGTCGTCGCGGCGTCAAGAGTGCCGTTGCCCTGCGCGAGCCTTCGCTCGGCCCCGTCTTTGGCGTTAAGGGCGGTGCTGCCGGCGGCGGCTGGGCTCAGGTCATCCCCATGGAGGATATCAACCTGCACTTTACCGGCGACTTCCACGCTATCGGTGCCGCCAATAACCTGCTGGCCGCCATGCTTGATAACCACATCCAGCAGGGCAATCAGCTCGGTATTGACGTTAAGCGCATCACTTGGAAGCGCGTCGTCGATATGAACGACCGTCAGCTGCGCCACGTCATCGACGGCATTGGCGGTAAGGCCCAGGGCGTGCCGCGCGAGGACGGCTTCGATATCACCGTCGCCTCCGAGGTCATGGCAATCCTGTGCCTGTCTACGAGCATCAGCGACCTCAAGGAACGCTTGGGTGAGATTGTCGTCGGCTATAGCTTTGCCGGCGAGCCCGTCCGTGCCCGCGACCTCAAGGCCCAGGGTGCCATGGCCGCGTTGCTTAAGGACGCGCTCAAGCCCAACCTGGTGCAAACGCTCGAGGGCACGCCCGCGTTTGTCCACGGCGGTCCCTTCGCCAATATCGCCCACGGCTGCAACTCCATCATGGCCACGCGTATGGCGATGCGCTTTGGCGATGTTGCCATTACCGAGGCCGGCTTCGGTGCCGATCTGGGTGCCGAGAAGTTCCTCGACATCAAGTGCCGCATGACGGGCGTTCGCCCCAGCGCCGTCGTGATCGTCGCTACCGCTCGTGCGCTTAAGTACAACGGTGGCGTCGCCAAGGCCGACCTCAACGAGGAGAACCTCGAAGCACTCAAGGCTGGCATGCCCAACTTGCTGCGTCACGTCGACAACATCCAGAACGTTTATGGTCTGCCCTGCGTGGTCGCCATCAACCGCTTCCCGACGGACACCGAGGCCGAGCTTGCGCTCATCGAGTCCGAGTGCCAGAAGCTCGGCGTCAACGTTAAGCTTTCCGAGGTCTGGGCCAAGGGCGGCGAGGGCGCGCTCGAGCTGGCCGATGAGGTCATGCGTCTGATTGAGCAGCCGAGCGAGCTCAAGTTTGCCTATGAGGACGGCGCTGATGTCGCTGATGCCCTCGAGGCCGTTGCCACCAAGGTCTACCGCGCCGACGGCGTCGACTTTACGCCGGCCGCCAAGCGCCAGCTCGCCGAGCTGCGCGAGAACGGCTTTGGCAACCTGCCGGTGTGCGTCGCCAAGACGCAGTACAGCTTTAGCGACAACGCCAAGGCCCTGGGCGCTCCCGAGAACTTCCGCATCACCGTGCGTGAGCTCAAGGTTTCTGCCGGCGCCCACTTTGTGGTCGCGCTGACCGGCAGCGTTCTGACCATGCCGGGTCTGCCCAAGGTGCCCGCGGCCGAGAACATCGACGTCGACAACGACGGCAACATCACCGGCCTGTTCTAAGTCTGCTGTCCATAGCTGCTTGTCCGCCCCGCCGTGCCCACAAGGCCCGGCGGGGCTTTTTGATCCTTAGGCCCGCGCATGTCTTGTAGATACCGACGGACTCTGCCCATCATAGGCTTTTGCGCGGGTAGAATGCATGGATAACTTGATGCTTACAGGCGACGGAAGGGAATCGTTGCATGGATCAGGACAAAACAACCGTGATGGGCGGCTACGGTTCCGCGCAGGCTGGCGATAACGCCGATGCGACCCGCGTTGTTCCCAACCCCGGTTATACCGACCCTGCCGCGACGCAGCCTTCTGCCGAGCCCACCCGGGTTATGGGCTATGGAGACACGGCGCAGGATTCTTACGCTGCATCTTCGCAAGGCCCCTATGGCAACGCAGCTCCGGATCCGTTTGATTACGCGCCGCAGGATTCTTATGCTGCCTCGACGCCGAATCCCTATGATGGCCTGCCGCAGAATCCCATTCCGCAGCCTCAGCAGACGACGTATATGCCTCGCACGGCGCAGCCTCGCTACGAGTCGCACGAGCCGTATCGCGAGTACCCCAAGTCGATTCCGCAATATGGCGAGGACGAGGAGAAGAAGCCGTCGCGTTCGTCGAGCGTGATCAAGAAGATCCTCATCGTGCTGGCGATTTTCTTTGCGCTGTCGGTTGTGTTTGCCATCGTGTCGGGCATGCTCAACAAGCGAGGGAGTTCAACGGCCGATACCACTGCCGAACAAACCGAGTTCGCCTCGTCTAGCACCGTCGATCTGAGCGATATCCCGGGGCAGTACTGGTCCAACGCCAAGAAGATCCTCAAGTCGCGCGGCGCCGATCTTTCGAATGCCGTGGTCCTGACTGATGATGGCTCAACGCCCGTCATCGATGCCAACTGGGTCGTTACTTCTGCCTACTATAACGACAACGGCAACCTCGAAATTCAACTCACGCACAAGAACAGTTCGGGCAACTCGTCCGACGGCCAAAGCGGTACCGACAGCTCGAGCTCCAATACGCTGGAGGACTTGAGCAACAAGGTACAGGAGTTGGGAGACAAGGCGCAAGAGCTGGGCGACACGGCACAAAACCTGGGTGATACCGCGCAGAACTTGGGCGGCTTGGCGACGGATGCCTGGAACGCCCTGCAAAACGGCATCTCGGGCGCGCAGGGAAACTAGCTGTTAAGCAGGCTACAGCTGCTCGGCCGGACGGTCGGGCGAGCTAAAGCCCGAGTCAAACGTAACGACGCATGAGGCATCGGGTCGGCGCTCGTGCACGATGCGCGTGACGAGCTCCAGCAGCTCCTCGTCGGATATGTCAAAGCCGTCGGGACGCACCAGGTCAAACGAAACGAACCCGTCGTGCTCGTGCAGGTCGTGGATGGAGAGCGCGGGATCGATCTGCATGACGCCGCGCTTGACCCAGCCGCGCAAGTCATCGCCGGTTGTCGCGATGGGGTCGCAGTGCAGCGTGATACCAATGCCCATCTGGCGCTTGATGTCGTGCTCGATGGTGTCCAGAATCTCGTGGTGCTCAAACGCGTCGCCCTCGCCGGGCATCTCCACGTGGGCGCTGGCAAACTGACGACCGGGGCCGTAGTCGTGCACCATGAGGTCGTGTGTGCCCAAGACCTGCGGATAGGACATGATCTTATCGCGGATTGCCTGGACGAGCTTGGGGTCGGGCGCTTGCCCCAGCAACGGGCTGATGGCGTCGCGCACCAGGCCCAGGCCGCTGATGCAGATGAAGATGCCCACACCCAGGCCTGCCCAGCCATCGAGATCAAAGCCGGTCGTCTGCGAAATAAGCGCCGCCACCAAGACCGAGCCCGAGGTGATGACGTCGTTTTTGGAGTCCTGCGCCGTGGCGATGAGCGTTTCGGAGTCGATGCGATCGCCCAGCGTGCGGTTGAACGCTGCCATCCAGAATTTGACGAGCATGGACAGAACAAGGGCAGCCATGGAGAGCGCCGAATACACGGTGGGCGAGGGCTTGATGATCTTGGTGACCGACTCGAGGATTAGGTTGATGCCGACGGCACAAACCAGGACGGCGACAAACAGACCAGCCAGGTACTCGTAGCGGCCGTGGCCGTAAGGGTGGCCCTCGTCTGCCGGGCGGCTGGCAAGGCGGAACCCGAGCAGGCTCACGATGTTGCTCGAGGCATCGGAGAGGTTGTTGAAAGCGTCGGCGATGAGGGAGACGGAACCGGCGAGCAGGCCCGCGATGCCCTTGGCCAGGCACAGGGTGATGTTGAGGCCAATGCAGATGAGGCTTGCGGAAAAACCCGCGTTGGTGCGGCAAGATGCATCGACTGGCCCGTCCTCGCTGCCGGGAACAAGCGTATGTACCAGCCGATTTACAAATAGCATAGCGGTCGTCCTCACAATCATGTTTAAGGGGATAGTGTAGCTCGCGCGGGGGCGCCGTGCACCGATGCTCAGAAAATGCAGCAATAGTCTGCCGGTGCTAACGAGCGAGCCTTCTCGTCTGCCTGGGTGGTCCATTTTGGGCCACATGGGTATGGGCATGTGCCTGTTTGCTCGACATACTTAATGTCGACAGCCCCTGTGCAAAGGAGGACGTTTCCATGGACGAGATGTTTGCCATTAAATGTCAAAACTGCGGTGGCCCTATGTACTCACACCAAGCTAAGCGCAGCTTTGAGTGCGCTTATTGCGGTGCGGTCATTCCGTGGCAGGCGGACGCTGGAGAGCCCAAGAGCGCTTTGGGCATTCGCCATACGCCGTTGACGGCGGTGGATGGACTGCTCAAGCTCACGCATGTGTCGCAACTCGAGCGCCCGGAGGACCCGGACTGGTATTTCTTCAATTCGCACTGGCGCAATCAGTCGGTCCTGGAACATCTGCTGTGGGAGGATCGCGGCACGGCGCAAGAGTTCCAAGAGGCCACGCATGTGAGCATTCCTTGCCCCTTCTGCGGAGCGTCCTTTGAGGGCGAGTCAACGCAGCGTGTGTTTGAGTGCCCGTCCTGCGGCAACAAGATCGGCGTTGCCGACCTACTCAAGCCCGGTACCTTCAGCAAGCGCCTGACCTTGGGCGTTGGTGCGGAGTATGTACCTGGGCAGGGTGTTCCCTGCGAAATCTCGCCGCAGCAGGCACGTGCCAACGCACTGCAGCTGGTGCGCCAGTACCCCGACGTCTTTGCCGAGCACGACGTGGAAGATGCGATCCAAAACGACATGATGCTCTTCTATTTCCCCATGGCGCTGGCGGACCTGCGCATGATGGCGAGCTTCCCGGGTAAGGGCCTGAGCAAGGAGACCCTGGTGTACTACGAGGTGCTCGACTGGGCATACCCCAGGGCAAACTACCTGGACGTTCGCCTCATGGGCATTTTGGAGCCATGGGACTTTGCCAAGGTTGGGCCGTTTGACCCGGCCATGCAGGAAGGTAACTTCCGCGTCGTTTCCGTCGATGCGTCCACCAAGGATCAGGTGGTCATTGATAAGCTGGCGCTCGATATTGCCGGCAACGATGCCGAGGCGACCCTGGGGCTCAATAAAAAGAGCATTCGCACGTGGGCGCGCAAGGCTCGCAAGCACAAGGACGGCCTGGTGATGGTACCGGTCTACTTTGTCGATCGCCCGGCGTCGGATAGCCGCGACGGCGAGCAAGTGCGCATCGCCGTGAACGGCCAGACGGGTCGCGCGGCCGCGGTGGTGTTTGGCGACAAGCGCGAAACGCATATCGTGGCGCCGCTCAGCCCGAGCCTGCATTTGTCCGGTGAGAGCACCGTACACGCCACGCCCATCGAGGTCAAATATGTTAAATCTCCGTTCCTATACCAGATCGTGCGCCGTGGAGGCGGCGAGCAACCGCGCCAGGTTGCAGCGGTGGCCGAGGGCTCCTGCCGAGAGGAGAAGCCCAAACGCCGCGGTCTGCTGGGTGCGCTATTTGGGAAGTAGGGGAGTAGTGCTGGGGTGTCGGGCTGCATCACAAGGTCATTAGATGAATTTAAAAGTGCTGGGAACGTGCTAACATTGCCGATAGCCTTAATCTTGTAGAAGCGGAGGCCGGATTATGGGTTTTGCGGATCAGCAGCTTCAGATTCAGGTGCCGTATTCTCCTGACGACACGTTTAATGCCTTGAAGGCAGCTATGGAAAAGCTGCCTAAAGTAAAAGTTGATAGCGCATCGCCCACAACAAGAACAGTTGCAGCTGAGATTGGTATGAGCCTTTGGTCCTGGGGTGAAAATATCAGTATTTCGGTTGTTCCAGTTGAAGGCGGATCTGGCGTTACTGTCAACTCATCATCTAAGGTCAGGACAAACGTATTAAACGGGGGCAAAAATGCAAAGAATATTGCCGAGATAGTCGATGCCCTATCGAAGGAGCTCGAGCAGTATCCGCAGGTTTCACAGACTATTGAGACGCTGGCGGATAGTGGTGATGTAGTTGCAAGGCTTGAGAGACTTGCAACGCTGCGTGATAGTGGAGTACTTACCGAGGAAGAGTTTGCTGCAGAAAAGGAAAAAACCTTTCGTAACTAGACACGATGGTTGGATTTGTATTCTGCTATTGAACTTGTTTAAGCTAGGCTGAAAACATCGTGTGGAATAAAAGTGCGCAGTATCCTCGCCTTATACAACAATAGAGACCTCTTTCGGGCGCCCTGCCTTTGGAGCGTCGGCGAGTCGTGCCTCGATGGAAGCTTTGGACACCATGCGCTTGGTGCCATCCTTCCATGAATCCAACAGTCCAGCATTTATCAGTTGCGATACTCTTGCCGAGCTAACGCCAAGCATGCGCGCGGCATCCGCTGCGGTGACGGCGGGGATATCGTTGAGTTCGCGGCTGACGGCTACGGCGATAATCTTGCCGCCGTGTCGCGGCTCATGTCCGAAGTCCGGCGCAGGCAGGTCGACGCCGCCCATTAGGTGGTCATCGACCATGCATGCGAGAAAATCAGCGGCGCTTTCGACAGCGTCGTTTAGGTCGGAGCCAAACGTTCCTCCTCCGCCCAGCGAGCCACATGGCACGGCATCGACCATGCCGTCCGAATCAAAGAACTCAAATTCCCATACGTAAACCATGTAAGACCTCCTCTAAAAAGCGATGCGAAATGTGATGAGGATGAGCTATCGAAGTCCTGCCTGCCTTAGGATTCTTTTGGCAATTTGATCCTCAATCTCTCGGTGGCGTTTCACGAGCACGAGTTTATCTCCTTTGACGAACTTCTCGTGATTAGTGCCTCCTTTCGAGATGAAGCCGGCTTCTTCGAGGATGCGGATCAATTCGCGTCTCTGCATCTTAGCCTCTTTCAATAACTATATATTAGCACTTTCTAAGGGTTTAAGACTTAAATCTTAGATATTACTAACCCTTTGTTTTGTGGTGCCATCTTTGGATAACGGCTTATATTCCTTGTTGTATTAGTTTATTTGCTCGTGCGGACACGATTTTGGTGCTCTGCGCACGACCGCGAAAAGGGTTTGCGGTGACTAAAATGTGGCCATAGAGACAGTTTTAACGAACCCCACGGGAGTGACGTGTATGGACAACAACACGCTGCTATTCCAGGACAAAGGTTCGGGTAGGTATAAAGACGTCAAGATCTACCCTAACCGCATTGAGGTACTCAAGAAGGGCACTTTTGGCGGCAAGCACACCGAGATTGTTTATCTTAAGGACATTACGGGCGTCAATAGAATCAAAGGCCGCGATGTTTTTCTGCGCAATCGTCTGTTGACCGCTTGCGTCTTTAGCCTGAACAGCCGTGCGAAGGCCCAGGAGTTTGTTAACGCGCTGAACATGGTGATGTAGCCGATAGCGGCGTTCGGGCCAAGGTAAAAATCGGGGGCACAGAACGGTGTTCTGCGCCCCCGATTGAGTCGATGTGTCTAAAAGGCCGGCTTGCCTATTCGACAACGTCCTCGTTGTTTTCACCGTCACTGGCAAGCATCGCCGCGCCGGCGACCGTTGTCGCCACGGCGGCGGCAGCGAGCCCGGCGGCAACGCCAGAGCTGTCGCCCGTGTCGGCGAGCTTTCCGCCCGAGCCCTTGCCCTTGTTGCCCTTACCGTTCTTATCAGCGCTGCCTGCGTTGGAACCCGTGCCGCTGCCGGTGCCGGTGCCGCCTGCACTGTCCGAGGCCGCTACGGTAAAGCTTGCGGCTCCGTCGCTGGCGAGCGTGTAGTTTTGCGCCGCGTTGCCCAAGAGACCGTTCACGCGCACCCAGTACGTTCCTGCGGCAAATGTTTCGCCCTCGGCCATTGCTGTGCCCGGAGCGCCGTTCGCGTCGTGCACAAACTCGAGCTGGGCCGTGCAGGCATCGGTTTCGAGCTTGCCCTCGAGTGATGCCGCAATCTTGGCGCGCACGTCTTCGCCGGCCTTAAGGCCTTCGAGTCCCTCAAAATGGGGCGTCAGCGCGCGTGGATCGATATCGATGGGCACAGAGCCCTGCAGCCCCGTAACGGTCTCGTTGCCCAGGGCGTCGACATCCACGTATTCAATGGCAAACGCATGGCCCGAAGCTGTCGCGTTGAGCGCGTTGCTGCTGTCGGCAAGGCGGAAATGACCCTCGCCAACGGTCTTGCCATCCTGGAATGAGGCATCGCTCAGCGAGTCGCCGTACGTCATGCGCATGCGGGTCGGGAGATAGTACGGGAGATAGTACGAAGCCGTCTGCTTGTGCTCCGTATCGTAATTGCGTTGGTAGATGCTCCGGGCCAGTGCCGAATCGACAAAGTCGGACGCGATAATGCCAACGTGCTTGAGGCAATCTGACTTTGTTTTATCGCTGCCGCTGGGATTGATGTACTGGCTCTTGTACAGATGCTCGTTGACCACTCGCGCCGCGGTAAAAGGATTGCTTCCTTGTTTGTAATTCGTGCAACTGGTGTAGTTGATAGACCAGCAGCGTTCCAGGACTTGCACCTTGGCGCCATCATTGTCCTCGACGTCCACCTTGTTGCGCGTGAGATTGGTCGTCTCTCGCAGCGCCATATCGACCCAGCTAATCTTGTCGGTTCCGGTGCATTCAAAATGGTCCTGGGCGTATACCTTGGTGCAATAGGGCTCTTTGTCGCCCGCATTGCCCGTAGTCTCAAAGCCTCGCGCGTCTTGGACGAGGCACATCGACTGCCCGGAATGCGCCTTGATTTTGTTGTCCCATTGGGTGAGATCGAGGCCCCACGTGTGGCTGCTTACGCTGTTGCCGGCGAGTACAAATCGACGCAGCAGGACGATCTTTCCGCGCACCTCGTTCAGTGTGGGGATTCGGCTCGACGTGTAGAACAGATCGGGATTATCGTGCATAACCTTGGCGAAAGCCGTCGTAACGCTTTCGTCGGTAGCCTCGTCGTTGCCTCGTGACGCAAGCATGATGAGCGTTTCTGACGGGTTTTCGTTCAAAAATGTTTTGAAGTAACCGATGACATCGGAGAGATGCATAAAGCCCCCGTCTTTTTTGAGCAGGTAGCATCTTCCATGGTCGATACCGGGGTCGCCGTTCTCGTCGTTCCTTCCGAGTCGGATATCAAAATAGCGAATGCCTTCGAGCAACTGCGTCGGGATGTAATCCTGCTGGCACTTTGCTTGTGAGGATTGGGGCTCGGTGTCGTTGTCCACGCTGCAGGTGCCCGAATCATGCGTGCCCGGGATACTCAGCTCGTCGAGGTACTTGTTGTCGTCGACGTATTTCATCCAGCATGGTCCGTCGACGTAGCTGCTATACGTGGTCCAGTCGATACTTCTAACTGTGGTATTGATCTTGCCCATGTCGTAACCGACAAGTTCTAGCTCCCACGGAATGCTCTTACTCTTATGGCAGATCTTATTGTTGTCCTGGTCTTTGCCGTCCGATTCTATTGCCAGGTACTTAATGTCTTTTTTCTCGGTTTCTTTCTCGACCGTGCGGTCTCGAATGATATAGGTTCCGTTTGATTGACGTTCGAACGCAAAAGCGCGGCTGGGCTTGTTGTCATACTCGCCGCCCCATACGTGGATGACCTTTCCATCTTTGTCCGAGTCGTCGTCGACCGACCAAATGCTGTAGCCCGTCTTTTTATGCTCTTCGAAATTGAGCAAGGTGCGGATAGCATACCAGTTTGTATCGTCATTCTTGGTCGTTACGTTCTCAAGGATGAGCTTGCTGGACGTGCCGTCGTTAAACAGGTGGCAGACGTTGCCGCGAACGTTGCCGTCTTGGTTGACGCTCGCGGTGCGAAAATAGCCCGCGGGGCGAAGGCGAATGACGAACTTGTCGAGGTTGACCGCCGATGTGGGCGTGTCTTCTGCAAATGCCGCGCGCAGGGGAATGCCCGGTACTGCGGTTTCGGGCAGGCTTGCAAGTGGCGACAACGCTGCAAGTCCAAGGCCCAACGTGAATGCTCGACGGCTGATGGCGTGGTGTTCGGTCATAACTTCTCCATTCGCAGAGTGCGGTTATGCGATAGTTTTGGTCACTATACTGCCCAGATGTTTAAAGACGCCGGTTTAATTGTCTGCGCGGCGCAATAAATCGGCGGGTGGACGCGTTGGGGTGTTTGTCGTGTTCGTACTGTTGCCACATTTGGGGCGGTTCCGGCGTCCGGCGTCCTCGCGTTCGTCGGCTACCGGCATAAGAAAAGGAGGGTCGGTTTACCGGCCCTCCCTTGGTACGAAGCGCTGGGATACCGTCGCTTGTTTACGCTGCGCCCGTGTTTCCCGCTGCTCTCGCCAGTCGCTTAGCGTTTAATCTCGATATCCTCGAGCTTAACGTCCATGGCCTCGGTCTTGGCCTTGGCGATGTCGTCGGCAAATTCCAGAGACTCCATCATGGTCTCGACGGCGTCCTTGTGCTCCCCGACATTGTCGATACGTACGTACACACTGCCGCCGTCAACGTCAGTGAAGTACTCGGTCGTCACGCCGCCCGAGTGCGTAAAGTAGGCGCTGCGCCAGGTCTTGCCGTTGTACTTAACGGGATCGCTCTCGGTCCATCCGGAGTTGGCCTTCCACTTTGCCTCGTAGTCAAACAGTTCATCGGCGTTCTTGTCAGGATCGAAGACGGGGATGAAGCGGTCGCTGGCATGCTCGCTCTCGGTGAACTTAAACTGGGCCCTGTCGGCGGTATCGCCGGCAACGTCGGTGATCTCGACGCCCTCGGGGACTTCGACCTTAAACCAAATGAAGTCGGTCCTCATATCCACGGCTGGTTTTTCTGCTCCGCCGCCACCGCCACTTCCGGTAGCGCCGCCGCTGCCACCGCAGCCCACCAGGGCAACTGCGGCAAAGAGACTGATGCAGAGGGTGAGAATCGCAAAGGCCTTCTTTTTCATGGTCGTGTCCTCCTCGATCTGTAACCGCCCACGGATTACCTGCCTTTACTGTACGCGTGGACGGCTCACTAGGGTGGGCCATGTGTCCCATTCTGGGGGCTGGAATTGCGCCGACAAGTGGCAATATGTGCGGTCGCAAAAGAGGGGAGAGCCGATGCTGTCGGCCCTCCCCGGGGTTGGGCGCCCGGTGTTTTAAAGGGGCGCGTGTACGCGGGCATTGCCCCAATAGGTTCCTTGTTTATAGATATGTCCCAGTTTGTGACGTCCGGAAGTCCCGAAAGGTGAACCATGTGTCCCATGTTTGCGGTGCCGACGCCTATCGTTCGTCATAGAAATCCGCGATGACCAGGTGCGCTGACGCTTATGTACTTATGGGCTAGACTATGCACCATTATGTGTTCGATGCGGTCGGTCGGTGGTTGCCGCCCGACCGATGTATATGACTTGAAGGTGCATGCGTATGAGCCAAGAGATGATGGACAAGACCTGCCGCGGGTTTGCCGAGGCGCTGGCCGCGCGCGAGCCGGTTCCCGGTGGTGGCAGCGCGAGCGCTTTTGTGGGCGCGCTGGGCGCCTCGCTGTGCGGAATGGTTGCCCGCTACGGTGCGACCAATCCCGCGCTTGCTGATCGTGCGGATGACCTGACGCGCGCGTTTACCCAGGCTGATGAGCTGGCCCAGGAGCTTGTCGAGTTGGTTGCCGAGGACGTTCGTGCGTACGGCCAAGTGTCGGCGGCGTACGGTATTCCGCGCGATGATCCGGCTCGACCGGCTGCGATTCAGGATGCACTGCACGTGGCAGCCATGCCGCCGTACCGCATTATGGATGCGTGCGGTCGTGCGCTGGCGCTGCTCGAGGACATGGCCGATAAGGGTTCGCGCCAACTGCTGTCCGATGTGGCGTGCGGCGCCGTATTCTGCCGCGCTGCCATGCAGGGCGCGAGTTTGACGCTCTTTGCGAACACCACGTCTATGAAGGATTGCGCTCGTGCTGAGGAGCTCGAGACGTCGTGTGATGAGCTGCTCGACACATGGTTGCCGCGCGCCGATGCGCTGGCGCGTCGCGCCTCCGACGCTGCAAGGAAGAGAGGATAGCCATGGCTGAACTGCTGAAGGGTGCTCCCGTTGCTCGCGCTTTGACTGAGGAGCTTGCTGCTCGCTGCGCAGCCCTGCGCGAGCGGGGCGTTGTTCCGACGTTGGCTATCGTGCGTGTAGGTGAACGCGAGGACGACCTATCCTACGAGCGCGGTGCGCTCAAGCGCTGCGAAAAAGTGGGGATTGAGGCTCGTCGCGTTTTGCTTTCTGCCGATGTTTCGCAGGACGAGCTGTTGACGGCCATCGAGGACATCAATACCGATTCGGCTGTTCATGGCTGCCTGATGTTCCGCCCGCTGCCCGCCGGCCTTGACGAGAACGCCGTCGCCGCAGTGCTCGATCCCGCCAAGGACGTTGACTCCATGACGCCGGCTTCGCTGCTCACCACGCTTTCGGGGCGCGGCGAGGGTTTTGCCCCCTGCACAGCCGAAGCCGTGCTTGCTTTGCTGGATCATTACGGCGTTGAGCTGGATGGAGCTAAGGTTGCTGTGGTCGGGCGCTCGCTGGTGATCGGGCGTCCCGTTGCCGCCATGCTTACGGCGCGCAATGCCACCGTGACGACGTGCCATACGCATACGCGCGACCTTGCTGCCGAGTGCCGTGCGGCTGATATTGTGGTTGCGGCCGTTGGGCGCGCGCACACGATTGGTGTGGACGCGGTTCGCGAGGGCCAGACGATCATCGATGTGGGCATTAACTGGGATGAGGACGCTGGCAAGCTGGTGGGTGACGTCGATTTTGTTGCCGCGGCGCCGGTTGTTGGTGCCATCACCCCCGTGCCGGGCGGCGTGGGGGCTGTGACCACCGCGATTCTCGCCAAACACGTGATTGAGGCGGCGGAGCGCGCATCGAAATAGGCGTTTTGGGCTGTTTGAGGGGGTTAGCTATATACCACGTGGTCAAACAATGCCAAATATGAGTACTGTTGCCAAGATAGTCACATATGTCTTACGTCTTTTTGGCTTCCTAACGGTATCCATTATCGTTAGGAAGCCTATTTTATTGAACTTATGGGGAATAACGTTGTCTTGCTTTTGGGCAAATGGGGATTTTCGGCACTCGTTACAGGGAAATTTGCTGCCACTAAATTGGTGACAGTACTCATATTTGGCATTTTTTGACCACGGGGGCTGCTGAGGCCGTGGTTTCGCCCTTTTTGCGTCGAAGCGATACACTGTTGCCGTTTGATTTCTTCGCTCAAGGAGGATGCGCATGCCGTGCACAACGATTCTGGTCGGTAAGAACGCGAGCTACGACGGGTCGACCCTGGTCGCGCGTAACGAGGACTCGTCCAACGGGGTGTTTGAGCCCAAGCGTATGCGCGTGGTGCATCCCGACGAGCAGCCGCGCGTCTACACGAGCGTCCTGAGCCACCTGACCGTTGAACTGCCCAATAACCCCATGCGCTACACGAGCGTCCCCGATGTTGTCCCGGGCCACGGCATCTGGGCCGAGGCCGGTTTCAACGAGCTCAATGTGGGCATGTCCGCAACCGAGACGCTCACTACCAACGAGCGCGTTCGCGGTGCCGACCCGCTTGTGGACTACGTGCCCGCCAAGGGCAACGAGGGTGAGGACGGCTATGTGCCGGCGCAGCCTGGTGGCCTGGGCGAGGAGGATATGGTGACCCTGGTCCTGCCCTACGCCAAGTCCGCCCGCGACGGCGTTCGTATCCTGGGCGACCTGCTCGAGCGCTACGGCACCTACGAGAACAACGGCATCGCCTTTAGTGATGTGGACGAGATCTGGTGGCTCGAGACCATCGGCGGCCACCACTGGATCGCCAAGCGCGTGCCCGACGACGCCTATGTAACCATGCCCAACCAGCTGGGCATCGACAGTTTTGACCTGGATGACGCCGAGGGCGCCCAGGCCGACCACATGTGTTCCGCCGACCTGCGCTCCTGGATGGCCGAGTGGCATCTGGACCTGACGCTGGGCGTCGAGGGCTACGGCCCGGCTGCGGTCTTTAACCCGCGCGAGGCCTTTGGCTCGCACAGCGACAGCGACCACGTCTACAACACGCCGCGCGCCTGGTACATGCAGCGCTGCCTCAACCCCAGCGACGTGTGGGATGGCCCCGACGCCGACTACACGCCCGAGAGCGACGATATCCCCTGGAGCCGCGTGCCCGAGCGTAAGGTGACCATCGAGGACATCAAGTACGTACTCTCGAGCCACTACCAGGGTACGGAGTACGACTGCTACGGCAGCAAGGGCACGCCCGCCACGCGCGGCGCCTATCGTCCCATCGGCATCAACCGCAACAGCCAGCTCGCCGTGCTGCAGCTGCGCCCCTATGCGCAGCCGGCCTATCGCGCCGTGCAGTGGATGGCGTTTGGCTCCAACTCGTTTAACGCGCTGGTTCCGCTGTACGCCAACGTCGAGACCATGCCCGAGTACTATGCCGACACACAGGCTCGCGTGACGTCCGAAAACTTCTACTGGGCCAACCGCCTGATCGGCGCGCTGGCTGACGTCCGCTTCCATGAGTGCGGTCGCGCGGTCGAGGACTACCAGGAGAAGGTCGGTGGCATGGGCCACAAGCAGATCCATGACGTCGATGCTGCCGTAGCCGTTCTGCCCGAGGTCGAGGTGCCTGCCGAGCTTGCACGCGCCAACGAGGACTTTGCCGAGCGTGTGCGCGTGGAGACCGATGCCCTGCTGGGCAAGGTGCTCTACACCACGAGCTGCGCCATGAAGAACTCTTTCGCGATGAATGACAACGTGAGGTAGGGATTTCCCGTCGATCGAATAGCGCTAAAACGCTTTGTCGCTTTCGTTCAATCTTGGGTACAAGAACGCCAATGCAGTTGTTTGTGATTGGAGACAACCATGGTTATGAAACTCGATCAGCTTGTTAACGGGGCCATCAACGTGGGCTTTGGCGCTGCCGCCGTTGCTGTCGAAGGCGGCAAGAAGGTCCTCGACGACCTTAATACCAAAGGCGAGCAGGTCCGCAAGGACACCGCCACTCCCGATATCGCCCGCAGTGTGTCCGACATGTTCGAGCAGGCCGGCGGCACCATCTCCGACCTGACCGAGCGCTTGGGCATGCAGGGCGAGACCGCGGCCCAGCGCGTGCTTGACGAGCTCATCCTTGCCCGGGTCCGCGTCATGACCGCCCCCGAGCGCACGGCCTTCCTGGTCCATGTGCGCGACATCGTCGATTCGGTCGAGGACAACGTGACCTCGGTGCCCGTCGAGTCCGTTGAGCCCGACGATGCGAAGGATACCGAAGAGGCTGAGTAGCAGCGCAGATGGCAGATTCCACCACCGATTACAACAATCTAGATCCCTTGGGTGACGAGGCGGCGGTTGTCGATGAGGTCGACGCCGCCGTCTCGGGCGCTCGCAAGAAGCCGCGCGCTGTCGATATGGTGCCCGAGGAGCCCGACGCGATGGCGCCGGACGAGGAATACCAGCTCACGCCGGCGGGTCGTCGCGAACGCATCGGGCAGATTGTTCGCCTGGTCAAAAAGTACCGCGTGTGGGATAACCTCACGCCGGTTCGTTTGCGCCGCCTGCTCGAGGAACTCGGCCCCATGTTCGTCAAGATGGGGCAGATTCTGGCCAACCGGTCCGAGATTCTGCCGCAACGCTTTTGCGACGAGCTGCGTCGTCTGCGCTCCGACGTGGAGCCGGTGCCGTACGAGGTAGTGCTCCGCTGCTTGGAAGAGGAATACGGCTTGCGCCTGGGGGAGATGTTCGATGCGATCGACCCCAATCCGCTTGGTAGCGCATCGCTCGCGCAGGTGCACCGCGCTCGTCTGGTGACGGGCGAGGACGTGGCCGTCAAGGTGCAGCGCCCCGGTGCGCAGCAGGTTATGGCGCAGGACATCGATATCATCCGCTCGGTGGTGCGTATCGTTTCCAAGTTCGTCAACACCGATCAATTCGTTGACCTGCACGGCGTGGTCGAGGAGCTGTGGACCTCGTTTCGCGAGGAGACCAACTTTTTGGCCGAGGCCAAAAACCTCAATGACTTTTACGAGTTCCATAAGAGCGTTCATGGCGTGACGTGCCCTAAATCCTATCTGGACCTGTGCACCGAGCACGTGGTGGTTATGGACTACGTCGACGGCATTTCGATCGCCGATCCTGAACGCTTGGTGGCCGAGGGTTATGACTTGGAAAAGATCGGTGCCGCAATCGTCGAGGACTACTCGACGCAGGTGCTCGATGACGGCTTTTTCCATGCCGACCCGCATGCGGGAAACATCATTCTCAAGGACGGCATCGTCTACTTTATCGACTTGGGCATGGTCGGACGCATGTCGAGTCACGATCGCGGTATCGTCAAGGACATGATTTTCGCCGTGGCCGAGGGTGACGTGCCCAAGCTCAAGGATTCGCTCATGCGCTTTGCTGTGACGCGCGGCGATTCGGCCGAGCTTGACCATTCGGCCTTTTTGTCCGATTTGGACTTTATCGTGGCTGACTTTGCGGGCCTTGACCTTAAGGACCTGGATATCGGTGAGTTTTTGACCTCGCTGTTAAACCTCGCGCGCAAAAATGACGTTGAGCTGCCGAGCGTGGTGACAATGTTCGCCCGCGGCATGGTGACGCTCGAGGGCCTGTTGACCGAGTACATGCCTAACGTCAACATGATCCAGATCATCCAGACGCACATCAAAAACGAGAAGAGCACCTACGCCCGCATGCGCGAGGTGAGCCGCGACTTTGCAGCGAGCAGTTATCGCGCGGCGAAGGGCTCGCTCGAGGCGGCCGAGTATCTGGGCTTGGCTTCGCGCATGCTCACACGCGGCCAGCTTAAGGTGAACACGCAGATCATGAGCAGCGATAAGGCGCTGCGACAGCTGGGCGGAATTATCGACCGCATGTCGATGGCAATTGTGATTGCCGGCCTGTTTATCGGTTCGTCGGTGGTGTACTACGCGCGCATCGAGCCGGTTGTGTTTGGTATCCCGGTCATTGGCTTTATGGGCTACGTGAGCGCGCTGGTGCTGGCACTTATGCTGGGCCGCAATATCTGGCTCAACAGCCACGGCGGCAAGCACTAGAGGCTGCGACCGTCACCGCATTTTCCTATCGCAAACAATAGCTTTTACCATGGGCTTCGCCTGCGTGCGAGGCCCTTTTGCGTGATACCATTTTGACGGTAATAATCGATGGCCTAGATGGTGGTGCGGAGACGCACGAATGCGCGGTTATCCTGCGCATTTGGGAGAATCGGGGTGCAAGTCCCCGGCTGTACCAGTAACCGTAATTCCTCTTGGCTCGGGATGCTCGCGTCGCAGATCGGACGACGTGCCCGAGTCGTTAAGGTTAAGTCGGATCGCCTCCCGTCTTGCATGCGGCTGCGGCTTTTGCCGCCGGTGTGCATAGGGCTCTGGAGGGAAGGGGGACCCCGATGGGGGAACTCGAGCGCAACATGCGCGATGACGTGGGGCAGTCTCAAGGCAACGCTCCAAGTACAGACAGTAGGAGACAAATGGATATGTTTGAGGACGAGCGCCAGCGCGTCTCGCATCGCCGTGGCGCAATTGCGCGCGGCGTAGCCAAGCGCGGCCTGGTGGCATTCCTGGCCTTCGCGATGGCCTTTGGCACCACACCGGCTCAGCTGTGGGCCGAGGGCGCCGAGGGCATTGCCGAGGCTGTGGCTCAGGCTGCGACGCCGGGCGAGGACGCAGCGCTTGCGGGCGGTACCGCTGAGCAG
Source organism: uncultured Collinsella sp. (assembly GCA_900541055.1). GTDB lineage: Bacteria > Actinomycetota > Coriobacteriia > Coriobacteriales > Coriobacteriaceae > Collinsella. Next base: position 184,707 of record UQHZ01000001.1, read on the forward strand.
AGCGGCGCCGAGGTTTCGGATTCCGAGGGCGCGCCTGCAGCTAGTGCAGCCATAACAGAGGCAGCAACTGGCGGCGAAGGCTCGGCGACGGGGGAGAGCCCTGCCGCGAGCGAGCAGTCTTCGACGGCATCCGCTGGCCAAGCGGGATCTGCCGCCGCGGCTGCCGTTCAGACAGAGAACCCGACAGAAACCGGCGATGTCGCCAAGAAGCAGGTCGAGGTCTCGTTCTCGATTATCGGCACCGATGCTGACGGCAAGGCTCAGACCTGGGTGGCACCTACGCAGCTCAAGCTCGACGAGGGCGCGACGGCTGCGGATGCCTTCATTAAGCTGCAGGAGAAGATGGGCCTCAAGGCGAAGTACGAACCGAACACGGCATACGGTTTCTACCTCGAAAGCATCACATCTCCGAGCGATGGTCGCACGCTTGCCTACGATCCGACGACTTATGCCTTCTGGCAGCTGTTCGTCGACGGCGCGTCTTCCTCGGTTGGCGCGAGCAGCGTCAAGCTCACCCAGGGGCAGAAGATTGAGTTTGCCTATACGGCTGGTAGCTCGTCCCCTGTCGTTAAGGACCAGGTTGCCGCAAATGTGACCGTCATTGGTCGCGATGCCCAGGGCAAGACTCAGACTTGGGTCGATAACGCGCAGTATGTGGTGACGTCCGGCTCGAGCGCACTTGACCTTACGAAGGTCGCGCTCGAGGCGAATGATATTGACGCCGTTGCTGCGGGCTCCTTCATTCTGAGCCTTAAGTACAACGGTGTTGAGCTGGGTACGCCCCAAGATTATTCGACCTATTGGCAGCTGTTTATCAACGGCAAGTCGAGTGACTATACGGCGGACAATGTCACCATCCATGCCGGCGATACCGTCACGTGGTTCTACGGTGGCTGGGGCGACCAGTTGCCGTCCGATTCTGTCCATGCTTCTGTTCAGGTTCTCGGTAAGGACAAGGACGGCAAGCAGCAGGTTTGGGCTTCGACGGGTCAGACGAGTCTCAAGGCGGGCTCTACTGCCAAGGATCTCCTTGAGCAGACCGGCCTTAAGCTCGATGCTAGCGAATCGTCTTGGGGCTGGTTCCTCAACGGTATTACTTCGCCGTTCGACAGTAAGTCCTATGGCTGGGATGCTGCGACCAAGAGCTATTGGCGCTTCTACGTAAATGGCAAGTTCGCCGACGTTGGCGCCGGTGCCTACAAGCTCCAGGAGGGTGACGCCGTCACCTTTATGTATGGTGCTGACGCCGATGCCCTCCCCGGTCAGGTGCTTGGATCCGCCGATGTTATCGGTCCCGATGTCAACGGCAACAATACTCGCTGGGGCTCGGCAAGCAGTGTTTCTTTGCCTGAAGGCTCTACTGCCCAGAACCTTATTGAGACGGTTCTGAAGGCCAAGGGCGTTACGTACAACGGCTCCCAGAGTGGCGAGTACTGGTTCCTCAATTCCATCAAATCGCCGTTCGAAGACAAGTCGTACGGTTATGATGCTGCGACCAATAAATATTGGCACCTGTATATCAATGGAGAGCCCTCCTTACTCTGCGCCAATCAGATTACGCTCAAGAGCGGCGATAAGGTCACGCTTGCCTATACCACCGACGATTCGCCCATGCCCGATCCCGACAAGGTTGTCGTGGACCCGAGTGCGACGACTCCTGATTGGGATGCCGAGTGGGCCGGCTACGGCAACAGTGGCAACGGTTCGACCGTAACGGATGCCAAGACGCCTGCGCAGGCCGCCGGTCTTAAGTGGGCCTTCGATTGGAAGGCCGAGTCTGGTCAGCAGTATGCCAACTGCAGCGAACCTGTCATCGCCAACGGCTTTGTGTACATCGCGACCGAGAACGAGCTCATCAAGATCGATTCGTCCACGGGCAAAAAGGTTGCCTCTGCGCCGCTTGCCTCCAAGGTGAGCTATACCTCTCGTCCGATCTATACCAATGGCCTTATCATCGTTCCGCTCAACGGCGGTGCGGTCCAGGCGATTACTGCAGACAAGCTGATCTGCAAGTGGCTGACGCCTGGTTTGACGGACTTGACGCAGAGCTCCTGCACCGTCGTTTCGGACGGCGAGTACGTCTATGTAGGCTCGGTCGATATTTCGTATGACGAGAATTACAACGCGACCTACGGCAACGGCTCCTTTGCGCGCATTAAGATTGCCACGGGCGAAGTTTCTTGGCAGAACATCGACCCTGCCGAGGGCTATTACTGGACTGGTGCGGCTTTGACGGATAAGTATGCCATCGTTCCTACGAGCGCGGGTACGCTTAAGTGCATTGATAAGACGACGGGCGATGTCGTTTCGACCATGAAGCTCGGCGCTGTCGCAAATGCCGATTGCATTGCCGATCCGTCCAATGGTTCGACCTTCTATCAGATGACGCACGACGGAAAGCTCCATGTGATTTCGCTTTCGGCGAAGGGCGTGCTGAGTGAACAGAAGACGGTTGATCTGGGCCTTACGAATAATCTGAGCGCCCCTGCGGTGTCTGGTGACAATCTGATTGTCGGCGGACAGACGGCTACTGGCTCTGCTCTGGTTCTCTATAACCTGAAGACGGGTAAGACCACGATGGTCGCTGCTGCCGACGGCAAGGCGCTGCCGGCTGGCCTCAACGGTATTGCTGCTACTCCGCTGGTGAGTGTTCAGGGCGGCAAGACCTATGTGTACTTCACCGTTAACAGCGCGGATAGCAAGGATTACGTCAACTACTCTGCTGGTGGTGGCGTGTATCGCTATACGCTCGGCGATGCAGAGGCGACGCAGATTTATGATGCGGCTGGTCATTACCAGTACTGTGACTCTCCGGTCATTGCCGATGCTTCTGGCAATCTCTACTACATTAATGATTCGGGCACGCTGTTTAAACTTGGAGCTGTCGAGTCTTGGACGGTTGCCTTTAACTCCAACGGCGGGTCTGCTTGCGACACTAAGTTTGTTGCTACGGCCGATGGCAAGCTGGTCAAGCCGGCCGATCCGACGCGCGATGGCTACACTTTCGGCGGTTGGTATACCGATGAGGCTTGTACGCAGGCGTATGACTTTAGCACGCCGGTGACGGCCGATCTGACGCTGTATGCCAAGTGGACCAAGAATGCCGTTAACCCTGGCGGTGATGGCGGCGCTGGTTCGAATGGCGGCGGCGGTTCTGGTACCGGTACTGGTTCCGGCACTGGCGCTGGCGCGGGTTCTGGCTCCGGCTCGAAGGGCGGCGCTATTGCCCCGGGCAAGAAGCCGGTGACCAAGACGACGGTGTCGACCAAGACCGAGACCAAGGACAACAAGTCCGACAAGAAGTCCGACAAGAAGTCTGACAACAAGTCTGACAAGAAGGACAGCAAGTCCGACAAGAAGTCCGATTCCAAGTCCGATACGGGTGCTGCTTCTACGATCACTGCTAAGAAGTCCTCTAGTGCTTCCGAGCAGGAGACTGGCACCAACCCGCTCGCTATTGTTGGCGTTGCCGCCGGCGTCATCGGTCTCGCCATCGTTGGCGTGTTCGTGTTCACCAAACGTCGGTAGGTGAGGGTTGTGTCCAATAAATCCAAGGACGCTGACCCCAAGCAACCAGATTCCTCGTTCATTCAGTTCGACGATGCAAAGCAACAGGGCGCCGCTTCGGCGGCGTCCGTATCTCGTCGCAAGGCGCTCCTTGGCGTTCTTGCTGTCGCGTGCACCATTCTGATCGTCGTCTCGCTGGGCTTTGTCCATCCCTCCGAGAGCGGTGCTTGGTCCATTGATTGGATCGTCCAGACCGTGGCGGGGGAGAGCATCGTCGCCAAGGATGGCAATGGGTCCGGCTCGACTGTCGCTTCGGGCAAGGCCGGGTCCAAGGATTCCAAATCTTCTGATGATACGAATGACGGGTCTAGGGGTTCTGACAAATCTGACTCCAAGAAAGATTCCGAGTCTTCGGACAAGGAATCGGACAAGAACTCGGATAGCAAGAAGTCCGGCGAAAAAGGAGCGGGAAATAAAAAGACTGACAACAGTCAGTCGGCTTCTCAGAATTCGGCAACGTCCGGTGGGCCTTCTGCCGTTCCTGATAACAGTAATGCCCCCTCGGGCAACCAGAGCGTCTCTCAGGAGTCTAGCTACGTTACCGTGACTGTCTCGGTTACTTCGAGCGCTGTGGGCAATCCTGTGTCCGCTGGTGGTACCTACACCTTTAATGAGGGAGCAACTGCCTACGACGCTCTCTGCGCGCTGGGTATTTCTATAAATGCGCGTGGCTCGTCGTTTGGCACTTATGTTGCCGCCATCGGTGGCCTGGCCGAGAAGGATGAAAACTATGGAAGCGGTAGCGGCTGGTGTTATTCCGTCAACGGCACAACGCCCATGACAGCCTGCAGCAACTACGTTCTCTCAAACGGCGACAACGTGGTCTGGTATTACGTGACAGGCTAGGGGCCTCGACATATCGCATCAAACGGGCGGTTCGGACAAACATCCGAGACGCCCGTTTTTATGCGAATGGGACGTCATTTCCCAATCGAGGCTCAACCGGAAATTGCATCCCGCCCTGTAGGCGAATTCCGGGACGCAGTTTCCCGTTGGGGCGGGTTTCGGAAAGCGTGTTCCGCTCTGAGGGCTCATTCCGGGATAGACTTTCCGAAGCAGCGCCCATTGGGAAGCTGCGGACCGTATTGGGCATCGATTTTGGGATGCGCTTTCCGCTAGAGCCACGTTGTGGAAGCTGTGTCCCGTTCTGAGGCTGCAATCTGGGACGCGCTTTCCGCGGGGCGACCATGGGGAAACTACTACCCATTCCGACGCTGCGGCCCGCCTTGTGCGCCTTCCTCGGCAGGCTCTGCAAACAAAAAAAACCGGTTGGAACGGGAATTCCAACCGGTTATACATTCAAGCAAATAGTGAATCGACTACGACCGTGCGCCCTCGAGGAAGAAGCGGCGGCTGAAGTAGTTGTACCAGGTGACGAGGAACGTGGCGATGGCCTTCATGGCTTGGTAGCCGATGCTCAAAAACGTGACGCCCACAAACATGTACAGGTCGTTGAGGCCCAGGCCGATCACCGACAGGATGGTGAAGATCGTGAACTCGCGCTTGCGGCTCATGCCTTCGCGGTGGTCGAACACGTACTTCATGCTGAGCCAGTAGTTGACCACGACGGACGTGATAAACGAAACCGTGGTGCTCATCAAATAGTCGAGGTGGAACAGCTCGACGAGCGCAATGAGCATACCCCAGTCGATGCCAAAGGAGATAAGACCCACGACAGCGAACTTGAGGAATTGCTTAGTATGAGGTTGTGCCAGTGCCTTGCGCACGTAATCACATCCAATGCGTTGATGAATCGAGCAGAGGATACTTTAGAGCTTTTGCATGAGAAACGTAAGGTCTTTGGCAAGAACTATACGAACTCGCCAAATTTGCAAGAGACAATCCGCAAACGTCGTAAATCCTTCCGTAAACGAGCAAGGCCCACGAACAACGCAGCGCTCGACGTGCGCCGTCCGTGGGCCCCGTAGTGCAACGAGGAGGTCGAGCTACTTGGTCTCGTCGCCCTCCAGGAAGATCTTTCGGGTCACAAAGTTGTAGACCATAACAAGCGCGGTGGCGCAAATCTTGGCGATATTGGCCTCGAGCCCCAGGCCGGCGTTGAGCGCCAGCACGATGCCGTCGTTGAGCGCCAAGCCGATCACGGATAGCACGACAAAGATAATGAACTCGCGGCGGCGGCTCATGCCCTCCTTGTGCGCAAACACGTACTTCATGCTCGCGACGTAGTTAAAGATGAGCGAGACGATAAAGCCGCTGGTATTGGCGATCAGGATATTAAGGCCCAGGCCGTAGTGGAGCAGATTCATGATGCCAAAGTCGATGACCGTGGCGACGACGCCGACGACGCCAAACTTCATGATCTGCGCAAGGAGCTTTTGCATGGTACCTGCCTTAGGGTGGCGCCGCAGCGCCGTGGGGATGACAAACTCAGCAAGTTTAGCCAATCCGCGCAGGCGGGGCTAGGCGCGCTCCTCGATAGCACCGTTTCTATATGCATCGAGCAGTTGGCGCAGGTCCTGGATTTGGCTGCGGATCTTGGCACCCGTATCGGTGTCGCTTACCATGCGGCGGCGGTCGGCCTCGTCAAAGCGGTTGGTCTCGCTCTCGATGTCTACATTGCGGGTAAGTGCCTCGGCAACCGTGGTAAAGGCTTGGTGCGACTTAAGGCGACATCCGCGCGAGCTGGAGATAAGCGTGTAGCCGGCGATGCCCGTCTTGGGGTGGTAGGCGCGGCAGAAGCCGCCATCGATGACCAGCAGCTTGCCCTCGGCGCGGATGGGCTGCTCGCCCTTGGTGGTTTTAACGGGTGTGTGTCCGTTGATGATGTGGCCGGTCGGCGAACATGCCATGGGGGCAACGCCGAACTCGCGCATGATGTCGTCGCAGACCGAGGGCGACTTGGTTAGCGTAAAGTACGGCTCCATCGGCTCGACCCAGGTGCTCTTATCGGCGATATAGGCGCGCTCAAAGGTACGCACCAGGCGTCCGCTGGCGGGTGAGTTAAAGCCGATCCACAGGTGCCACATCCAGTCGAGGGCATCGCGGTCGCCGACGCGCCAGGCGCGGCGGGCGATGCGGTCGCAAAAATCGAGATAATCGCGGCCAGCGTGCCAGGTGCCCATGCAGTTCATGCCGCTAAAGGTACCGTCCTCGTTGAGCGGCACGCAGCCGTGGAACAGCAGATTGCCGTTGGCGACCTTATACATTGAGCCGTGGGTGTAGAGGAAATCGATATGGCGATGCAGGTGATCGGCGGTGACAAACTCGGACACGAGCTTGTCGATGATGTGTTGCTCCTGGGGCGTGAGCGTGTAGGGGTCCGTCGGGTCGACGGTGGGGAAGTCGTTGGTCGTGAGCGGCCACACGCTGCCGTCGGCAAGCGTGACTGTGCCGGTGTCGTGATTGATCTTGTCGAGCAGCAGGCGGTCGGTCATGTCGAACTCGGGGTGACGCTGGATAATCTGGCCCTCGAGTTTAAAGAGCAGCACGTTGATGGCCTTGATCAGCGGGGTGATGGACTCACCGGCAGTGTAGGTGGCATCGGCAAAGGCGACGAGCTCGCGCAGCGAGATGCCGTAGTCGTTCTCGAGGATCTCGTAATTGTCGTAGCGCAGGTTGTTGCGCAGCACCGTGGCGATGCAGGCGGGCTCACCGGCCGCAGCGCCCATCCACAGTAGGTCGTGGTTACCCCACTGGATGTCGAGCGAATGGTAGGTGAGCAGACGGTCCATAATCTTGGCCGCACCGCCGCCGCGGTCGAAGATATCGCCCACCAGGTGCAGGTGGTCGACGGCGAGGCGCTTGATGAGCGAGGCGAGCGACTCGATAAAGTCGTCGGCGCTGGCGGTCTCCAAGATGGATTCGATAATGCGCTCGTGATAACGCACGCGGTAGTTGTTCTCATCCGGATGCGTGTGCAGCAGCTCGTCGATGATGTAGGCGTAATCGCGCGGGATGGCCTTACGCACCTTGGAGCGGGTATAGCGGCTCGAAAGCGAGCGGGCAACCACAATGAGTTGGTCGAGCATAGTCTTGTACCAGGTGGGCGAGTCCTCGTGCTGGCTGCGGACCAGCTCGATCTTCTCGCGCGGGTAGTAGATGAGCGTGCACAGCTCGCCCTTTTCGTCAAAGGTGAGCGTGTCGCCAAAGATCTCGTCGACATGTTCGCGCACGACACCCGAGCAGTTGTTGAGGATGTGCATAAAGGCTTCGTACTCGCCGTGCACGTCGCTCATAAAATGCTCGGTGCCTTTGGGCAGGTTGAGAATGGCCGAGAGATTGATGATCTCGGTAAACGCGGATTGCTCGGTAGGAAATTGTCTCGACAGCAGGCGCAGATACTTAAAGTCTTGCGGGTTGCGATCGAATGCGACCATGAAACACCTTCCGATGGGGCTGGTAAAACTGATAAACAGCGTCAAACGTTTATCAGTATGCGCCGCTTTTGTTTCGATTTTGCGCCAGCGGCTGAATTGTCGGCTGAATGGTTTGGTAAATCGATTTAGTGAAGGTAGATGTGTTGGTTGGGTGGAGACGACAGAGGGTGTTTTCTCAGATATTTATGCGTGGGGCCGGTGGAGACGATGGTGGTAAAGATGTTCACTATTTTTGGTTCGATTTGGTAAATAGTGGACATATGTACCGCATTTAGGCTCACTGTGCGATAATTTGCGCAACAATGAGTAAGGAGCCTCATATGAGTGATTTTGTCCTGACCTGTGAATCCGCCGCCGACCGAACCCGTGAGTTCTTTGCGTCGCGCAATATCCCTGTCGTGTGTTTTCATTACGAGATCGACGATGTTGTCTATACGGACGATCTGTATCAGTCGATTACGCCGGACAAGTTTTTTGCCCAGATTGCCGCGGGCGCCATGCCCAAGACGTCTCAGGTGAGCGTGGGTGAGTACGAGGAGTTTTGGGAGCCGTTTGTTGCCGAGGGTAAAGACGTGCTGCACCTGACGTTGTCGTCGGGTATTTCGGGCACGTATGGATCGGCCTGCGTCGCGGCGCAGATGCTTGCGGATCGCTATCCCGAGGGCGGCAAGGTGCGCGTCATCGATTCGCTGGGGGCGTCTTCGGGCTTTGGTCTGTTGCTGGAATATGCCGCCGACGTGCGCGATAGCGGGGCTTCACTCGACGAGACGGCTGCTTGGATCGAGGAGCATAAACTCAACCTTCACCACTGGTTCTTCTCGACCGATCTGTCGAGCTACCTGCGCGGCGGTCGCATTTCGGCTGCGAGCGCGATCATCGGCACGGCGCTTAAGATTTGCCCACTTATGACGGTCGATTGCGAAGGTGGGCTGTCGCCACGTGAGAAGATTCGCACCAAAAAGCGCGCGATTTCCGAGATGGCTAAGACCATGATGAAACACGTGCAGGACGGTGTGGATTATTCGGGTAAGTGCATCTTGTCCCATTCGGCGTGCCGCGAGGATGCCGAGGCAGTTGCGGCGCTGATTGAGGAACAAGTTCCGCAGCTCAAAGGCAAGATTGAGATCAACAATATCGGTGCTCTGATCGGTTCGCACACCGGACCTGGTACGGTGGCGCTCTTCTTTATGGGCGACAAACGCGTGGATTAATTCGCCCCATCACGTCGCGCACGATTGCTCAAACGAAAACGGCCCGTCTCACGTTTTGTGGGGCGGGCCTTGCAGTTGCGGCTAGCGTTTCTTGCCGCGGAAGAAGAAGCCGTGGAGCGATGGCTTGAGGCCGCGGTTGGCGCGGCGCTCCTCGATATGATCGTGGATCGAAGCGACGCGTTCGATAACCTCGTCGGGAATCGGCACGTCGGGATTCATGTTCTCGACCTGACTGATCTCGGCGGCGGCAACCTGGTCAATAATGGGCACATCGTCGCGCGAGATGACGGGCGTTGCGTCTTCCTTCATCTTGCGGTAACGCTCCATCATGTCGGTCTGCAGCTGTTGGGCCGAAGGCGGCGTCCAGATGATGGCGTTGGCGCCGGCGGCGATGGTTTCGCGGATGCTCTCGGGCGTCTTGCCGCCCGGCGCGATGAGCGGCAGATTGGGATAGTGCTCGCGCAGTTCACGCAGAACCTGCGGCGTGTTCTTGCCGGCCGCGATGTTGAGGATCTTGGCTCCGGCGCGCACTTTGGCATGCGCATCATCGTCGCAACGTACGACCGTGGCGATGACGGGGATGTCGGCGATGTTGGTGATGTGCTCGACCATCTCGGCAGTGGCGGGGGAGTTGACCACGCAGCCCGCCGCGCCCTGCATCTCTGAGACGGCCGCCATCTGTACGGAGCGCTTACCGGTCGTAGTTCCGCCGCCCACGCCTACAAAGACCGGGCACTCGGCGACGGTCAACAGCGCCTGCGTAATGGCCGGCTGTGGCGTGAAGGGGTAAACGGCAAAGACGGCATCGGCGTTGGAGTTGCGGATGACCGCCACGTCGGTGGTGTAGATAAGCGACTTGATGCGACGACCGAAGAGCGTAAAGCCGCTGGCCTCCTCGATCTCGTCGGGCATGCGGAGAGCCGCCTTGCGCAGGCGCCCGTCGATGGGCAGCGGCTCCATGGGGAGCAGTCCGTTGGGGGTCACGGCTACCTGGGGCTCGGTGAACTCGTCTGCAAGCTCGACCTCGGAAAAATCGACCGAGGCGACGATGTCCTCGTGAACCTCGGCGGGAACATCGATGGGGGCCTGGTCGTTAGTCGCGGCAGGCGCGTCGAAGGAACTGGTGCCGACAAAGGCGTCGACGCGCTCGTTTAGGTCGTTGAGGGTGTCCATGGAGGCTCGATTCTATGCGATGGTGGTCGGCAGGGTGCCGGCAGCGTTGTGCTTGCTAAATCGTTTGACGAGTTGATTTTTCCCCGCCGCGCCATCCGTTAGACCGAAGGGCCGGCGAACGTGAAGGAGCTGTGGTGGCGGGTATTGAGGTGCTATCTTGAATGTCCCGTTTAAAAGAGAGGTGACGCGGTATGGAATTCACAGCAATGTTGGGCTCGATTGGCCTGTGTGTGGGCGCAATCGTTGCCGCCGCGGTCATCTACTTGGTGGTCACGGCCATTAAGGGAAAAAGGGCCGAGCGCAAGGAACGCGAGGCACTTAAGCAGCACCGTGACCAGCAGGACAAGCGCGCACGGCGATAGTTTGTTGAGTTTTGAATCCGTGCGCTAGCTGCGTTTTCGGATCAGGGCGATGTAGAAGCCCTCAAAGTCGCGGCTGGGCGGAATGGTCAGCGTGCCGGGCATACCGTTGGCGACGGCCGAGACATGGCCGGCAGCGATGGCCTCGGTGAGGGCGTTGCTCTCGACGTGGGGCTCTTCGCCAGCTTCCTGGGCGCGGCGCGTTTCACTTTCGCTCGGCGTGCCGTCGAGGGGGATAAGCTCGCAGTCCATGTGCTTGTCGAGGGCCTCTTGCAGGGCGTCCTCGTTTTCCTGCGGCATAATCGAACAAGTGGAATAGACGAGCGTGCCGCCCGGCTTGAGGGCGCCCATGGCGCGGTCCAGAAGTGCTCGCTGCGAGCGGGCACACTTGTCAAGCAGCTGCTCGGTCAGGCCGCGCAGGCTCTTTTCGTTGCCGCTGATGACGGTGCCCGTGCCGGTGCAGGGGGCGTCGAGCAGGATACGGTCAAAGCGGAAGAATTCGTCGAGCTCGCGTGCGTCGATACGCATGACGGGCACGTTTTTGGCGCCCTGGCGATGGAGGTTGGCTTCGAGCTTTTCGGCGCGGGGAATGCTCATCTCGCAGGCCGTGAGGTGCGCCTGTCCCTGCGTGAGGGCGGCGATCTGCGTCGTCTTGCCGCCAGGGGCTGCGCACATGTCCAGGATGTCCTCGCCGGTCTGAGCGCCCAACACCAAAGGCGGCATCATGGACGACAGGCTCTGCAGATAGATTTTGCCGTCGCGGTAGATGTCGAGGTCCCACAGGTCGGAAACCTGGGCCTCGGGCAGGATGAAGGCGTCCGGATACCAGGCAACGGTTTGGTGCGCGATGCTGGCCTCGTCGAGTGCGGCGGCGATGTCTTCGGCGGTCGCCTTGAGCGTGTTGGCGCGCAGTGTGACTGGGCGTGTGGCCGCGGCGCCAAAGCCCTCGATCATGAGCTCGGCATCGGTGGGGGCATAGGCGCCGGCGACCGTGTCGACCATAAAGCGCGGCAGGTCGGCGGCGGAGTGTTGGGCGGCAAGCTGGTCGGAAAGCTCGGTAGCAGCAAACTGCCTGAGCTTGAGCTCGGGCTTAACCTGCTTTTTCTGCTTACGACGACGCGGCTTGGACATCCGTCTTTCCTTCCCATTCCATTAAAAGTAGTCAATTTGGGACGGGGCTATTTTAGCTACCCGTCCGTTTCGGCAGGCGTTGCAGTTAAATTTGGGACGGGGTAGCTAAAATAGCCCCGTCCCAAATTGACTACTCTGCCTTGGCGTTGGCCTAGTACTGGCTCTCGTGCTTGCTGAAGAAGTCGAAGCGCGGGGGCAGCGGCTTCACGCGGTGCTCGCCGGGCTTCTCGCCCAGGCTCTCCATAAACTCGTCCGTGGAGGCAAAGATGTTATCCCAGCTAAAGAAGGCGACCGGGTCGACGTCGAAGTACTCGCAGATGAGCTCGCAGCCAGCAGGGACGATGCCGTGCATGAGCACGGTCGCTACGCGCAGCTCGGTAAAGGCGTCGACGAGGGCCTGCGTCATCGCTGCATTGGCCGGCTCGCCCTCGAGTTTGTTGGCGGCCTTGGAGGCGTCGCTCCAGCGCTTGTTGGCGGCGCGCAGGTAGTCGTCGCACACGGCGAGCGCACGGTGCGTCTCGAACTTGTACATGGCCTGCTCAAAGGCAAGGGCGGCCTGCTCGGCAGCCTCGACCACGGCAGCAGAGGCGGCACCGGCCGGAATGCAGCCGTTGCGATAGGGGCTCTCGTCGCCCTCCTTGACGGCGACGCCGTAGAAGCAGCTGCGGGCCAGGCGGTTGAAGACGCCGGTCAAAAGGGCGCTCTCCTTAAGGGCCGGGTCGATGACGCGCTTGTCGTCGCAGGCGCGCACCTCGTTGCCGTCCTTGTCCTTGCCGGTCACGCGCGTGTCGTATGCCTTGGGGCTAAAGCTCACCGGCTTCTCGGACAGGCCGAGCGACAGCCAATGCGCGCGCATCTGCTCGCAGGTGTAGTGGTTGAGCAGGTCGTCTGCCGGCGGGGGAGGAGTCTGCGAGGACGAGCTGGCCTTTTTGCCCATGTAGAGCAGGTGATAGCAGGCGCTGACGGTGCTCTGCGTGAGGTCCCAGCCCAGGGCCTCCCACATGGCGGTCTGCGCGATGCAGTAGAAGTAGATGTTGTCCTGACCGATAAACTGGTAGATCTGAGCGTCGTCAGAGCACCACCAGTCGCGCCAGTCGAGCGAGCTGTGCTGGTAGGTGGGCGCGGGGACCTGCGTGGAGTCGGCAGCGGGCTCGCCCATGAGGGCGGCATCCTGGGCGGCGACGCCCTCGGTTACGCCGGCGGCCTTGGCATCGCGTGCGAGCACGGTACGCGTATAGCTGATGGGCGCCCACAGGCTCTCGGGCCAGCACCAGCAGGTGACGTCGGAGACGCCATCGACCTCGGGCACCGGAACGCCCCAGTCGATGTTGCCGGTGATGCGGAAGGGCACGAGCGCCTTGCCGCTGCGGAAGCGCACGCCGCCGTTGGCGAGCACCGCGTGGGCATCGTCGCGCTCCTTCCAGCTGGGGAAGGTGACGGTAAAGCTGCTCTTGTTGCCCTCGGGCTCCAGCACGGTGTGCTCAGGAAGCTGATCCTCGACGGCATCGAAGGCCTCGCGGAACTTGTTCTGGATGTAGAGCTGTGCCGGCAGCAGCCACTCCTCCATGGTCTTGGAGACCACGGAGCGAACCTGCGGGTTCTGGGCGAGCTTGGCGGTGTAGGTCTTCATAAAGTCGAGGTAGGCCGGCAGGTCAAAGTAGAGGTTGTCGACCGGGCGCAGCTCGGGCACCTCGCCGGTGAGCTGGCTCTTGGGCGCGATGAGCTCCTCGGGCTCAAACTGGTGACCCAGATCGCACTCGTCGGCATAGGCCTTCTCGGACTTGCAGCCCTGGATGGGGCAGCGGCCGATCACCTGGCGGCCGTTGAGGAACGTGCCGGCCTTGGCGTCGTAGAACTGCAGCGTGGAGCGCTTGGAGATGGTGCCCTGCTCGTGCAGGCGCTCGATAATCTCGGCGGTCACTTCGTTGTGAATCTGCGCAGCCGGCTCAAGGCCCGAGCCGCCGTAGATATCGCAGCTGATGTTGTAGTTGTTGAGGGTCGCGGCCTGGCGGGAGTGATTGGACTCGACGTACTCGTTAATGGACTTGTCGTAGCCTTCGTTCTCCTTGAGCTTGCGGTAGCTCTCCATGATGGGCGAGCCATAGCAGTCGGTGCCCGAGGTGAAGATGACGTTCTCGCGGCCCAGACGGTCGCGCAGGAAACGGGCGAAGAAGTCGGCCGGGACAAAGACGCCGCCAACGTGGCCAAAGTGAAGGCCCTTGTTGCCGTAGGGCTCGCCGGCGGTAACGATGGCGCGGCGAGGCCAGCTGGGACGGTCGTTCATGGAGTATTTGGATGCCATGGGACTCCTTCGCATATGGTAAGAGCGCAGCCGGGCGCGGGGCTCGGCTGCGCAGTGGTCAATTCGTGCATATCGTTCGACATTATCGCACATGCGGGCGGGTGCGTGACGGGGGCGCTATCCTAAGATGCTATGAATGAGATTTCCAACATACATGCGTTTGAAGACGAGGATTTCCTGCACGCCTGCTTTGTGTGGGGGATGGCCGTGCTTGGCGCATTTGCCGTGTGCCTGGTGCCGGTGTTTATGCTGCTGGGTGGGCCCGCGGATCTGGATGCGGCTGACGCGGGCGGTTGGACGGCCGTCTTGGGCTGGATAGTCGGCTTGGCTGCGGTTTCGGCGGCGTCATTTGCCGTGCACGAGTTGGTACACGCGGTGTTCTTTAAGCTGTTTGCGCCCGCCGGTGCGCGGGTGACCTTTGGGGCAAATCTCGAAACCTGCATGATTTATGCCTGCGCCGAGGGCGTTGTGTATTCGCGCCGGCGGTACATGGCGGTTTGCCTGGCGCCGACGGTTGTTGTGACGGCGGCGTTCGCCCTGGGGTTTGCATGCTCGGGCTATCCGCTGCTGTGCTACCTGGCGGCTGGTCTGCACTTGTCGGGCTGTGTGGGCGATTGGTATTACGTGCGGACCATCCTGTGCGACCGTCGCATTGTCGCCTGCGAGGACACGTCCTTTGGCTGTCTCTTATACACATCTGACGCTGCCGACGAACTCTAGGGTGTAGA
>UQHZ01000002.1 GCA_900541055.1 uncultured Collinsella sp.
TAGAGTTCGTCGGCAGCGTCAGATGTGTATAAGAGACAGGATCTGCATGGCTGGTTCCTCCTTTATGTAGATGACCATGCAGAGAAGGGACAACCAAGGAGGCAGGTTACTGATGCGGACTCCCGCACGCCCACGACTACCCGACGGGGACTGTGTTTTCATCTCTGGTGCCCGCATTGTAGCACGCGCGGATTCACGATGTTGATTGCCGGCGCCTAGACGGAGATGAAGGCGGTTCGATCTAGGTCAAGCCGGTCGCTCGTTCATGAAGCGGCCGATTCCCTGAAAATAAAAGGCGCCCACGAGGACACCTACAGGCTATCTTCGAACTACTTGGTTGGGGCAGACGGAGGAAAAAAATAGGGCAGAATCGCTCTCACGATCCCGCCCCGCAAACCCGAGGGTTTCTAACTGGCTCCATTATTCCGGGCTTCTCAGTTCTGTCATTGACCCAGGTATCATCCGTCTCCTATAGCGAGTGAATATAAAAATAGGGCAGAGTCGCTTGCGCAAGTCCGCCCCTAAAACCGTGAAGGTTTTGCTATCTGCAGGCTATTCTACCAACCCGAGCGATTCTGTCAACCTGCGAAGGAACTCGAGCGCGGAGCGAGCTGCGGCGTCGGGCCCCTTGTCGGGCAGCGCCTCGGTTTCGCCGTCGGCCCTGGCGAACATCTCGGCGAGCTCGGATGCGGCGCGCGAGCGCGAGGAGCCCTCGGGTACCAAGCCGGAGTGCGCCACGAGCACGGTCGCGACCTCCTGCATGGCCGTATTCCCCATCCACTTCCTCCTGGTCGCCTTGGGAATCCCCACGGCGGCGACCCTTCGGGAGACGCCGCTGGACGCCGAGCCCCGGGCGGCGCCCCTCTCGGCGAAGCAGTTGATCAGGCACGAGCCGTGCGCGGCGCAGTTGCGGACGGACTTCACGCGCTTGAGGTCGTAGTGGGAGGCCTCGAGGCGCCTGTCGCCCCATCGCCTGGCGCAGAAGCGCACGAAGTCGATGAGGGTGCCGAACGAGGTGAGCTCAAGGAAGGCCCAGGCAGGCATGTCGCCGGAGTACTTCGCGTAGAGGCTCGAGCTGTAGGGGCTGCGGCCGCTCATCTTGAGCTCGCGCAGGCGGTACTCCCTGTTTGCAGTGGTAAGCGATGCCATGTAGTCGGCCACGATGGCGTAGCCGTCCTCTCCACGGTCCTCCATCTCGCGAAGCAGTGTCACCTTCTGGAAATGCTCGATGTCGAGCGTCATGCCGAGCAGGGCGTGGCGCAGCTCCTGGTCGAGCGCCGCGAGCAGGCGCAGCTGGCCGAAGTCGAGGTCTACGTAGCGGCCGTCGCGCGGGCCTCCCTCGTATTTCGAGAAGAGTTTGCGGTAGGATGCGAGCTTGAAGAAGTTGCACTTGTCGCGCAGGTAGTCCGCGGCCTCTTCCTCGGAACACAGTTCGAAGGCTACGCCCTTCTGCTTGAGGTGCTCTATCTGCTGCTCGATCGTGAGGATCGGCTTCCTATCGTGGGGTTCGGCCATGCTCGGTCTCCTGTCATTGATTTGAGAATCCTATTCTACCAGCATGTTTGCCCTGAATCCTGAAGGCCCGTTCGCCAACTCATAAGCAAGCCACCTGAGACTACTCACTTTGTTCACGAATGGCGAAGACCTGCGACCTGGGGTTTTGCAAATGGCGCGCAAGCCACCCGCGTTAATTCACTTGCGATTGCAGCTGGCGGCTTGCGGGCAAAAGGGCGGTTGAGTTTCAAAACGGGCGTTTTCGGCGCCATCGAGCCTCCAAAGGCGACCCGCCGCGCACTTTGGGACAAAAACAAAAACTCAAAGCCCTGAGTTTGAAAAAAGTTTTTGAGGTTGTCCCAGCTTTTGTCCCCGAAGCCGACGAAACGCGACATCGCGTCATTCGGCGGCACGCGTTCCGTGTCGATGCCGAAAACTGGGTGTAACTGGAGTGACGGGACGGCAGAACCGACGCCATCGAGTGGGAATAGTAAATAGCCCTTTGCGAGGGAGGTCGGAAACGGCCTCCCTCGTTTTTTATTTGCCTGCCATGGGCGCGTATGTGCTGTGGTGTATGTGGTACATACAAGCCTGTCGTTCAATCTCTCAAGCTGTTTAGCTGGGATGATTGTTTGCTGGTACGTTTTAAAGTGCTTTCAATTACCGAAGCAACGCCATCAATTTATTTCTAATTAATGCTGACCAGCAGATTGCTTTCGCCCGCAAGAGGTCGCTCGGACTGGTACTCAAAATGTACTCACGACGTTTTGAGTATCGATTTGCTGGTACTCACAGACGATAAAAATGGGTGCCAACCTCGATATATTCGTTATCCCCTTCGAATCGTCAACGAATACTAAAAAGTGATTGAGTGCTACATAGCTCAAATTAGTCTACGTAATTACGTAATTACGTATTCTGCCGTAAAATGATTTTGGTCAATTAAGGAACGTAGAACAGGTCAATTCGGAGGGGCGACCATGGAGGAAGATCAGGCTGTTCATGCCGAAAAGGAGCTGGATAAGTTCACGCTCTCGATAACCCGTGAGGATAAGCGGGCTCTTAAGTCCTATGCCGCGCGCCAGGATAAGACGGTGGCTAAAGTTCTGCGCGAATGGATTGACGAGAAGTGTAAGGGGGAGAAGTGATGTCTCAGACGACGCAAGCAGTTGTTCAGAACCTTGTTGATCGCGCTGTCAAGCTGGGCGATCGTCAGCTCGCTGCCGACATCCGCGCCTTTGCGGCGCAGCGCCAGTTTGGGCTTGTATTTGAACACAACCGTCCAGAGCGACTTCGCCTTTATGGCAAACCCATCATGGAGGGCGATGTCGTACAGGTGCTTCCCGAGCGTGGTAAAAAAGAGGACTCTAGCTCCCAACTGCTATGGTTGGTAAATGCCGTTCGGGGGGGGGGTTGCTGATCTAAAGCCATATCAATCGCCCTCATATGACGAAAACGAATGTGAGCCCCGCTCCGTTGCTGTCGACGATGTCGTGCCTGTTGCTGAATATGACCAGCCGATTTATGCTGGCCTCAAAGAGACTGGGCGTGTCGAGCGCGGTGGCGATAAGCCCTATCAAGTAGTCATCAACGGCGAAAACTACCATGCTCTTGAAACCTTGGCCTTTGCCTATGCAGGCAAAGTGGACTGCATATATATTGACCCACCCTATAACACCGGTGCCCGCGACTGGAAATATAACAACGATTACGTCGACGGCTCCGACGCCTATCGTCACTCCAAATGGCTCGCCTTCATGGAGCGCCGCCTCAAACTCGCCAGACAACTGCTCAACCCCAACGATTCCGTACTCATCGTGACGATCGACGAGAAGGAGTACCTGAGGCTGGGGATGTTGTTGGAGAGCGTGTTCAACGGCGCAAAAATACAAATGGTGACATCTGTAATTAACCCTAAGGGCAATCGTCGGGATAACGAGTTCTCGCGTTGCGAGGAGTATTTATTCTTTGTGCTTATTGGGGGCGCTTCCGTTGGGAGCATTGGCAACACAATGCTGAAACAGGAAGAGAAGAAGGCGAAGCCAATCCGTTGGAAGGGCCTGCTGCGTAGCGCAAGCAACAACGGAAGAAGAACCGCTCGGCCAAATCTATTTTATCCGCTTGTTTTCTCTGCCGAAGACGGCTCCTATATTAGGTGCGGAGATTCACTTCCCGTAGATTACAATCGCAACTCTTATCTAACTAATGATAGTGAAGTTGTCGTATGGCCAATCGGCGAAGGGGGACAAGAGCTCACCTGGTCTCTTAAACCCGATACATTTCGCGCCTATCAGTCAGAAGGCTACATAAAATTCGGGCCATGGGATGGCATTAAACGTGTTCCATATCATCTTACTTCTGGTCAAGTTAAGGATGTTCAGTCTGGAAAGCTGGCTGTTCGCGGATATGATGCCGATGGAGCTGTTGTCCTGGAGCAACAAGGCGAAGCAAACGTTCGTCCAATGACCGTATGGAACCAAAAATCGCATTCAGCTAGCGAGTCAGGGACAGGAATATTGAAGTGCTTGCTCCCGAACAGGCGCTTCCCATTCCCAAAGTCCCTCTATGCCGTCGAAGACACCATTCGCTTTTTCGTCGCCGACAAGCCCGACGCCCTTGTAGTCGATTTCTTCTCAGGATCGGGTACCACGGCACATGCCGTCATGCGCTTGAACCATCAGGACGGCGGGCGCAGGCGCTCCATCAGCGTAACGAATAACGAGGTCTCCGAGGACGAATCCAAAAAGCTCACCAAGCGCGGTCTTCGCCAGGGCGACCCCGAATGGGAGGCGCTGGGCATCTGCCAGTACGTTACCAAACCACGCGTCACGGCGGCCATCACGGGCAAGACGCCCGAGGGCGATTCCATCAAGGGTGACTACAAGTTCACCGACGAGTTCCCCATGGCCGACGGCTTCGAGGAAAACGCCGTCTTCTTTGACCTCACCTACGAAGACCCGGACGCCGTCGAGCTGGGCGTGGCCTTCGAGGAGATCGCGCCCCTGCTCTGGCTGCGCGCTGGTTCGCGTGGCAGCATCATCAAGCACGAGCAGCCGGGCTTTGCCATGGCCGACGCCTACGCCGTCCTCTTCGACTTTGCTTCGGTCGGCGCTTTCATAGACGCCGTCAAGCAGAATGCCAGCATAGGGTGCGCCTATGTGATCACGGACGACACGGCTCGATACGCCTCCGTCAAGGCACAACTGCCTGGGCTCGACGTCGTCCGCCTGTACGAGAACTACCTGCAATCGTTCAAGATTGCCGCCGAGGATGCGGTGAGGTAAACATGAGAGTCGAACTTAAGGATTTCCAAGCCGGTGCGGTCGCGACCCTGGCGAACAAGTTGCAGTCGATGCGCCGACGCTACGAGCAGGACGGCGAGCTGTCCTCGATATGCCTCGCATCTCCCACGGGGTCGGGCAAAACGGTCATGTGCGCAGCGACGATCGAAGCGCTCTTCTTCGGAGACGACGATCTGAGCCTCATGCCCGACGAGAATGCCGTCGTTCTTTGGCTCTCGGATTCCCCGAGTCTGAACGAACAGACGAGCGTGCGTTTCTCAAACGTAGCGGACAAGCTGGCAGACAGCATCCTTGACAGGCGCCACCTGGTCACAATTACCAACGACTTCGGAGCCGCGCACGACATTCTCGAGCCGCGCCACGTCTATTTCCTCAGCAAGGACCTACTCAGTAAGAACGGCCTGCTCATCAAGGGTAGTGAGTCCAACTCCGGCCGCGTGTTCTGGGACATCCTTGACCGCACCATCAGGGATCCGGAGCGTAACCTCTATCTGTTCATAGACGAGGCCCATCGCGGTCTGGGGGCCAATGCCTCGAGCGAGCGCGGCACCGCGACGATCTACGCTAGCCTCATTGATGGGCTCGACGGCCGTGCAGCGATGCCCATCGTCGTCGGGGTCTCTGCCACGCCGCAGAGGTTCGAGGCGGCCATGGACCAGCGCGCCGATCGCGTGCGTATGCCAAAGGTTGCTGTGACCCCTCGTGAGGTTCAGGAGTCAGGTCTGCTCAAGGACATCATCGAGTTGCGCGTGCCAGAGAAGGACGACCCTGTCGAGCACCAGTACCTCACTATGGCGTGCGAGCGCTATGCCTTGGCCTGCCGCGAGTGGAGCGAGTACTGTGCCCGTGAGGGCGAGAGCCCCGTCAACCCGCTGCTGCTCATCCAAGCGGCGGACAACGCGAGCAGCTCGGCCCTGGCTGAGATGTGCGACCAGATCACGGGCCTGGTCCCCGACCTTTCCGAGGCGATGTCGTTCGCCAACGTCTTCGGCGAGCATAAGGACATCGCGGCGGGAAAATACCTCATTCCCTATGTCGAGCCCGAGTTCGTTCAGGACGCCTCGCGCATTCGCGTGCTCTTCGCCAAGGAGGCTGTCTCCAACGGATGGGACTGCCCGCGAGCGGAGGTCATCTTCTCGCAGCGCAGGCGTTCGGACTCGACCTATATCGCACAGCTCGTGGGACGTATGGTACGCACTCCACTTGCGCGGCGCATCGAATCCGATGATCTTTTGAACTCAGTCGCCTGCTACCTGCCCCAGTTCAATCCCGAGAGCACTCAGGACGTGGTCGACTACCTCATGGGCCGCAAGGACGACATGGGCGAGAGCTCAATCGGCAAGCAGAACATCGTTCTCAACCCCGTGACTATCACGGCGGCTGTGCCCAAGTCCGAAGCCGACTATCAACAGGAGCTCAAGGCGTACGAGGAGAACGAGAAGGCCATCGAGGCGGCGCGGCAGGCACAACCCGGCTACCAGGCGTCGCTTGCCGGCATCGCGATTCAGGAGCCGTTGGACATGCAGGGAGCGCAGCCCTCGCTTGCCTCGGCGGTCAGGCCCGTCGACGTCCCGGCGCCAGAAGCGGAGCTGGCGCCTCAGCCCGCAACGGGCAACTACGTTGCAGCGTCTGCCCCGCAGCAACTTGCGACACCTGAGCCAAGTTCCGCACAGACCGAGCCGACCCAGCCCGTCTCGATCGTAATACCCGTGCCCATGGCAAAGCCCAAGCCGCCCACCAAGCGCGAGCAGTCTTTCACGCATCAGGAGTGGCAGGGCATCCGCACAGCCTTCGATTCCATTCCCGTGCAGCGCATTCCGAAAAAGGCCAGGAACGAATTCCAGAGCCTGGTTAAGACGGCGACTCTGCTTGTCGAGACTGGCCTCGATGTCAATGCCGCGGCCGACGTAAAAAAACAGTTCGTTCAGAAGCTCAAGGGATACATCGTTGCTAACGAGGACGAGTACCGCGAAGCCAAACACGACGTAGAGGTTGCCGAGACCGTCAAGATCACGCTCGACAAGCTCAACGAGACCGAGGACCAGGAGCAGGAGGAGGCCCGCACGGACACCGAGGGCCTCAGAAAGGCCGCCCGCGACGCCGACATGCATTTCACTAAGGAGTTTGCGAATGAGTATCGTCGCGCCAACTTCAAGGAGCTTGGGCGGCCCGAGTGCGACCTGCGCCTTGCCGCAGCGGTGCGCACGCAGGCCATCGTTGATGCGCTCGAGGGCTGGGCGGCTCAATGCCGAAAGGAATACTTCGATAAGGTCGATGGATCTGGCGATTATGACTACCTTAACGACGCGGCAAAGCAGCGCTACGACGAGCTGGCCCGTGAAACTGAGGGCAAGCGCCTCACAAAGATAGAGTGGCCCACGTCTACCAGCACGTCGGACGACTTCGCTAAATATCCGTGCCATATCGTGCAGAAAGAGGACGGCCTCTGCCCGCTCGACCTGAACCCGGCGGAAGACTATATCGTTAGGAACGAATTGGCAAAGAATCGCACGGTTGCCTTCTATCGCAATCCGTCGGGCAGCATGTCTGCTAAGGCGTTTTCGATTCCGTACATGTCTTCGGTGGGACGCAAGGCCCTGCATCCAGACTTCCTCTTCTTCGTGAAGGATGCAGCGGGCGTCATCAGGCCGTCCATCGTTGACCCTCATGGCGAGTTCCTCGGCGACACGCTAGCAAAGCTTAGGGGCTATGTGACCTATCTGCGCGATTATCCCGATGTGTTCAAGCAGGTACTCTTCGTCGGGGATATGGGCGAGGGCGTGTACAAGGTGCTCAACCTCTTGCGATCCGATGTGCAGGATGCCGTGATGGGCTACAGCGATGTCGACTGTAAGGCGCTCTTCTACGGCTCCTTCGCAAACGACTATCACTAGGATTGTCGGGATTTGCCTGGCGGGCGTCTCGGATCATATACCAGAACCGAATTAGTAAGGCTCGCTAAGGCGGCCGTCCGTTAGGGGCGGCCGCCTCTCTTCAGTCTTGACCAATGATTTCAAGCGTTTCGGTGGCATTCGCCGGTCATGACCTCGTATCCGTTACGTGGGTGGCACCTCCGCTACGCCGCGTCAAGGGGGCCCATGAGACCCCGCACAAACCTCCGCTCCGCTCCGGTTGGTGGAGGTCGTCATGGACCTCCCTTGACCCGCCTTCGCTCCGGTGCGGCTTTGCAGGGAGCAAAGCCGACGACGACGCGCGGCGTCGCCATTCGGCTTTGCCCGCAGGGGCGAGATGTTGAGGGCAGGGTGCCCGGAACGGAGGAAGATATGCAGCAGCTGATGACCGAGGAAATCGCCAAGACGGTGCCGAGGCTCTACGAGCAGGACGGGGCGGAGGACCCCACGGTCTACGCCCACTACTTCTCGTGCGTGAACGGATGGGACTGGTGGCTGCTCGAGTTCGACGGCACGGACGAGGCGTTCGGCCTCGTCGAGGGCTACGACGACGAGCTGGGTTATTTCAGTCTCAAGGAGATGGCCGAGCTGAATCGTTCGATGGGTTTCGCCGTCGTCGAGCGCGACGAGCACTTCTCCCCGAAGCCGCTCAGCGCCGTCAGGAGGAGGTAACTCCATGGGGATGTTCGAGTGCAGCGCCGTAGGTTGCTCGGACGAGGTTCCGGGCGAGGGAAACGAGCTGACGGTCGTCGTTGAGTACGAGACGGACCTCGAGGGAGGGGCGTATGAGGTGGGTGTCGCGCCGGAAGGGTCGCCCGGGCTCGAGCGTCTCGTCTCGGAGGCGTGCGGCGAGGCCGATGCCCTGGTGGGGGATGAGGGCGGATGGGCTGCCGTCCGCATCGGGCGCGGCGACGTGGAAAGCATCGACTGCGAGAGAGGCCGGACCGTGTACGTTGCCGGAGAGGGGTGAAGCACATGCAGAGAACGCGGGCATGCCATCGGCGTGCCCGCGCCAGCTTTTCCGGGGATGCCTCGCGCCATCCCCGAACCCCTGCGCGCCAAGGGGCGGTGCCCCTTGGAACCTTGGCTAAGGTGACTCGGGAACATGGAGGATACTGAGACTCGTGCGCCCGGGTGGCATCATTAAATCTCAATCTGATGCCTGACCGCTACGGCCTAGAATTCGGCGGCTTCCGCTACTTCGTGGCACCGCAGGAAGAGCACTTATATCCAGTGGTCACGGTTTCGTCCCAAGCCGCACTTACCTGAACCTGTTCGTCGTAGGCATCGGAAACCTTTACCTGTTCGTCATAAGCCGCTTGCACGGTACGAGACTCTTCGTGACAAGAACCACAGTTACCACCATTAAGCAACGAGTTCTTAAAATGAGCAGCTTCATTTCCGGTAATATCTGCACCGCAGTTATTGCAAATGCTGACATACTTCACAACCGCATCGTGGTGAACGGTCTTGTACTGCGCATCATGATGGACAGTCTTATACTGCGCGTCGTGATGGACAGTTTTGGTCTGGGCTACCCAGTTATGCTGATGCGCCGGGGTGTCATCCTTCTTTGATGAGCCGCCCGAGCTGGAACCGGAGCCGGAGTTTCCGCTACCTCCGCTCGGCTTGCTGTCCGACTTATTTCCAGAGCCGTTGTTTCCGCTGTCGTTCTTGGAACCGGAATCGTTCTTCTTGTTGTCGGAGGTCTCCGGGGTCTTCGCGTCAGACTTGTCCTCCTTGGCCGTCTCCTGCGCCTTTTCGCTCTCCTTCTCGACGGCATCGGCATCGGCGTTCGGGTTCTTCTTGATGTTGTCCTCGAACTTCTTCACGACCTCAGCGCCCTTGTCACCGGTCAGGGTGGAATCGCCTTTCTTCACGGCTGCTGCAACGTCCTTGGCGATGGCGGTCAGGTCATCCTTCGCCACCTTATCCGTATCCACCTTCTCAAGGGTGATGACAGTGCTGTCCGTCTTCCCATCGGTCTTCACGGCAGCGACCTCACTGGACGCGGCCTTGTAGGTGGATCCGTCGGCGTTCACCGGAGGGATGAGTGAGACGTTGTAGATACCGGACTCACCGACCGTGACGCTCACCTTCTTGTTCGCGGCGATGGCGGTGTAGAAGTCCACCTCCCCGTCCGCGCCCTCGATATGCGCTATGACGGGCGTGGACGTGTCGGCACCCCATCCCTCGGCCTTTACCTCAAGGAAGAGCGCCATGTCTTGCTTCTCATCGCCCGCCTTCTGGAACACCGCAGGGGTGTTCGATTTTCCCGCCCATCCGGCATGTGCGATGGCGTACCCTCCGCCACCGATGAGGAGCGCCGCACAGAGGATTCCTGCACCAGCCGCGCAGACCTGCTTGCGGGAGAACTCGCGCCCGAAGAGCATGAAAGGTTTCTCCTCTTCCTTTTCCACTGCATCCCCGGAGACCATATCGTCCGTCACCTTCGGAATCTCCGTAACCACCATGGCTCCTTCCTGATTGCGATACTTCAGTATTTGCATTGTATTTCAAATTGTCACTTATATAGGTGTGACTTATATAGGGTTGGCTTGAATCATTGACACCGAAGGACGGGAGGTGTCGATGACTCAGCTGGACCCCAAAATGCGCGTGGGGCTCCGTATCAAGGAGCTAAGGGCCGGGCTCGGCCTGAGCCAGGAGGCCTTTGCGTACTCCATCGAGATGTCCCGTACCTACTTCGCCGAAGTCGAGACCGGTAAGCGCAACGTCTCAATCGAGAATATCGAACGCATAGCAAGCGGTCTCGGCGTTTCCCTGAGAGGGTTTTTCGATTCCGACCTGTTCTCGGAGTGACCTGGCGGCTGGATTCCAACGGCGTTTTCCGGGTACGCATAGTCCCGCCCTTTCCTCACTGCAATCCGAATGTCATGGGGTCTTTGACCGCGGTTTTCCGCCACGAAGCGGCGGTGCAGGATAAGGCTCCACTACGTTTCGCCGGAGGCAAGCGGCGCAACTCGGCGAGCCGAGTTCGAAGGCGCAGGTAGATGCCTGCACTTAAAACGAAAAACTTCCGCACCCGCGTGTAGTACGCGGGTGCGGAAGTGTAGTTGATCGAGGCGTTTCCGCTGGATATGGACGATTACGCGACTAGAAGCCCTCGGGAACGTATCCTGCGACCGTTTTCGGCTTCGTCGGCGCTGTCGCCGCGCCGCCGGGGTCGGTCGGGCCCTGCCAAACCTTCGGTACCGTCTCGTTCCTGATTTCGCGGCGAGCGGTCGATTGCTCCATAAGTGCCCGTTCGGCCTCGGGGGACGTCATCCCGAGCATGGGCCCGACGAAGGTCTCGGTGACGTCCCTGCTGGGGAAGGCCATAGGTACGCCGTCGTGGATCACGAGGGCTCCCGTCTCGCGGCCAGTCCAACGCTGGAGCTCGTCGGGCGTGATGAGCGGCCTGCGGACGAGTCCCTCGCTCGTGCCCGTCGAGCCGGTGTTCGTTCCCCTCGTTCGGCTCGTGGACTGAGCGACCGCCGTGTAGGAGCCCATCGACTCCGAGAGCTTGCGCGCGGTGTCGAGGTTGGAGCAGGAGAGAACGACCTTGTCCTTGAGGAGGTCGAGTATCGTCTCGGCTTCTTCTCGGCTGTAGCCGGAGACGGACTGGAGCTGGAGGAGCGACTGACAGAACCAGAGAACATGGACGCCTTCCGAGCGCATCTCGCCCAGGTCCTGGACAATCCTCTCGTTGCGGCCGAGGGATGCCGCCTCATCGAGGAGGAGGATGGTTTCGACGGGGCAGCGCCCGGCATGGCCTGCGGCGCAGGAACGCAGCGCCGAGAGCGCTTGGGAAACGAACGTCTGGACGAGTCTCTTGTAGTTGCCCGTTGCCGAGGACGATGAGATGAAGACCGCCGTGGGCTCCTCGCCGATGTCCCCGAGGCCGCACTCGTCGTCGTGAAGCATCCGGGCAACGTTGCCGTCGACGTACTCGGTGAGGCAGTTGCTCAGAGTCGAGACGATGCCAGGCCCGCCTCCGTGCTCACCGTTGAGTCCGCCGAGGAAGGGGAGGGCGGGGTCTCCTGCGGACAGAGATGCCGCCAGGGCGGCGATGCGGTCAAGCGGGCCCTGGTCGCCTGACGGCGAGATTGTGGCAGCGACGGACATGACAGTCTTCTCGTCTTCCGGGATGGACGCGTCCTCGATGAGGGCGAGGGAGATGCCGACGAAGAGGTTCCGAGCGCCGTCGTAGAAGAACGGCTGGCCTTTCGACGGCGCGGGCACGACGCAGCGCGCGAGCTCGCGCAGCTCCCGTGCGCAGCCGCCGGCCCCCTCCGCCCTAAAGGCCTCCTTTGCCCTCTCGAGCGGATCAAACCGAACCGAGGATACGGGCGCGTCGAACATCACGTCGACGATGCGATGAGTGCCCGTCTTCTCGAATACAGGCTCCAGGAAGGCCCTGAGCTCGCCCTTGATGTCGTTGATGATGAGGGAGCGGCCTTGCTCGAAGTTTGCCAAGGCTGACAAAATGGCGACGCGCCTGCTCTTGCCCTCTCCGCTTTCGGCGAGGATGCAGGCGTGGACCGAGTCGATGAGCCTGACGCTCCTCCCGATCTCGCCCACGACCAACGTACCGCCCGAGGGCCTGCCGCCTTCCTGCCACGATTCGCTCCGGCGCTTAAGTTCGCCGTGTGCCGAGATGAGCCTCGCGTCGCCGTGGATGGGCGCGCCGGGCGCGCGGCGTCCGCCGACCCAGGTCCCGTCGTGGAGCCAACGGGACCAATCGAGATGGTTCCAGATGCCGGCAGCCATTGAGACAGTGAGGGTTGCCGCGCATCCCACGAGGAAAGCATCGTCCTGGATCAGCTCCGGCAGGACTTCGAGCGGGTTTTGGAACATGGTCCCGGGCAGCTCGGGCGCCATGGCGGTGCCGAAGCTGGCGAGCGTCACTGCCGTGCCGACGATCCACACTCTCAACCAATACCATATCGCGGGCAGCAGCACGAGCGCGATCATGGCCCCGATGATCGCGCCGGAGGCGACGCAGCGCTTGAGGTGCGCGGCCTCGTCGATGTTGAAGCTCTTCTGCTTGCTCATAGAATCATTCCCTTCACTATCGTTTTCGCCGGTTCCAACACGATGCCCGCCGCATCGCCCCTGATCGCGGCCGATACAGCGGCTGCGAGCGCCCTTGCGAGCGCGCGCTCGGCTTTCTGACCGACCTCATCTGACAGATCCTTCTTGTTTCTGGGGTTCTCCGTTGCGAATGCGAGCGCTTTGGTAAGGGCTCTGCTCACGGCAACCGGGGCTTTTGCCATAGAAAGCGCGTAGGACGGACATGACCGGAGGCACCTCTCCGGGATAGGCCTGAGCTCGCGGACGGCTTCTCGCGCCCCCTCCAGATCTTCACCGGTGACGCAGGCGCGGACCTCGCCGACGAGCGGTTTCATGCGCTTGCGCTCCGTTGCAGGCCCGCCGTCCGGCCTTGCGGATCTCATCAGTTCCCTTTCGGGGTCCGTTGTCCGGTCGGGTGCGATGATCCTCAGCAGGGCGTTGCCCTGGCGCGCGTGTAGCTCCTGCATGGCGTCGTTCACGTAGCGGTCCCGCGCAACGCTTTCGAGGCCTTTGAGGCCGGCGCAACGCTCCACGGACTTGCTGTAAGCGGCGCTCGCCCCTTTGATTTCAGGATGCCTCGACCCTGCTTCCGCGATTGCGACATCGACGGCCTTGGCGACATCTGGGTGCCAGCGGCGGAGGTGCGCGTAGGAGATTCGGCCGTCCGCAGGCAGCGTGACGCCAATCTCGTCGGCGGGGATTTGGCGGACGGCGTCGACCGCCCGCGACCTCGCGAGGTCGCGGGCCTCATACTCGGCCGCGAGCGCCGGGGCCAGGGCCGCGTCGGTGAGCGCGTTTCTAGCCCGGTCGAGCCTGTTGCGGGCCATGAGTGAATCGAACGAGCCATCGGACGACCACGCAATAACGTGCGCGTGCTTGGAATTCGGGTGGTTTTCGTGCTCGGCGGCTACCCAACGGACGCTGGACTCGGGGATGCCCATTGCCTCGGCAAGCGCCGGCGCGAGGTTTCGGCGGCAGAAGCGCTGCCAGTCCTCCTTGCACGCGAGGTCGAGTTCGCATGCCTCGTCCCTGCGGACGCTGAGCACAACGGTAGCAATCGCGCCGTCAGCCTTTTCGAGCTCCTTGCGGGCCGTGCGGAGCTGGACGGCCCCGTTCTGGTCGAAGAGCGCGGTCGACCCGGGCCTCTCGGCGCAGTAGCCGATGAGTCCCATCCTCTCTGCGAGCTCGTAGCGCTTGAGGTCGTCGACGGTTGCGGATTTGTCGGCCCCCTCGCGCGTGGCGACGTACTCGACGTTGTTGGTGATGACGGCGGAACGCCCGCGCGACCCGGAGAGGTGCACACGGGCGTTCACGACGAGGCTGCTACGACTTGCCATCGGACAGACGC
The DNA here is from genome assembly GCA_900541055.1 of uncultured Collinsella sp. Taxonomy (GTDB): domain Bacteria; phylum Actinomycetota; class Coriobacteriia; order Coriobacteriales; family Coriobacteriaceae; genus Collinsella. Next base: position 14,133 of record UQHZ01000002.1, read on the forward strand.
TCCCTTGCCTCCGAGAGCGTCATGCCGCGCTGCATGAGGCCGGCCTGCTTGTCGTAAGCGGCGTAGATGTCCGAGGCGCTCACGCCATCCAGGCCCTCGAACGTGCCCTTCTCGATCTCGACCGCCGCGATGGCTGCGACGATAGAGGCGCGGGTCGCGCGGTGCACGACGCGCGCGATGCGGTCCTCCTGCTCGGCGTTGCGTTCGTCGAGCATGTGGTCGAGCTGCTCGAGCAGCGGCTGCATGACGCCGCGCAGATAGGTTCCGAGCTCAGTGGAGTAGAGCGCCAGGCCGTCGGAGGCGAGCCCGGCGGCGATGAGCTCGCGGGCGGCTGCGCTGTCGCTAAGATCCTTGGAAACCCCGTAGGCGTGGAGGCGGCGATATGCCTTGTCAGGGAGCCGGAGGCTCATGACCTTCGACCCGTCTTTTCCGATGGCCATTTTAGAGTCCCTCGTTCGGGAGGGGCGCACCGACGGCGCGGAGGGCGGCGATGTTCTCGGGCGTGCGCTCGTAGGTCCTGGGCCAGAAGGTGATGGGTACCATGACGAGATCGTCGCGGGGGATTCCGTAGGCGAAGAGATAGGCCGCGATGGCATCGCTGTACTCTACGTCGTCGACGTTGAAAGTGTCGGTGAAGAAGATGCCTGTGGGGTCGTCGTTGCAGCCCTTGACGAAATAGACGCCGTTTCCGCCTTCCTTGAACGGGTTCAAGACCTTGCACTCCCGCTTCGCGTAGTAGGCGATTCCGGCGCGAACGACGCGCGTGAAACCCGGACGCTCGTTGACCCGCGCTGCTCGCGTGAAGTTCAGGCCGGGATCGGATTCCAGCAGATGGGAGAGTACGGAGTCGACGGCGTCGCCCTTGTGCTCGGGGATTGTCCCGAGGAGGTCGGCGAGGCGCGATTTCATTTTCTCGATCAGTTTCATCGTGTGTTTCCTTTCTGCCGGTGCCGCACGGGTGCCGGCAACTCGCTTGAATGTCTTGGTTAGCGATGGTTCTAGCTGCGGAGAGACTGCGTGGTGCCGAAGGTGCCGAGGAGCGGCCAAGAGTTTTGGAATCCATGGCACCTTCGGCACCGTCTGCCGAGTCTTGCAGGTGAAGGGCGGTGGACAGGGTGCCGCTGCGACATGCTGCGGCACCCAATCGGCCCTAATCCGTTTCCCGGAACACCCAACAGCGTTGCTTGCCGTATGGAGGGCAGAGGCGCTTGTTGCCCGGAACCCATCCGGGGCACTGCGACGAGAGGATGCGGCTGACCATCTTGCAGTTGGCCTTGGTCTTCTCAAGGTGGAGGGCCTTGTCGAGGATTTCGAACGTGCACATGGGACGGTCGGTGTTGCCGGGAAGATATGCGAGGACCTTCTGAACACAGGGGTCCTCCTCGACAAAACGTCCGCGCTGTGCGGCTGCCTCGACCTCCATCTGGGGCGTGAGGACGGTCGAGAAACGGGGGTCGCCCGTCTTCATCCACGTGCGGGCCTCTGCCCATGCCTGCCGGATGGCGGTAGGAAAGCCCTCGTCGAAGACGGACTTCTCCGTGCGCTCGATGCCGCAGAGCACCGGGAGGAAGCGCCTTGCGCCGCTCGTCCGCTCGCGGATGAAGTCGGCCTCGTTCGTGGTGCCGACGAAGACTACGCGCCGGGGGAAAGCTTCCGTCCGTCGACAGTAGGCTCCCCGGAACTCATCTACCTGACGTGTGATCCCGGCCTTCACGCTCTCGACGGAGCGCTCGGACATGCCGTTGAGCTCGGGGATCTCGACAATCCACTTGCCCCGGTTCTGCTCGCCCGTGAGCTTGACATCGCCGAGGTTGATCACGGAGTCGCTGAAATACTCGTCGCGCATGGCGAGGCCCCTCGCGAAGGAGGACTTGCCGATGCCTCCGGCACCGCACAGGATGGGCATGTAATCGGCCTTGCAGCCCGGGCTGTAGACGCGGGCGATGCCCTCGCAGAACAAGATGCGCTCGACCTCCGAGACGTATGCGTTCCTCTCCGCGCCAAGGTAGACATTGAGGAGTGTTCCTACGCGCGGGATGCCGTCCCAGGTGAGGGTATCGAGCATGGCAACGAGCGGGTCATAGGCGTTGTCCTCGCCGACGATGGTTAGCGCGAGCAGCATGAACTTCTCCTTCTGGAGAGAGATGATCTGCTGGAGGAGGGCGAAGAGCCGTGCGTCGTCGCTATCGCGCCACCGGCGTTCCTGCGAATCTGCATCCCAGGGCAGGGGCCCAGTCTTGAAGAGCTCGTTCGCGAGACGGTTGTAGCCGACGTTCAGGGGAAGAGACTTGAGCTCCTCGACGATCTCGTTGACCGTCGGCGGGGAGCGGCGCTCCGGGGACTGCGGCTCGGGGGCGTCGTCGTGCTTCTGCGTGCCCATCAGATCGCCTCACAAGAATGGTGACGGCGAGGGCCATTGATGGGGTGGTTCTTGGCGGAGGCAAGTGCTTCGAGCCGGCGGAGGCGAAGCTCCGTGTCGATAAGGCGCTCGACCAGCTCTTCCTCCGACAAGGGGTGGTCGAGGCGGTAGTCGCGCAAGACGGCGCGGCGTCGGGCGGAATTCATCATGCTAAGATTCATCGACAGAGTCCTCCTTACGTGTGGGCTCATGTTTTTGGGCGACGGCCGAGCTTTGGTAGGGGAGGCCGTCGTCCAGACCCAGGTTTGCGATGAGGGCGTCTTCAAGCTCCACAGGGGAGCGCTCGGGCGCGAACGATCCGGCAAAGGCGGCGAGCGTCTCAAGCGACTCGACGAGCTCGTCGTCCATATCTCCTGCGCGCCGGATACGCCGGAGTTCCGCTACGACAGGCCCCATGCGCTCCTTAACCGCCTTGCGCATACGGGTGGTTGCGACCACAGTAAAAGTGCCTTCCAGCAGGCTTCTCGCGATGAAGTCCTGCTTCGACAGACCGCTCAAAGCGACGCGGAGGTCGAGCTGGTCCGCTTCTGCGGGCGACATGCGGAAGGCGATGGTCTTGCAGCGACGGCGTCCCTTGGCGTCCACAATCGGCCTAGACATCCGACATCACCTCGTCCAGCGCCTCCACGAGGTCGTGCTGGGTCGAGGGGAAAAGATGCGAGTACATCTCCGTGACCTCGGCGGTCTCGTGACCCATGCGGTCGGCGATCGCCGTGGGCGAGTAGCCGCTGTTGATGAGCGCACTGACATGAGAGTGGCGGATGTCGTGGATGCGGATGCGCTTCACGCCCGAGAGCTCGCAACCCCTCTTCATCTCATGCGACAACGCGTGCTTCGTGACGGGGAAGAGCCGGTCGGTAGGGGCGATCTCGGGATGTGTCGACAGATAATCACGCAGCTCCTCACGAAGGAGGCTCGGCATGACGATGTCCCGCTTCGAGGCGCGCGTCTTGGGTGGACCGATAACGTCCTCGCCCTTGATGCGGGCGTAGGAATGACGGATACGGATAACGTTGAGATTGAAGTCGATGTCTTCCGGACGGAGGGCGAGGAGCTCGCCCTCGCGACAGCCCGAGAGGTAGAGCGTGAGGAATGCAAGGTAGATGAGCGGCTTGTCCTCGATGGCCTGGGAGAAGCGCTTGAACTCGGCAGGGGTCCAGTAGAGCATCTCCTTCTCGGGGCGCTTGGAGCCGACCTTTCCCGCCGCCAACATGGGATTCTGGGGCAGGCGGTAGAATCGGACGGCGTGGTTGAAGATGGCTGAGAACTGGTTGCAGATGGTGTGGAGATAGCTCTGCGACAGGTTCTGCTCAAGGAGCCAATTCTCCCAACGCACCACGTCCGCAGCCTTGACGTCACAAAGGCGCATGGGGCCAAAAATGGGCAGGATGTACTTGTCGATAATGGCATCCTTGGTGAGCCTGGTGCCGACTCGCAGTCGAGGGTAGATGTCACGTGCGTACATGGTTTTGACGAAGGCCTCGACGGTGACCTCGACACGCTCGTCGCAGGAGGCGAGGAAGTCGCGCTCCCAAGCCGCAGCCTCCTTCTTGGAGGCGAACCCGCGCTTCGTCTTCTTATGACGCTCGCCCATAGAGTTGCGATACCAAGCCTCGGCTGTCCAGGTCCCGCGCTTCTTGTCACGGCTAACTGACATTAGTCATCGCCACCTTCTGCTTAGAAGGGGCGGAGAGAAGGCGTGCCTCGAAATACGAGCGCTGAACCTTCCCGGGGATGGTCATGATTCCCTGAGCTGCAAGCTCTATATTCAAGGTCTTGATTAGCTTGAACGAATAGGACTTGCTCATGCCCGTGATCTCGGCAACCTCCTCCGCGCCGATAAGCTGACGTGTCATATGTAGTCTCCTTTCTAGGATGGGACACCTGTTGCCCCTTGTCTCGATTATGTACAAGAAAGGTATTAGCTACGACGAAAACTGGAATATTTCCAATCTGGCCATATCTCCTACATTTTTTGTACGCACTAGATTTCGCGTGTAGACTTAAGGGCAGCTATTCTTTGGAGGTGTATGTGAATGACTGCCGTCGACTACGTCGGTACAATCTCGGAGGCTCTGTCGTCGTTTGCGGCCGACAGGGAGTGGGAACAAACGAGCAAGCGCTGGGGGAGGCAACAACTATCTCAGAAGCTGTTTTGCCTCCGCTCGGCGCGTAAATGGACCCGAAAGGTGGCTGCGCAGGCGGCGGGAATCCCGGAATCGGCCTTAAGGAATTACGAGCTGATGAAGTCGGCCCCGAAAGAGGAGCATCTTGAGGGGCTTGCGAACGCCTTTGGCATACGAGCCGAGGCGCTTCGCTACTACGATTTCAGTGATACGGACCTAATTGCTCAGGCTTTCTTTCAATTTGCTGCGACATACGGGTTCGAGCCCGTTGCAAATGAGCGCTATTCTGCGCTCAAGCCGACTTCATCTTTCATGAAGGCGTTCCTGAAGAAATGGGCTGCTCAGTATGCTCAGGTTGAGAGCGACTCCGACCGGGATGATTATGAAAGATGGAAGGACAACTTCGCGGCTGACTTTGACCCGTCCCAGTTTCCCTTGCGCTACGAGTACGATCCGCGAGAGTCCTGGATACTGATTACGCCCTGGCAGAATAGAATGCAGTCGAAGAAACTGCCCGAGCTAAGGGCGCGGTGCACTCCTGCGAAGACTCAGCCGGATTTGGCCCGAGAGACCGATCTTTCCCTTGCAACGCTACGTTCGTATGAACAAGGGGCTAGGGTGCCAAAATTCGCTGCACTCCAAAAACTGTCTGCTGCTTTTGGCGTGAAGAGAGGGGCGCTTGTATTTACCGATTTCGGTAGTCCTGTCCAAGCGGCCCACGCATTATTTCAGCTTTCGGCCTCATATGGGTTGATTCCGGTTCAGCTGGAAGACGGCCCAGTGCTCCTCGCGAGGGGACCTGTTTCCGACTCTTTTCTTTTTGAATGGGCAAAGAAGTACGAGACTCGTGTGAAGCGGGCCGATGAATACGACGAGTGGCTCGATCGGTTCAGCTATTTCGAACATGATAAGTCCGATGACTATGTCGATAAGTTTCGGCAGCATACGATACGCCAACCGAATGGTTCGCTGCTTATTGACGGTCATGTTTATAGCGATTTCTGTCCCTTCGACGAACGTTTCAAAAGGGGATATGCGCTTGCTTAGCAAGTTTCTGCCATTGGCGGGTCGGAACATATTGCTTTGCGGCAAGCTGTTGGGAAGGAAGAGGATATGAATAAAGAAACGAAATTGGGCGATGGAGTCGCCAATGAGCTAAAGGAAGAAATCAATCGCGAGCTGTCTTCGACGGCTAAGAGTTTCATTCGAATCCTGTTTGCATACCTTAACGATAAAGTTCAGGGTATCGATTTTGATGATCTTTTAGGAAAACTGAGCAAGAAAGACGAGGACGAGATTATGTCCCTCTGGTCTTCTCAACTCGTAGAAGAAGGCCTAGTGCCAAGTGGGTATGGCGGCTTGCCGAATGATTTACTTATTGAAAATTTGCATCAAACAGGCTATGTAGATGGTCTCTATAGCGGGTACGTTCTTGCAATGATCTCGCTGGTAGATAACAATGCGCCTCGCGAGCTGATTGCTTCTGTAAAAGACGATCTATTTCCTAAACCTATAGCATTGCGCTACAGAGATCGCCATGAGTTGGTTTCGCGCCTTGATGATGAAAAATATCGCTGGGTCAAATGTCTGACGAAGGATGATCCAGCTGATTAAAGATCTCGAATCAACCTTTTCGTTTTATACGTGAGGACCAAATGAGGACCAAATTCCGTCGAAGAAACGCCTGTTAGCTTGCATTGTAAAAAAGTGAGCTGCCTTTCTAGCTGCGGCGCTCGTTATCGAGTGGGAGTAAGCAGGGCTTTGACCTGCACTTTTGAGTGCCGCACTGTGCCGCTGAGTCTCGTTTCGGACGAGAGTCACGGCAAAGCCGCCAGCGACGGCGGTGAGTAAAAACGATTTCCTAGCCTCTGTTCCCTCGTTGGAACGGAGGCTTTTTCTTTGTCGTTTTACTCCCCTTCACCTGCGATTTCGCTATTTACTCCCCGTATTTCAAGATGGAAGCGTTTGATTGCGAGGCACGCCGGTGTGAGGGCCTGAGTCGTTAGGCCCTCACAGGGGGACCGCGATGGTGGCCACCGCGCCGCCCGAGGGGCTGTTGGCGAGCGAGACGGAGCCCCCGTGGGCGCTTGCGGCCTCGGAGGCGGCGTGGAGGCCGAGCCCGTAGTGGCGGCCTCCATCGCGCGAGGAGCGGGAGGAGTCGTCTGTGAAGAGGCGCTCACAGCCGTGTTCGAGGGCGGCGGGAGAGAAGCCCGGTCCGTCGTCGGCCACCTCGATGACGAGGTGTCCGCCCGCGACGTCGCAGGAGACCGCCACGCGCGAGCGCGCGTGCTCGGCGGCGTTGGCCACGAGGTTCGCGGCGGCTCGCGCCAGGGCGGTTCGGTCGAGCGGGGCCCCGGGCGCGCCCGCGACAGCGGGGCCCGTGGCCGCGTCGAGTGTCACGCCTCGCGCCCGGGCGATCTGGGCGGCCTCGGCGAGGACCTGCTCGCAGAGCTCGGCCGGCCGCATGGGGGCCCTCTCCGCCCCGTCGGACCCGCGCGAGGCATCGATGAGCAGGCGCACGTAGCCGTCGAGCCTTTCGACACTGCCGGCTATGTCGCGCGCGGCGGCCGCGAGGTCGGCGTCTTTCTCGTCTTCCAGCTCCTCCGCCACGAAGTCGGCGTTGGCGCGCAGCACGGTGAGCGGCGTCTTGAGGTCGTGGGCGAGCGACGCCACCTGCTCGCGTTGCCCCCGCTCCGCGACCCAGCGGGCCTCGAGCGACTCGGCGAGGGAGGTCCGCATGGCGTCCATCGCGGCGAGGACGTCGTTCACCTCGCGCACGTTGGTGCTGCCGACCGCGAAGTCGAGCTCCCCCGCGCCGACGCGCCCCGCCGCCTCCGCGAGCGGCGCCATCTTGCGCGAGATCACGCGGCTCGCGCGGCGCGCCACGAGCGCGAGCGCGAGCGCGCTTCCCGCAGCGGCGCCGACGAGCATGAGGTTCTGCGGGTTGGGAAGCAGGCCGGCGAGGTCGCGCGAGACCCACTGAGGCAGGTACTCGCTGACGAGTGCGCAGGCCCCGCCGCCCTTGAGTGGGAACGCGGCGTAGGTGAGGCCCGAGCCCCCGCCCTCGATCTCCACTGTGCCCGGATCCGCGGCAAGTGCCGCACGGGCCATTTCCGTCGCGCCCTCGAGCCGTGTGCCCTCGAGGTCTGTCATCAGCACGTGTCCGTCCTTGTTCAGGATGAGGTAGCGGTACGCCGTCGGCACGTCCTGCTGCCCGCAGACGCCGTCGCGTGCCAGGCCCTCCGCGACCTCGCGCGCATTGGCCGGCCCCCAGCTTGCCTCGTAGACGAAGCCCGCGTTGATCGCCGCGGAGAGCGCCATGAACGAGGCGAGCCACGCCGTGGCGACCGCCGCGAACGCGTAGGCGAAGTAGCGCGCGATGACGAAGGAGAGCGGCATGCCCCCGCGACCTCGCGCCCCGGTCCTCAGAGCTGCCACTTGTACCCCATCCCCCAGACGGTCGCGATCGGATCGGCGCCGGCCTCGGAGAGTTTCCTCCGGGCGCGGCTGACCTGCATGGATATGGCCGCGTCGTCGGCGTCGCTCTCCCAGCCGAGCACTGCCTCGCGGATCTGCGCGCGGCTCATGACCTGCCCGGGGTGGCGGGCGAGGTACTCGCAGATAGCGTACTCGGTGGGCGTGAGCGGCACGGCCTTGCCGCTCACGGCGAGGCCGCGCGCCCCGAGGTCGATCCGCACCTCCCCGAAGGAGAGGGCGTGCGAGCGCGGCCGGCGCTCACGGCGTAGATGGGCCGCGACCTTGGCGCGCAGCTCCGCGGCCCCGAAGGGCTTGCGGACGTAGTCGTCGGCGCCCAGGCCGTAGCCGGCCACGGCGTCCTCCTCGGCCACGCGCGCGGTCAGGAAGATGATGGGCCCGTCGAAGTCCGGGCGGATCTGCCGCACGAGCTCGAAGCCGTCGAGCCCCGGCATCATGACGTCGCAGAGCACGAGGTCGAAGCGCGAGAGGTCCATCCCCGGGACCGCCGTCGGGTCCGCTGCCTTGACGACCTCATGACCGTCGCGGCCGAGGACGCGCGCGAGCGCGTCGAGGATCGCCCGCTCATCATCCACTGCCAGTATCCTCGCCATGTTCGACCTCCTGAAACTCCCGTCGGCATTGTACTTGCGCCGCGCTCAGCGGTCCAGAGCCCCGCGCGCAGCCGCGGGCGCGGGCGCCCACATGGCGATCTCAGGGTTGGGCAGCACGCGGTCGGCGATCGAGCGCAGCGCCGACCCCCAGCCGGCGTCGAGCAGGGCATTCCCGCCCAGGACGAGCGCTGCGGAGAGGAGGGCGAGCACGGCGGCGAGCGGCTTCCTACTCATCTGCCCTCCCGTCCTCGAAACGGCAGAACCAGGCCAGAAGGACGGCGGCGGCTGCCAGGGTGAGCACGAGGCCAGCGAGCGCAGTCGTGAGGAGAGGGCCCGCCGCGCGTGCGGCGTCGATGAAGGCCTCCACCCCGAGCGTCCCCAGGCGCGCGGGCCAGGCGAGCGGCACCCAGCTCAGGGGCGTCGCCGGGGCACCGGTGAGCTCGCCGGTCATGAGACCGTGCGCAAGTCCGCCCACTGAGAAGAACGCGAGGAGCATCCCCGCCGCGCCGGCGCAGATGGCGGCGTTGCGGCTGAGGCGCAGGGCCACGCCGAGCCCCAGCGCGTAGAGGGGCAGGCTGCCCAGCACGATGCCCGCCCAGGCGGCCGCAAGCGGAGCGGGCCCGAGCGGCAGGCGCCCGGCGACGGCGAGCGCGGCCCCGAACACGCCGAGCGCCACGGCCAGCGCGCCCGCGCCGAGCGCCGCAAGGGCGAGCAGCTTCGCCGCGACGGCGCGCCCGCGCGAGGGGACCGCCGTGAGGTTGGCGAGGTGTCCGGCAGCGCGCTCCTCGTCCACGGCGAGCCCGCAGACGATGGCGGACATGAGCGGCATGAGGGCGCCGAGGAACTGGGCGTAGGCGTCCGCGCCCAGCGCCGGGTCCCATCGGGTTACGGAGAAGTACTCGCCGCAGGCAAGACCGGCTGCCAGGCCGCAGACGAGGTGCACCGCCGTGAGCGGGGAGCGCGCCAGGCGCAGGGCCTCGGAGAGCAGGGCCCGCGGGAGAGTCATGCGCGGCGTCGGGTCGGAGAGTCGTGTCATGGCCATCACCTCTCCTCGGAGCGCGCGAACCAGGCCGCGCCCGCCGCCGTGAGCGCGGCGAACGCGAGTGCGCAGACCGCAAGGCCCGCCAGTGTGAGCATGCCGTCCGCCGTGAGCGCCCCGCCGAGCGCCATGTCCGCCGCGAGTGGCTCGCCGCTCGGCAGCACGGGGATGAAGCTCGTGGGGATGACCATGCTCGCCGACGGCGGAAAGAGCTGCGGCAGCGGCATCAGCGACCAGGCGAACCCACCCACGAGCTGCGCGGCGAGCGGGCAGAAGATGCCCGCGAGCATGCCGAGTCGCACCGTGAGGAAGAGCCCTGCGGGGATCATCCAAGCCGCGGTCACCGTGTTGGCGAGCGCGCAGAGGAGCATCGTGAGCGTGCCCGCGGCCGTGAGGCCCTGCGAGGAGAACGCCGAGCCCGCGAGGTAGATGCCGAAGACCACGAGGTTCGAGAGCGTGCAGAGCGCGAGGCACCAGAGCGCCTTGGCCCACCAGGCGCGCCCGAGCGGGAAGCCCAGGCCTAGAAGCCCCCGCATCCGCGTGCGCGCGTCCGCCCGCGCGACGCACGCCACCACGAGCGAGAGAGCCACGGGCAGGAAGAGCGCGTACCAGTAGTTCCACGCGCTGAAGATCTGCACGCCCCGGTAGGGCATCGCGCCGAGCAGCGGCATCGGCAGCGCCATGAGCACGGCCAGGCGAACCGGTGCCGCGTGGCGCGACTTCAGGGCCTCGGCGCGCAGGCCCGCGAGCAGGCCGCCTTTCTCGCCCGTCATGCCGCCACCTCCCCGCGCGCTCGTCGCCCCTCCCGGCAGACGCTCATGAAGAGTTCCTCGAGGTCCTGCCCGGGTCGAAGCGCATCCTCGTAGGCGAGGCGCCCCCCGTAGATGATGCCGATGGTGTCCGCCATCTGCTGCACCTCGGAGAGGATGTGGCTCGAGACGATCACCGTCGTGCCCGCCGCCGCGAAGCCGCGGATCTGGTCGCGCAGCTCCTCGATGCCGATGGGGTCGAGGCCGTTGGTGGGCTCGTCGAGCACGAGCAGGCGTGGCCGGGCGATCAGCGCCAGCGCGAGCCCCAGGCGCTGCCGCATGCCCATCGAGAAGCGCCCGGCGCGCTTCTTCCCGGTGTCCGCGAGGTCCACGGCGGCGAGCACCTCATCTACGCGGCTCTCGGGAAGGCCCAGCAGCGTGGTGCGCACGCGCAGGTTCTCGCGCGCGGTGAGGTTGGGGTAGAGCGGCGCCTCCTCGATGAGGCTGCCGATTGTGTAGAGGTCCTCGCGGCGCCAGGCGTGCCCGGCAAAGAGGATCTCCCCGGCCGTCGGCCGCAGCATCCCGCAGATCATCTTGAGCGTTGTCGACTTGCCGGCGCCGTTGGGGCCGAGCAGCCCGTACACCTCGCCCTCGCGGATATGAAGGCTCACGTCGGCTACGGCGTCCTGCGCCTGGTCGCCGCTGCCGAAGCGCTTGGTGAGCCCGCGCGTCTCGAGCATGTAACCCATGGGTTCGTCCTTTCTCTTCCGGGCGCGCGGGCCGAGTCGCCGTGCCCGCGCGCCTTACCTTTCGGGTTCACCATCCATGGTGGGGCGCGTTTCTAACGAAGCTGTAACGGCCGTTGGGCTCTTTTGGCGCCAGCCCTTCTCGACCCGTACGCCACTCATGGTATGTTTATCGCGATAACAAGGACGGAGGTGCCGCTAAATCGAAAAAGGCAAACCCTGGAGACGTGATTTTCGCCATAACGAGCAAGAATATCGAAGATGTCTGCACACCATTGGCGTTGGAAGGGGAACAGCCGGTTGCAATCAGCGGACACTAATCATAAAAGGAAGGGCACGGGCATCCGCGTTCGCGGAAACACAGCTCGAAGCGCGCATCAGCCTCTTCCGCGCGGCGTCGGCTTCTTGCATGAGCTGACTCCTGCTTCATCGCTTCTCTCTGTGCCACAAGTGCCTGCTGCGCCTTAGTGCTCGCTGCCGGCCGCTTAAGTGCTTTCGCCGCCTCGCGAGCGCGTCGCTTGGGGTTCTTCGCGGGCTTGCTCGCCTCGGTCGAATCGTGACCGAAGAACGAGAGCTTCGCTCATTTGTTGACAACGAATCGCAGGATCTCCTCATCGGACGGCTTCGCGCCGAAGACGATGCGGGCGACGCCATACCTTCCGTCCTCGACATGCTCCGCCAGCCCGACCCAGAATTGGCCGTCGTGATATACGGTCAGGGTGGACGACACACTGATCTGCATGGCTGGTTCCTCCTTTATGTAGATGACCATGCAGAGATGGGACAACCAAGGAGGCAGGTTACTGATGCGGATCCCCGTATGCCCCTATGCATGCTGCTCCGCCGCTTTCGAAACTAAGTGGGAATAAGTTATCGGTACGCTTTTTTATAAAATGTAAAAAAGTACCCCCATAACTGATATAATGGACACTGAAAAGGGGGTGCATCTTGCGTATATACCGACGTGAAAAGTATCTGAAGCGAATGCGTGGTTTCTACCACGATGACGGGATGATCAAGGTAATCACCGGTGTTCGCAGGTGTGGTAAATCCTGCCTCATGCAATCAATCGCAGACGAACTTGTGGAATCCGGTGTAGCGAGCGACCACATCATCTATATCGACCTCGACTCACGGGAGAACAGGAAGGTCAAGACGACCGATGAGCTCGAAAATCTGATTGACATGTCGACCCCAGCAGACACTGAGGAGACGAAGTACCTCTTCATCGATGAGATTCAGAACGTAGAGGAATTCGAGCTGCTCATCAACGGCTACCGGACAGATGGCGGTTGGTCCATTTTCATTACCGGTTCGAATTCATATCTGCTTTCTGGGCAGCTTGTTACAAAGCTGACGGGTCGCTATATCGAGTTCGAGGTGTTCCCACTCGACTTTGCGGAATATATCGATATGAAGCGTTTTCTCGGCAAGCCTGTCAATGACGTTCTCGTGGGAGAGTTTACCGAGTACCTGACCCTTGGAGGATTTCCCAAAGCGTTGGAGTATGAGGGCGAGGATGAAAAGCGCACCTATATCAAGAGTGTTATTCATGAGATCTTTGAAAAGGACGTCAAACATTCGAACAAGATTAAGAATGTCTCGGTTTTCGATGCCGTCCAGACGTATCTCATCAACAACTTTGGTGCGCCGACGAACCTGAAGAACCTCCTTGCGTACTTCAATGATGTCGAGAAGATTCCCATCAAGCGCGAAACGCTCAATCGGTATATCCAGATTCTTGTTGACGCGAAGATCCTTTATCGCTGCTCGAGGTTCGATCTCAAGTCTCGGCGATCGCTTATCCGCGAAGAGAAGTACTACCTGGCTGATCCCGGCTTCTATTTCGCCATGAACACGGATGCGAGGATTAACTACGGGCCGGCGTTGGAGAACGTGCTCTACCTCTATCTTGCATCGCGCGGGTACGAGCTTTCTGTGGGCCGTATTGGGAAGCTCGAGTGTGACTTCATCGCTCGTAGGCGCAATGCTTACGCCTACATCCAGGTCTCTATGTCGATTGCCGACAGAGGCGTCGAGGAGCGCGAGTACAGGCCGTTCGGCCACATCAGGGATGGGTATCCGCGCTACTTGTTCACGCTTGATCCTCTATTGCAGGAGAGGGATGGCGTCAGGCACCTTAACATGGCGTCGTTTATGCAAGATGGCGGTGATCTTATTTGAGCGGCGGCCAGATTCCTTTGCTCCCTAGTGCGCAAACAGTGCGGGCATCAAATGGGGACCATTGCCTCACGTAGAATCGATAGATTGAGGACTTGTTTTGATGTTGACAGGCTTTTGGCCAGTGGCTCCTATTGCCGAGTGGGAATAGCGGAAATAACGGCCTCCAAACCTTCTGGTTCGGAGGCTTTCTTTTTCGTTCTGTTCGGAAGGAGCTTCTTGCCAGAGTCCCATGGATAGCGAACGGCTTTATCGAGCGTGTGCGTTTTCGTAGGCGCCTTTGATTTCTTCCGGCAAATTGTCGGGAATCAGCGTCTCCAGCCTATCCTCGCTGCCATCTTGAATCGCTTGCTCGTAGTACCAGCATTTGAACTTCAACATGTCCAGGGCACGGTTCATCTTCGCGATCTCCGACTCCATGTGGGCCTTCCGCTCCTCGAACATGGCCTTGCGCTGGGGGTATGTTGATGGACCCTCTGCACACCATTCCATGAACAGACGGATGTCCTTGATCTCCATTCCCGCCTTCTTTAGGCATTCGATGACCCGAAGCGCCTCGAGTTCCGTATCGCCGAATCGGCGAATGCCGGACGTCCGCTCCAGCTCCGGGAACAATCCCTGCTTGTCGTAATACCGCAGCGTTGAGGCGGGCAAGCCGAACATTTCTGCCACCTGTCCGATTGTGTACATGGCCCCTCCGAATAAATCTCGAATTCATTCCTTGACCTAAAGTCAGGTTTAGGTATTACCTTCATTCTCGTCAATACAAATCAGTAGCGCAAGGGGTGGTCCGTAATGGGCAAAACGGTCCTCGCCGGCGGCGTGAACGGCGTGGGCGAAATCATCGGGCGTCCCGCTCTTGAGCAGGCGCGACGAATGGGCATGGGAGTCTAGGCGCGGCTTAGCTGCGCGGAAGCAGTTTTGCACTCAAAACCATCGACAGGAGGAATCAAACATGACGATTAAGCAGACGGCGGGCAGGGATGCCCTGGGAGAATTCGCCCCCAAATTCGCACAGCTCAATGACGATGTGCTGTTCGGCGAGGTGTGGAGCCGAGAAGACGGGCTTTCCCTTCGAGACCGCAGCGTGGTGACGGTGGTGGCTCTGATGGCGCAGGGTCTGACGGACTCTTCGTTCCAATATCATCTGATGTCCGCAAAGAACAACGGCGTGACCAGGACGGAGATGGCGGAAATCCTTACGCATGCGGCGTTTTACGCGGGATGGCCCAAGGCGTGGGCGGCCTTTCGCATGGCGAAGGAGGTTTGGGCGGATGGCGACGCCGCCGACGCAAGAGCTGAGCACCAAAACGAGATGGCCTTTCCTATTGGCGCCCCCAACGACGCATTTGCGAAGTACTTTATCGGGCAAAGCTACCTCGCGCCCCTTTCCACCGAGCAGGTCGGCGTCTACAACGTGACGTTTGAGTCCGGTTGCCGCAACAACTGGCACGTCCATCGCGCCAAAAGCGGCGGCGGGCAGATCCTCGTCTGCGTGGCTGGTCGAGGGTTTTACCAGGAATGGGGCAAACCGGCACAGGAACTGTGCCCTGGCGAAGTAGTAAATATTCCCGCGGGCGTAAAGCATTGGCACGGAGCCGCGCCCGACAGCTGGTTCTCCCATCTCGCGCTGGAGGTTCCGGGTGAGGAGACCTCCAACGAGTGGTTGGAGCCCGTGGACGACGAGGAATACCTTACAGCGACTAACAAGGAGGCATGAAGATGGAACAGTTGAATCTAGCGCAGGAATGGGACAAGGTGTTCCCCAAAAGTGACAAGGTTGAGCACAGCAAGGCGACTTTCCACAACCGATACGGCATCACGCTGGCGGCCGACGTCTACGTGCCTAAGAACGCGGAGGGCAAGCTGCCTGCTATCGCCGTCAGCGGTCCGTTTGGCGCGGTGAAGGAGCAAACGTCCGGCCTTTATGCGCAGAAAATGGCGGAGCTGGGCTTTTTCGCGATTGCCTTCGACCCGTCCTATACCGGCGAGAGCGGCGGTGCGCCCCGCTATGTGGCATCGCCGGACATCAACACCGAGGATTTCTGCGCAGCGGTGGATTTCCTCTCGGTGCAGAATAGCGTTGACCCGGAGCGCATCGGTATCATCGGCATCTGCGGTTGGGGCGGCATGGCAATCAATGCCGCAGCCATCGACACCCGTATCAAAGCTACCGCGGCTATGACCATGTACGATATGACCCGCGTGACCGCAAACGGCTACTTTGACGCCGAGGATTCCGAGCAGGCGCGCTTCGAAAAGCGTAAAGCGCTGAACGCGCAGCGCACCGAGGACTATAAAAATGACAGCTACGCGCTGGCGGGCGGCGTGGTCGATCAGCTGCCCGATGACGCGCCGCAGTTTGTGGCGGACTATTACGCCTACTACAAGACTCCGCGAGGCTACCATCCCCGCAGCCTGGGCTCCAATGGCGGTTGGAATGTGACGTCTTCGCTGTCGTTTTTGAATATGCCGATCTTGCAGTACGCCGGCGAGATCCGCTCCGCCGTGCTGCTGGTGCATGGCGAGAAGGCGCACTCCCGCTATTTCAGCGAAACCGCGTACAGCAAGCTGACGGGGGACAACAAGGAATTGCTCATTATCCCCGGTGCCAGCCACACCGACCTCTACGATCAGATGGACGTCATTCCGTTTGGAAAGCTGAAAGCGTTCTTTGAGGAGTATTTGAAATAAGGCGTGCCTTGATTCAATACCAAGTTTCCAGCGACGATTCTTCTAAAGAGTGGGAGTAGCTGAAACGAGGCGATTGATTAACTCCATTCGTTTTGGCTACAAGAAAACATGCCGCGCGCCTGCGGCATGAAGGAGGGAGATTCTTATGAATATCGTTGTGTTGAGCGGCAGCCCGCGTAAGGGCGCCAATACCGACACCATGGTCGAGGCGTTTGCCGAGACCGCGCGCGAGGCCGGCCATACGGTCGAGGTCGTTCGCGTTGCCAGCAAGAAGATCGCTGGTTGCCTGGGGTGCCAGTATTGCTTCGCTCACGAGGGCACTTGCGTGCAGAAGGATGACATGGCCGACGTAATCGAGTCGCTGAAAGGCGCCGACATGGTTGTCTTCGCCTCGCCTATCTACTGGTTTGATATCACCGCGCAGGAGAAGGCCGCCATCGACCGCCTGTACGCCTTCGGTGCCACGGGCTTCCCGTTCACCAAGACGGCCCTTTTGCTCGATAGCCACAGCGAGGGCGTCTATGATGCGGCGATCGCCATGTACAAGTCGACCTGCGCGTACTGCAAGTGGGAGGATCAGGGCATTGTCACCATCAGCGGTATGACCGAGCGCGACAGCATGGCATCGTCGCCCAAGCTGGAAGAGGTGCGAGAGCTCGCCCGTAAGCTCGCCTAAGGACAAGAAGAACGCATGGCTATCAGCGTTGGCGGAAAGCCTACTTCCCTTACCAAGAGGATTACTGATTGCCATGCATAGTTGCTGACATTTTCTTTTGCAACTTTTGCTATTTTTTGCAAGTTTTGCTATCAGCTGTAGCTGGCCTTTATCTGAGGAACGCTCCTTGATTTATTGCTTATCGTTGGTAACTGTCACGGTCGAAATGTCTTCGCGGCAGCCGATCGGCTCTCGTCGAGCTCCTTCAGTCGGGAGAGGCAGCGGTCCAGAAACCCGCTCCTGGCTTGCGCGGCAAGGAGTCCGTCGCAGAAGCGGTCGCCACGAACGCACCACGTGATGCATGCACGTATCAGGTCAATGTCCCCATGGTCGATGTCGCAGCTGTCTATGCCTTCCGAGGTGTCGATGCTATGGCGTTCAAGCGTCTCGAAGTAGCTGGTGTCCGCGAATCCGTCCAGTTCATAGAAATCGTCGACGAAATCCTCGAGTCCGAGCGTCCCACCCCCAAGCTCGACATTCATGTTTCTGTCCGCCAGCTTGCCAGCGTACTTGGTTAGTCTTTCGAACATGTTCGCTCCTTAGCTCAAAAGTCCGTTGTCGCTCAGGTAGTCCACGAAGGCATCGATGATCCGTGCCGTGCGAGTCGCGATGTCTATTTCGGTGAAGTCTCCCATGACTTGTGTCAGGCGCTTGAGCTCCGCGATCTTTGTTCCGGCTTTGCGCTTGCCATTGCCGTCGGTGTATCCCTCATAGTACTTGCGCTTATCGCAGAATCTGTAGTCGGCCGCGCGGATGTTTACACGCTTCTCGAGCAGCGCCTTGTTACCCAGCGCCTCCAGGCTGGATTGATCGACGAGCGGGTCTATCTCGTTGCGCTTCTTGGCATAGATGTGCTCAATTTCGAGCGTGGTGTCTAGGTCCATGAGTGGTTGATCTGGGTCTGCGTACGCCCACCAAGTGAGCATGGACTTTGTAACAGGCCTGCCGTTGGTGAACACGTAGGTTCGGAATCGCTCAGCAATATTTGCGCGATTGAAGTGGTGGTTAGGAAACTCCACCGGGCGGTGCTCCACGATGTTGATCATCTCGGGATACACTGGCGAACGCAGCGCGTTCACGCCGGGTCGCTCAATGGCGTAGGCGAAAATGAATGCCGTGATCTTGTTTAGAAAGCCGTAGAGTGCCTCGTCATCGAGGACGCCGTTGCTGTCGCTGTTGGCAAGGAACCAGACGCTTAGCAGATAGGTCCACATGCCGTTGGGGGCGTAGTTCAGCACGAAGAGCCTGCGGAGCACGCGCTCGCTGAACCCTTCCTGCGCGTCGACGCGTTTCCAGAAACCGAGCAGCGCCTCGAGATCGTCGAGCGTGGCGTCCTCCTTGAGCATGGCGTAACCATCGGCACCGAAGAAGTCGCGCAACGATGCGGTGGTCGTGTCGCGGATGCCTTTCTTCGCGCGGCGGTAGTACATGTAGCGCGTAAATAGCTCATCGGTTGGTGTGCCGCGCATGGGCCGGAAGATAGCGTTCGCTCCCTCTTCGAGTCCCTTCCAGCGACGGATGAACTCGTCCTTGCGCCCCGTGTCGGAATAATGCTTGTAGAACTGGCTCTTGAAGATGTCGGCATCCGAGAGAGGCAGCCCTCGGTCGTTTAGAGTCGAGAAGATGCGTAGCGCGGTGTCCTGCGACTCCGCTTCAATGGGCAACAGTATCACATTGTTGATGACACGTGTGGCCATGTAGACGGTGTAGGTGGGCCACTCGCTCACCAGTTGCTCAATTTTCCTCTGGAAGAAAGCGAAGTTGCGGGCATAGGCGCTCTTCCAGCCATCGCCTACATTGCCCTCTCGTAAAATCTCGAGGAATTCACTCTTGTCGTTGTCCGATGCAACCTCGGAGTCGATCTTGAGGCGCTCCATGTTGGGCTCGTCGAACTCGTCTGTTTTCCATACACAACGGGCGATTGCCTCGCGCATCTTCACAGACTGCTTATCCTTCATGTTGGTGAACTTGTCGTAGAACGCGCGGAGCAGCAGCATGATGGTGGTGAGGCGCTGCTGGCCGTCAATGATTTCAAGTTGGCCAGAGAGGTTCTTAAAGGTGACGATGGGCCCTAGAAAGTATTCGTCGTTCTCGCTGTCGAAACGCTCGTAGTCATCGCCTGGAAAAGCGAACGAGAACAGGTCATCCCACAGCGTTGCGCATTCATCCTCGCCCCAGGCGTAGGGCCTCTGGTAGTCGGGGATGAGGAAGTCTGATCGCTTATCGGTGAGAAGATCGCGAATCGATCGCTGGTCGATGTTGAGCTTGGACATGAGCTGTACCTTCCGCTCGGGAACATTCAAGATGACACGGATTATATCGCCGAAGTTGTCATTCGCTCTATTGCTGCGAGCTACTGAATCTAGCAACCTCTGGCCAACCCTTACGGTTTCATGTCGTGATCCATATCGGCGCCGATCAATGCCCGTGATGCTTCTGCTTGCACCTTCTTTAGAGAGCGCGAACGAGAGATGCGATCTACAGACGACTGAATAGCTCCATCTGTTTTGGTTACAACGAAATGTGTGCCGAGCGCTTGCGGCATGAAGGAGGGAGTCTTCGCCTCGCCTATCTACTGGTTTGATATCACCGCGCAGGAGAAGGCCGCCATCGACCGCCTGTACGCCTTCGGTGCCACGGGCTTCCCGTTCACCAAGACGGCCCTTTTGCTCGATAGCCACAGCGAGGGCGTCTATGATGCGGCGATCGCCATGTACAAGTCGACCTGCGCGTACTGCAAGTGGGAGGATCAGGGCATTGTCACCATCAGCGGTATGACCGAGCGCGACAGCATGGCATCGTCGCCCAAGTTGGAAGGGGTGCGAGAGCTCGCCCGCAAGCTCGCCTAAGGACAAGAGGAGCGCATGGCAATCGGTTGTATCGCGAGTATATGAATAGGGGTGTATTCCCTCAAGTGCCGTATAGAACAATTATTAAACGCAGAAAAATAACTGAAAACAAATTAATCCGCGTTAAAATATTGTCAAACAGAAGTTCATGAGGGAAGGTTGCGTATGCGTCGCAAGGCAGATGAGCTCCTTAGGGAATGGCGAGACAGGGCTGATAGAAAACCTTTGCTGGTCAAAGGCGTACGCCAGTGTGGCAAGACCTATCTGCTCAGAACGTACGCCCAGGATCTTTTCGAATCGGTTGTCTACGTTAATCTTGAGAATGACCGGTCGGCGCGAGCGGATTTTTCGGGCGGTCTTGACCCTCATTCGATCGTACGCGCGATCGAGGCTCGTACGGGGCAGCGTATCGTGCCTGGCAAAACCTTACTGTTCATTGACGAGATCCAGGCATGCGAGGAAGCGCTCACTTCCCTTAAATACTTTTGCGAAGATGCTCCCGAGTATTACGTTGCGGCTGCTGGGTCGCTTCTTGGGGTTGCCATTAACCATCAGTCGTATTCGTTCCCCGTTGGAAAGACCGACTTGATTGAGATGACTCCACTCGATTTCGAGGAGTTTCTCTGGGCGATGGGGCACGATCAGCTGGTCGACGAGATACGCTCATCATTCGAGTCAATGGGACCTCTTGCGCCAAGCCTTCATGAAAAGGCGCTTGGGCTCTATCGACAGTATCTTGTTGTTGGCGGAATGCCCGAGGCGGTCCAAACGTACATCGATGATCAGTCAATCATTGATGTGGCCGAAAAGCATCGGATTATTCTCGACGGATATTCCGCCGACACCAATAAATATGCTGATGAACGCTTGAGCGCAAAGACGCGTGCGTGCTTCGATTCCATTCCACAGCAGCTTGCCAAAGAGAATCGTAAATTTCAATACAAGGTAGTGCGAGCGGGGGGCAATGCGTCTCTCTTTGGAGATGCTCTCGACTGGCTTGTATTGTCGGGTACGGTGGCGCGCTGCAGCCTAGTCGGGCAGATCGAAAGCCCTTTAGAGGCCTTTGTTAACCCGTCTGCTTTTAAAATCTATCAGGCGGATACAGGGCTGCTCGTCTCCAAGGCCGGTGCTCAACGCGCCGATATTCTTGCCGGTATCGGCGGTACATTCATGGGTGCACTTACCGAAAACTACGTTGCCCAACAGCTTTCAGCCATGGGCTATCCGCTGCATTATTGGGCGCGAGACAATCGTGCGGAAATCGACTTTGTAGTAGAGAAGCAGGGATGCTTGTCTGCGATTGAAGTCAAGGCGGGGGAGAACACAAGATCTCGAAGCCTGTCCTCACTTAAAAAGACCCATCCGGGCGTGCGCCTTATCAGGCTATCGACTAAGCCCTTTGGAATGAATGATGGACTTATGTCTGTTCCACTTTATGCGGCATTTTGTCTATAGGGATGATGCTGCTGTAATGCATGGGGCCCGGAGCGCGGCATTTACTGCGCTCCGGGCCCCGCTGGTTTGTGGCTTGGGCCAGTTCGACTGCCGTCGTTCTAGTCAAACAGGCTCGGCATGTCGTTTTCTTTCATAAGGGCACCGGCGGAGGGGAGGCTCTGTGCGGTGAACTTCTCGGCCGAGACACCGGCGCCAAGAATCTCCTCGGTTGTGCCGACAGTGGTGACCGAGCGGCCCTTCTTGGCCGTAAAGGCCTGGACGCCCTGCGTGTTGGTTGTCGTCTTGGTCTTGAGCAGCGACGTGTTGAAGTTCATCAGGCGGTAGTCGCTCGAGACCAGCGCGATGTCACGATCCTCCTTGAGCACCTGGGCATACAGCAGCTTGCTGCCGCCGTAGATGGCGTTCTTGAGGCGCTTGCGGTTGGTCTTGGTGACGTATCCGGAAAGCGCGACGCGCACCACGCGGCCGTTTTCAAAGACAAACAGCACGTCGGCCTTGTAGTCCTCGGGGTCGATGACCCAGATGACACTCTCGTCGGGTTCCATCTCAAGATCGGTCGGCAAGTACGAGCCCAGCTGGGCCGACTTGGTGTCTTCAAACGCCGCAACCTTGCACTTGTACACCTGGCTCTTGTTGGTAAAGACCAGCAGCTCGTGCGTGTTGGAGGACGGGAACTCGATAAAGGGTTTGTCGCCGTCCTTGTACTTGAGCGTGGCAGCCTTCTTGAGCACGCGGTCGGTCATCTTCTTGAGGTAGCCGTCGCGCGAGAGCATGATGGTAACCGGATACTCCTCGACCTCAGGCTCCAGGCTTACCTCGATGACCTCGTGGGGCTCAATCCTGCCCGTGCGGCGCGGCATCACGTATTTCTTGTTGACCGCGGCCAGCTCGTCGCTGATGACCTTCTTGATGTTCTCCTCGCTGGAAAGGATCTCCTCAAGCTCGGCAATCTCGCCCTCAAGCTTGGCGATATCCTTGGTGCGGTTGAGAATGTACTCTTCGTTAATGTTGCGGAGCTTGAGCTCGGCAACAAACTCGGCCTGGGTCTCGTCGATGTCGAAACCCTTCATAAGGTTGGGCACGACCTCGGCTTCGAGCTTGGTGCCGCGGATGATGGCGATGGCCTTGTCGATGTCGAGCAAGATCGCCTCGAGGCCGTGCAGCAGGTGCAGGCGCTCGGACTTTTTCCCTAGGTCGAAGTTAATGCGGCGACGCGTAGACTCAATACGCCACTTGACCCACTCGTGCAAGATTTGGCGCACGCCCATAACGCGGGGGTAGCCGTCGACCAGTACGTTAAAGTTGCACGAGAACGAATCCTGCAGCGTGGTCGAGCGATAGAGCTTAGCCATGAGCTTGTCGGGGTCGACACCGCGCTTAAGGTCGATGGCGATGCGCAGGCCCGAAAGGTCGGTCTCGTCGCGAATGTCTGCGATCTCCTTGACCTTGCCCTCCTTGGAGAGCTTGACGATGCGCTCGATGATGACATCGGTCTTGGTGGTGTAGGGAATCTCGTACACCTCGATGATGCGCTCTTCAGGAATCCAACGCCAGCGGGAGCGAATCTGGAAGCTGCCCAGGCCGGTCTCGATAATCTTTTCCATCTCCTCGCGGCGGTAGATAATCTCGCCGCCGGTCGAGAAGTCGGGCATGGGCATGTACTCGAGCAGGTCGCAGTCGGGATCCTGCAGGTAGTGCATGGTGGCGGTGCAGACCTCGTTGAGGTTGAAACCGCAGATATCGGACGCCATGGCGACGCCGATGCCCTTGTTGGCCGAGACGAGGATGTTGGGGAACGTGGTGGGCAGCAGGCGCGGTTCCTTCATGGCGCCGTCGTAGCTGTCAACGAAGTCGACCGGGTCCTTGTCGATGTCCTTGAAGATCTCGGCACTGATGGGGGAGAGCTTGGCCTCGGTATAACGCGAGGCGGCGTAGCTCAGGTCGCCCGAATAATACTTGCCAAAGTTGCCCTTCGACTCAACGAACGGCGCGAGCAGCGCCTCGTTACCGGTGGCCAGGCGCACCATCGTCTCGTAGATCGCGGCGTCGCCGTGCGGGTTGAGCTTCATGGTCTGGCCCACGATGTTGGCGCTCTTCTGGCGCTCGCCCTTGAGCAGGCCCATCTTGTACATGGTGTAGAGCAGTTTGCGGTGCGAGGGCTTAAAGCCGTCAATCTCGGGGAACGCACGCGAGACGTTGACGCTCATGGCGTAGGGCATGTAGTTGACCTCGAGCGTCTGCGTGATCGGCTGGTCGGTGACCTCGGAGTGCAGGCCGATGACGTTCTCGGCGTTGACCTGCTTTTTCTTTGGCTGGTTCTTCGTCTTCTTCTTTGCCACGATTTCCTCTTGAACTTCTTATGGGCCGTCGTTATCGATTTGCTGCTATTGCAGGTCCAGCTGGTCCAGGTATTCCTTGCCGTGCTCGGAGATATGGCGCTTGCGGCCTGCCTCGTCATTGCCCAGCAACAGGTTGAACATGGTCTCCATCTTGGTGACGTCCTCGGGTTCCACCTTGATCAGGCGGCGCGTCTCGGGGTTCATGGTAGTGAGCCACATCATGTCCGGGTCGTTCTCACCAAGACCCTTAGAGCGGTTGATGGAACACTTCTGGTCGCCGATCTCCTTGAGGATGCCGTTCTTCTCGAGCTCGGTGTAGGCAAAGTAGGTCTTCTCTTTGCAGTTGATCTCGTAGAGCGGCGACTCGGCGATATAGACGTAGCCCTCGTCGATAAGCGTGGGCACCAGTCGATAGAGCATGGTGAGCACGAGCGTGCGGATGTGGTAACCGTCGACGTCTGCGTCCGTACAGATGATGACCTTGTTCCAGTTGAGGTTGTCCAGGTCAAAGGCGCCGAGGTTCTTGATGCGCTTGTCCTTGATCTCCACGCCGCAGCCCAACACGCGCATGAGGTCCATGATGATGTCGGACTTAAAGATGCGCGGGTAGTCCTCCTTTAGGCAGTTGAGGATTTTGCCGCGGACGGGCATAACGCCCTGGAACTCGGCATCGCGCGAGGTGCGAATGGCGCCTGCTGCCGAGTCGCCCTCTACGATGTAGATCTCGCGGCGGCTCTTGTCCTTGGAGCGGCAGTCGATGAATTTCTGCACGCGGTTGGCCATGTCGGTCTTCTGCTGCAGGTTGGTCTTGATGCTCTGACGCGTCTTTTCGGCGTTCTCGCGCGAGCGCTTGTTGATGAGCACCTGCTCCATGATCTTATTGGCGGCGTCCTTGTTCTCGATCAAGTAGGTCGAGAGGCGCTCCTTAAAGAAGGCCGTCATGGCCTGCTGGATAAAGCGGTTGTTGATGGCCTTCTTGGTCTGATTCTCGTAGGACGTCTGGGTGGAGAAGCAGTTGGTCACCAGTACCAGGCAGTCCTGGACGTCTTGCCATTTAATGCCGCTCTCGTTTTTGTTGTACTTGCCCTGTTGCTTAATGTAAGCATCGATGGCGCTGGTCAGAGCGCTACGGGCGGCCTTCTCGGGCGAACCGCCGTTCTCGAGCCACGATGAGTTGTGGTAGTACTCCTGCATCATGAAGGTGCGCGAGAAGCACATGCACGCGGTGATCTTTACGTTGTAGTCGGGCAGGTCCTCGCGATCGCGACCGCGACGGTCAGCCTCGATAAAGAAGGGCTCGGTGAGATAGTCGGTACCGACCTTTTCGAGCACGTAGTCCTCGATGCCCTTGGGATAGCAGAAGTCCTCTTCGGAGAACTCGCCGTCGTCGCCCTCGATACGCAGGCGGAAGGTCACGTTGGCGTTGACCACGGCCTGGCGGCGCATGGTCTCGCGATACCACTCGTGGGGGATGCTGATGGAGGTAAAGACCTCAAGATCGGGGCGCCACTTGATGGTGGTGCCGGTACGGTCCTCATTGCTGGGCTCAATCTCGAGTGCCTTCTTCTTGGCGCCGACAACCTTGCCCTTCTTAAAGTGCAGGGAGTATTTGTTGCCGTCGCGCCAAACCGTGACGTCCATGTACTCGGAGGCGTACTGAGTCGCACAGGAGCCCAGGCCGTTGGTGCCGAGCGAGAAATCGTAGTCGCCGCCCTGGTTGTTGTTATACTTGCCGCCGGCGTAGAGTTCGCAAAAGACGAGCTCCCAGTTAAAGCGCTTCTCGGAAGGGTTCCAGTCGAGCGGGCAGCCACGGCCATTGTCCTCTACCTGAATGGAGCCATCGCGAAAGGCGGTAAGGGTGATGAGCTTGCCGTAGCCCTGGCGCGCCTCGTCAACGGCGTTGGACAGGATCTCGAAGGCAGCGTGTGCACAGCCATCGAGTCCGTCCGAGCCAAAGATAACGGCAGGGCGCAGGCGTACGCGTTCCTCGTCCTTGAGCTGGCGGATACTGTCGTTACCATAGTTTGCGGTGTTTTTTGCCATACTCGCTCTCTCGGTGTTCCTTTGCTGCGATTAAGTCATATAGATAGTCAAGGTAGCATAGCCCAGCCCACAGACGATTCCAACCAACACGAAATCCATCGAACAATCGTTCGATTAGATAATGAATGCTTGGAATGCGGGAGGGACCTGTCCTGTCCTATCCAAACATCTGCGGCAGGTCGATGAAGACGGTTCGATCGCTTTCGCCAGCTTCGAAGCCCGAACGGGAGAAGAATCCATAGCGATGGCACTTGAGCCCCGTTGCCTCGACTTGGGCGATTTCCTCGTCGACCATTTTTTGCGTGATGGGGGATTTGCGGAACTTTGCTTCGTAGAATGCGTAGCCCTCGGGGTCTTGCGTTACCACATCGAATTCGCCGCTCGTTTTGTTTGCGGGATCGTCGTACCAGTACTTGCCTATGGCGTCGAAAGCCGGTTCGATCTTGCCGGTCCTGTTCTGCCGCACGAGGTATTGACGGCAGATCTCCTCGAACATATGTGGAACGTAGTTTTCCTCGAAGTCTTGGGAGACGTGACGATCATAGAAGACTTCTGGGTCGAGCAGCTGACGCGCTGAGGCATTGCGGAAAACATAGCGATAGTAAAAGAGCGAAAGCGGATCCACTACAAAGTAGCCAGACTTGCGCTTGTTCGTGGGGTCGTTGATGGGTGCACGCTTTTGGACGATTTCGAGTGACATGAGCTTGTCGAGCACGTCTGCCATGGCCGGACCGCTCGAGACGTGCGACTGTGCCAGCACGTCCCCCCAACGGGAGTAACCTTGTGCGAGAGCCCCGAAAACTTCGTTGGCGTTGGTCATCTTCGAGATCTCGGCGTTGAGATAGGACGGCACCTCGCTTTCTAAGCGGGCGCCAGGTTCCGTGACGAGCTCGATGATGTTGTCGCGTACGCTTTGGGATTGATCGATGAGGCGATTGTAAAAGGGGATACCGCCAAAAACGCTATAGAGCCGCACCTTGTCCTCGGGCGAGAACGCGGGATAGAACTTCGCGGCGTCAAAGTAATCCATGGGCTTAAGCTCAAGCGCGAGATCAATTCGCCCGTAGAGGGGGCTTTCATGCTCGATGAGGGATTTCATAATCTCAACGTAGGAGCCGCACAGGACAATGTTTAAACGTGAGTCTTCCCTGTGGGCGTCGATTGAGGTCTGAAGAATGCTGTCTAAGCCTTTAACCGCATCTCTCAAGTAGGGGTATTCGTCGAGAACGAGGGTAATGTTCTTGTCTTTGGCTTGGGCAAACAGAAATTCGATGAGCTCGCGGATGCCTGTGAAGGCGAGCGGAGGAAAGCTCAGCGCTTCAGCAACAAGGACGGACAGACTCTCGAGGTTGTCTGCCTCGGAGGTTTGGCGGCACTCGTAATAGACCGTTGCGACGTCCGACAAATCGGTTAGCGCCTGCTTGATGAGCTCACTTTTTCCGACGCGACGCCTGCCGTAAATGAGAACATTGCGCTGCTCGGGTGCTTTGAGCGTTTTCTTAATACGGGCGAGCTCACGCTCCCTGCCAATAAATTCCACTTACTCGGTTCCTTCCGACTCGGTTTTGTCCGAGTTAATTGTATCGCATGGATCAGTTTATGCTCGAGTTTACTCGGACAAAACCGAGTCGGTTCTGCCCGAGTAAATTTGAAGGCGGCCGAATGCGTCTTGCTGCGTTTGCGGTTGGATACGTTGTCGAAAACGTGTCGTGCGGATTGTTGGATCGAATCGAACATTGGGACAGACGTCTCGTTTTATGGGCCGGGGGCGTGCATGTGCGAGTTCTTTTGGCCCATAAGGAACGCTGGTGGGTCGTTATTTGGGCCACGGGTCACTTCGCCGGCGCCGTGTTTCGTCATACGCTCATAGTGGAAGCCGATGCCACGGGGTCAACTTGGGACTCGGGCAATGGATGAGCTGCAAGCCGAAAGGAGCGGTGAGAATGATGAGGCCCATGACAAAGAAACTGCTGTTAGGAATTCCCACCGTGACGCTTTCGGCCGTGCTGGCGTGTACAGTGGCCGGCTGTGGCGGTAGTGCTCCGAGCGGCTCGCCTGGCGGTTCGGGCGGCAGCGCGCCTGTGCAGGAAAAGCCCAAAGCCTATGATTCGCAGACGGTCGAGGTGGCAGGCATTACCTATGAGTCGGTGGCTCACGGTACGTTCTATCGCGGCGATGCCAAGCTGCAGGACGGCTTTTACCTGCACATCAAGATCACCAACAACAACACAAAGAACAGGACGTTCAGTTCCTTTAACGTGCATGCTGCCCAGGGCGATCTTGAGGCAGGCGACCCGTTGTTTACTTCCGGCAAGGCGGCCGTGCTCGACTACGTTACAAGCGAGGCTCCCGATGAGCTGCACGAGGGCATCGACCTTTCCGAGAGGCCAGATATCGGCCCGGGTGAGACCGTTGAGTACGTGTATTTCTGGGCGCCCAAGACGGCGTACTACGGGCCCATCACTGTCGAGTTCGTAGACGCTTATGCCCCCGCCAAGAATCATGAGGCCATGCACTTTGACACCACGGGATGCGAGACCAAGGAGTTCAAGGCGGCCGGCGGCGTGGCCGATTCTGGCGAGAAGGCAGATTTAACGGGCATCGACTGCGCATCGTACAGCATCGAGGCCGCCGATGGGTACACGCTGGATTCGTCCGACGAAGAGCGCGAAAAGGCAAACTTCTTCCACGACGAGACTGGAGGACGCCTGAACATCAGCATCTTCCCGCGCTCGCCGGAGGAAGAGGTTGCAAGCCTAGAGCAGGTCTACGAAGGTAAGGAGACAACAACCGACCAGGTCGAGTACAACGGCATAACGTGGCTGCGCTTTACCGGTCCCGACAACGGCCATACACTGTTTGCGACGGCTCCCGCAACGGGTGAAACCGTCCGCGTGTCGATTGGCTGGAAGATCGATTGGGACGCCGCCGTGCCCATGATGGAGGCACTGAAGCTCAAGTAACGCCGCGATTCTTACGTCAGGCGACTCAGGGCTGGCTCCGAGTTATCGGGGCCAGCCCTTTTGGTGTTCGATGAGCCGAGTCGGCGTCTCTCGCAAAGGTAACTAGGAGCTAGCGAGACCTATCCGAATTGACCTCACCGGCGGTGTCGGTTTCGAGCGCCGTGCGGCGGGCGCTGTAGGCGACGCGGCCGGCGCCTGCTGCGGCGAGTGCTGCTGCGGCTGCCGTAAGGGGAGCGTTGACATCGCCCGTGCCCGCAAGCGCGCCCGCTTTTCCGGGGCGCTTGTTATTGCCGTGATCCTTGCCGCTGCTGGAGCTGCTTCCGCCGGAGTCGCCGCCCTTGTCAGTACCGCCGCCACTTGAGCCGCCACCGCCGTCCGCCGTCATCGGTGCATCGTGAAGTCCTGTCGTATCCGCGCTGTCGTATACGCCGACCTGAACTTCTGAGCGTTCGCATGCCGCGTCGGGCACATGAAGCTCGTGCAGTACGGCACCCAGCGCCGAGTTTGCGCCCGGTCGAATTTCCTCGAGCGTTACGGGATCGAGCGCCACCAGATTACGCGCCTTCGCATACAGCGTTACACGTTTGCCCACCTCGTCGCTCCAACTCTCGGGGATGGCGAAGCTCATGCGGAACTGTGCCGTGCAACCCGGTGCCAGCACGGCGTTGCCACTGTCGGCTACCAGCGGGTGCGTTGCAAAATGTGCGCCCAGCGTCTCGAGCGTGTACTTCACGTGTGTCATGTCGTTGGCCGAAGCGTCCTCGGCAAGCTCTGGATCGTAGATCGATGCCATGCGTGCGTTCACTCCGAACCCGATGGATGCGCTGGAGAACGGCTGACTGGAGCCCTCTCGGTACAGATCGATCGTGCCGGCGGTCAGCAAGGTGTTGCCGTCGTTTCGCACCGTGACCATGAAGGATTCGCCTGCTGCTCCGGGCACCACCGCGCCCGAGGTAGCGACCGCGCCCGTCGGAGTGGCACACGCCACCAAGGGCACTTCGATGCCGTGTAGTTCTGCCTCGCTCTTCTCCGCGCTCACAATGTGCGTGGCGAGCGCGGAGAGCATGCTCCCCGACGTCAAAAATGTCGTTATCTGATCGACGGGATGGTCCAGCTCGCACATCACGAACGGCTCCGTAAACAGATCGCCTGACAAGGTGCTGGCGAAGATGCGGAAGTGCTTGCCCATCACTGCAACTGGGTTGCCTTCTTCGTCGTAGGTCTGTCCCACCTTGCCATCGGTGTTCTCTACATAGAGCGCGCACCTGCCGTTGTTGCTTACGCTAAACGATGCCGGGCCACAGCCTGCGGCACCCACGGGCTGCGTTGCAAACGCCGATGCGCCTCGCGTCCAAGTAATATGCTGCAGTTGCTCGTTGACGGTAGCCAAAAAGCCCGAATGTTGCGGCCACGGCACCGCATGGGGCACCGTGGCGTCTGGTGACATAACGCCCCAGCCTGCAATGGACTGGCCGATCACGGCGTACGATGCGCAGCCGCAACCGTCTGCAGTCTCGTACGCAACGGGCACCACCATTTTGCCGTTGATATTCTCGGGCGAGCCCAGCTCGATGCTCGACGGTGCCTGCGGAAAGCGGAGGACCTGACGGAACGTCAGGCTGTCGCCCGAAACGTCCGACCACAGGGTGAAGCACTCCAGCGCAACCTCAGCCTCGCTGCCGAGCGCCTTTTCCGCGGTGGTTCCGCGGCGGTGGAGGTAGGCACCCGACAGGCGCCCGTCGACCAGCGCCTTGCCCACCGTGATACGCGGGCACTGCAGGCAATGGTAGCCATCCTCTTGCAGGCGGCCGCGCGAGATGCTGCGCCATGACGTATGCGACACCACGCGGATCACGTCATTACTTATGCGCAGGCGCACAACGGACAGTATGCCGGATGTGCTCGCCGCATCGAAAAGGGTGTCGTCGCCGTCACGCCGCTCGCCCGAGACCAGCAACACGTAGGCGTCCTGGTTTTCTCTTCCGTCCGTATATTCCACTACGTCGAAGTCGTAATCGAATATGCCGTCGCGCTCCACGTCGCCCTCGCCAAAGCCAAGGGGGAAGTCCACGGGCATGGGGGCAGACCACGTGCCGTTTGCCTTTGTGTGCACCACCAGGCGTGAGCGGCCATTGTCGCCGTAGCGCACCGAGGCGATACGGAACAGGCATTCTACGCCGGCAATCATTGCCAGCTTCATGTGAGCTTCGCTGAGCACGCCAGGAAACAGCACGTTGTCGCTCGAGGGCTTGATGCCGCCACGCTCGTCCTCCGATACACCAGCAGAATTGGCGTTGGGGTCCGCAACGGCGTCCTTCGCCTGTCCGATATAGGTGTACGCATACATCGTTGCGGCATTTTCGTCATCCTCCATCAGGGCATGGACGAAATGTTCGACCTGTCCCGTGTCGTCGCTCTCTGCATCCGCCTCGAGCTCAATGCGTGTGACCGCTTGATCCCAATCGCGTACGATTGGTACGACGTTTACGGGGGTGGCTACAACTTCGGCGCATGCGAGCAGCTCGGCATTGGTGACGATGGTGGCCGACGCGATAAACTGCGGCACATCACCTGCCTCGGCATTGCTGGTCGCGCCAAAGCAGGCATCCAGCGTGTAAGGCGTATCTCCACCCAACGCGAGCTCAGAGCGCTGGAGCACATACTGGTTGGCATTGTTCACCGACATATTCCACGAATCGAGGAGTGTGGGCCACGACCCCGACCAAGCCTTGGTGGTCCACTTGAACATTACGAACTGGAGTATCACATCGACATCGACGTCTGCACCTACGCGCAGTCGCGGAAGCTGGTGTCCATCTGCCTTCTCGTACCCAATGAACAGCGTGAGGGATGCGGCGCCGCGCACGGCAGACGAAGCGACGCCTGCAACGCCGGCGCCAAAGGTGACGGCAAGCCCGATCTGGATGGTGAACGAGCCCGACGTGTTTGAATAGTCAAGCGAAATGTTTTTAAAAAACGCCGCGCCGCTGCCGTGCGTGTGGGCACCCACGGCGAGCGCCAGCTTCGCCAGCACCCAAGGGTTGACGTTTAGGAAAAACGGCACCGGGCCCAAGGTGAACTGCTCGGTCCAGTTGAGGTCGGTTTTTACTTGGAAGAGAGCCTTAATATTGCCAAACGCCGGATCGTTGTTGTTGCCCCAAGTTTTGCCAACCCAGTCGTAGGCGAGCGATCCGTACACCTGTGTGGCGATATCCATCGTAAACAGCAGCGTGCAATGGTGGCGAAGGAGCTTAGTGTTCCTTGGATCGGTGCCCGAACCGGCACTCATGCTTTTGTACTGATTCCACTTCCCCTCCATCTCGTCGAGGTAGCGGTTTGCCTGCTTGGCGCCCGACTCGCGCGGCGACTTCTTCCAGTATTCCGGATCCGGATTGCCCGAATCGTTCATGTAGCTGGCCGGTTTGTATCCGCCGCCAAACAGTACGTACCCGGCAAACGAGAAATCGAAGAGAATCGGAAACATGGGCATCCAGCAGACGAACTTGTTGCCGCCGATGCCGGGGAACGCCGCGGGGAAATCAAACGGAGTGATCTCTTGATCCATGGTGGTGGGGATGATGGTCGTTGAGCCCGATTCTGCCTTTGAGGCCGGTGCGGTGGCAACGGCCATGGGGGATGAGAGCGTGTAGGTTTTGCCCTGGTAGTCGAGCACAAAGCGCAGCTTGCATCCTTCCTCCAGAAGGCCCGAAGCTGCATCGAGGAACTTGTCTTCGAGTGTGAACGTCGCCAGATTATCCGAACCCGATGCACTGGCCTTGACTTGGCCAATTTGCGTGACGGTTTCGGGCGAGCTACCCGTGGCGGGCATTACCTTGTTGATGCACAGCGTTGCCTGCCCGCCCTGCGGCAGATGGGCCTGCACGGTAAAGGCGTGCGTGTTGGGCTGGTCGTTTGCTGCTTCGTCCGCTGGCATTGCCATAAACGTGGCGTCGGCGTACTGGATGTCCCATTCGTCGAATGTGAGCTGTCGAAAGTACGGCTCGCCGTCGGAAAGCGGACGTGTGGGTGCGGTAATGGCGGTGCCGCCCTGGATACGCGCAAGGGGAATCTCGACATCACGGTAGCCCGCCATGCTAATGGAGATACCGCCGTTAAAGTCGTACGCGTCGAGAAGCGTTGCCTCGTCTACGTAGCCTTCCGAAAGAGGCGCGACCTCAAAGATGGCCGTGCCTTCGTCATCGGTCGTGGCGGTGAGCCGCTTGCCTGTAGCATAGCGCGACGTGAGCGTGACCTGGACACCCGCGATGGGCATATTCTTGTTGGCGACGTCGACCACGACCACACCAAACATGGTGCGCGAGAGAACGAGCACCTTGAAGGGGTCCTCTTCGTCGGCATAGGCCGCGGTGGGCGCGAACGGCAATATGAAGGCGTTTGCGCTTCCCGGCACGCGAGGCAACATAATGCTCGCTAGCGAGGACGCTCCAGCAACAAGTAACGAACGGCGATCAAGCATCTTGGGCTCCCATCCCGCAGGTATCGGTGGAAATAATCCAATTTTGCGAGAAGGCGCCTCGTGGCGGTAGTGCCGTTCGATGACCAAAATGTCCAATTTGAGCGCGCGAAAGCGTCAGACCCCTGGAGCGCTTTCGATACGACGGACAGTCTGGCCGCTAGCGCAACATGTGGGCGACCAGCTCGGCGCGTGTGCCGATGCCAAGCTTTGCGTATACGCCGGATAGGCGGTTTTTAACGGTGCCCGGCGATACTCCCATATGGCGTGCGATTTCGGCGTTGGTCCATCCGCGGCAGGCGAGCATGGCCATGGTGAATTCCGTGGTCGTTAGATCGTCGGCCACGTCCTCGCCCGAATCGGGGTTGTGGATGCGCCGCCAGCCGTAGCTGAAGCGGTACGTGATCTCGATGATGCGCGCGAAGTCGTCAGGGTATTGCGTTTTTAGGCACGCCTCGATGAGCCCCTGTAAAAGGCCGTGGTGCTCGCCAATGAGCTCGATAAGGCCGTCGGGGCACGCAATGTTCCAAGCGGCTCCGAAGTGCGTTTTTGCGGCGTCGATGTCCTTGAGGCTCATGCATGCCATAGAAGCCGACAAGTGCAGGAATAGCTCCGAGATGGGATAGCTTCCCTGTTTCATGATCAGGGCGTTTTCTGCCATGCCGAGACTGCGGCCATATTCGCCGCGCAGGTACAGGGCATGCGCCATCACGTAGCTGGCGAACAAGCGCAGACCTTCGGGCAGATGCGCCGCAAGCGGATAAAACTCTTCGGCGGAATACGGGGAAGGCAAGTGCAGCAGGACGCTCGCGGCGGAGGCGAACAGGATATGCATGGCGTGGACGGCAGGCGATTCCTCGTCAGGTGGCGTATCGAGGATGCCCGCAAGGCAACGGCGGGCATCGGCGATACGGTTGAGCGACAGACTGGCATATCCGCAGATAAAGCATGCGGAATAGCGCAGTGCGGGGTCGGTGGCGTCAAGATAGGGGCGTGCTGTCTCGGCGGCGAGCGTGGCCTGTCCGCGAAAGTACAGCGCTTCTGCCGTGGCGATGGTGCGTGAATCGGGGTCGGAAATGCCTGCAACCGCAGCGTCAATCTGGCCCGGCACAAAGGCAGTGCACATCAACGGCATGGGAATGCGCGGGTAGCCATCGCAGTCCATCTTCCATCTCCCAACAGCTGGCAACTATAGCGACAATTGTACTCCTGTTGCTCGGGACTGGAATTGTTGGGCATTGCCTACGATTATGTCGAACGCATAAAGGAAGAGTCTATTGGCGATGCTCTCAAGGTGGCTACCGAAGCCAAGCTGACCTCGATATTAGGAAAAATTGCCACCCCTGCAAAAAGCTCTGTCGCAGTGATGGGAAACGCATCTTCTGGGCATTCCGGCGTCTCCAGCTAGCGCTGGACTGCTGCTGTCGCCTGCGCGTTGGCGAGCGGGGCGTGGGGACCGTCCGGCGACCAGCGGTGACGGGCGAGCCCTGCCGCGTGCGTGGGCCTCCATCGGCGTAGACCCATGACCCCTATGGCATCGGAGAAGTCCACCATCGCGTCCAGGACCTTACCGTCCGGCACGCCCAGCCTAGCGGCTCCCTTGAACCCAAGGTTGAAGGGGGGTGTTGTACAGGGCATATGGGGCCGAGTGGAAGTGGATCAAAAGAGCGTTACTTGACGTTTCATGCATAATGCCAACCGCCCCGCGATATCACGTTCGCAGCGCGCAGGGGCCGGAGAATCTTCGCGATGAGAGTTGACGTCTAATACCTTGCATCGTATAGTGTGTATAGCATAGTATATGACGAGAGGAGGTGTGCGGATGGAGGCACAGATGAAGCGCGGCTTCCTGGAGGCCTGCGTGCTCGCGGCCGTCTCCGGCGAGGAGTCCTACGGCTACCAGATTGTGAAGGACGTACCGGCGAGCATGGGGCTCACGGAGTCGACGCTCTACCCGCTGCTCAAGCGCCTGGAGAAGGCCGGATGCATCACGGCGCGCTCCGCCGAGCACAACGGGCGGCTGCGCCGGTACTACCGCATCACGGACGACGGGCGAGCGCGCATCGAGGAGTTCCTGGCCGAGTGGCCGTCCGTACGGGAGATTTACGCATACGTTGAGGAGGCGCACCATGACGCGCGATGAGTTCCTGGGCCGGCTGGGCGAGCTGCTCTCCTGCCTTCCGGCCGAGCAGGTGGAGGAGACCAAGGCTTTCTACGCGGAGGCCATCGCCGACCGCATGGAGGACGGTATGAGCGAGGAGGAGGCCGTGGCCGCCATGGGCACGCCCGGCGAGGTGGCGGAGGCCACGCTCGACGACCTGCCCGCCGTGCCGCGCGCAATCGCGAGGACGCGCCGGCGCAGCACCGCGCTGCTGTGGGTGCTGGCCATCGTGGGCTCCCCGGTGTGGGTGCCGCTGCTCGCCGCCTTCGCCGCCGTGGCCGTCACGGTCTATATCTGCATCTGGGTGCTGGCGCTCTGCGTGTGGATCGTCGCGGCGGCACTCGGGGGCGCGGGCATAGTTGGGCTCCTGCTTGCCGTAAGCGGCGTCACCATCGGCCACTTCCCGTACGCCCTCGCCTCGGCGGGCGTGGGGCTCGGCCTCGTCGGCGTGGCTCTCTTCGTTGGTGCTGGCGCTTGGGCCGCCTCAAAACAAATTGCGCGCCTCTCGGCGCTCTGGGCGAGGAAGGCCGCCTCGCCCTTCTGGAAGAACAGGGGCGAGAAAGGCGGCGCTGCCGCGCACCTCGCAGCGTAGAAAGGAGTGAGTACCATGACCAGCGCGAAGAAGATCTACCTCGCCGTGGCGGGCGGGCTCGTTGCCGCGGGTGTTGTCCTCGCGGGCATTGGCTTTATCGCTTCGGGCTTCGACCCGGCCGTGTTCACAACCCACATCGACACGCGCGACAGCACCATCGTGCTCGGCGGCGTCGAGGTGGACGAACACGAGAGTATCCCGTTCATCAGCCAGCTCGCCAATCTGGGCGAGATCGACACCTCCGGCGTCGCGGATCCCGCCGCGCCCTAGGCGCAGCGAGCCCGGGCGCTCTGCCCGCCAAGCTGCGTAAGCCGGCGAAACCCGAACCTCAACCTCTACGCAACTGGCCCCAAGCCTGCGCCGATTCGCTCTCAGCGCCGCGCGGGGGCCCGTGACGCATGCCCAAAAAGGTACGAGGAGAAAGGAACGCGATGACGACAACCACGCCCTTCCGCCTTCACGGGGTCACGCAGGACCGGAAGCGACTGGGCCGTGCGGTGGGGCTGTGCTTGGATTGGCTACACTGATATGGACAGTTCCGTGAGGGGCGCGAGAGACGGGACTCTGGGGAGATCTTCGAGGAGGAGTGTCTCGACTGGAAACGCGGGTTCAGTGGAGCAGGAACCTAATCTCTGTCTCTCTTGCTTTTTTGATTTGTTGAGAAGCCGGCATTTGGGGGCATTTTGGATAGCGAACAGTTCAAACAAGAAGCTGAGAAAATAGAACAAAGCCTGAGTGCCTTGAGAGTCGCCGAGCGCAATGCAGTGATTCCCTTCATGAACGGCGACTTTACCCAATGGGATCTATATCTGGCATCCTCCTCTGAGTATGCGATGAGACTGATAGACGGATTCATCTCCATGCTCGAGTCGAGGAATCTTGTTTGCGTCGCCCAGCTTCTCCGCGCACAGGTTGGAGTCTGCCTGCGGACATTCGCATTATTCGCCGCCGAAGACCAGGATGACTTTCTCAAGCAGGTGTTTCAAGGTGTGCCTGTGAACAAGCTGAAAGATTTCTCGGGTGAGAAGATGTCCGATGGAAGACTTCAAGACTTACTCGAGAAGTTCGATCCAAAGGTAAAAGATGTATACAAGGTGACGTCTGGATTCGTCCACTTCTCCATTGATATTCTGCCGAGCATGGGTGTGCCTGGGGAGGGCTATGAGGTCGAGTTTAATTTTGGAGCCGAGCCCAACGAGAGAAACAATGCGCCTCTCGTGGAATGCGGCAAGGCGTTCTGCCACTATGTCGACCTGCATCTCCAGATGCTCCATAAGGTGATTGCTTCGGATGAATGGTATGCCGATCGATTCCGTATCGATTCCGATGGTCCTGCAGACGAGGCCTCGAAAAGCGAGAAGGTGTAGGTCGAACGCATTGACGCTGCCTTGACAGCATCCCGATATGATAACGAATGGGAGGTTCCCTGCGAAATGTGCGCCTCTGTATATTCTCGCTAGGACGCCCTCGACCGATAAGGCATCGTTGAGTTCAATTTGAGTTCAGCTCGGGTGCCTGAAAATCGCCCAACTCTGATAAAAGGGGAGACGACGGTACACCACGTAGACGAGAGGCTATGGAAGTGCACGATTTGATTATATTGGCGCGCTAAACCGCCCCGCTGCCCAACTTGAACTCCGCTCACGCGTGTATGGGGCTGCGAGAGGTAACGGCCTGCGGCCTCCTTTGTGTGCTCGATGATATCTTCGAGCATGCCGGGCATGGCGGAGACATTCGCTGCAATCCAGCCGTGTTCAAGCGCCGTTTCGGATAGGAGCGAGAGGGGGGCTGTCTTGCCCGTTTCCCTTGCACCCGTAAAGATGGTTGACAGTTTGGGGCCTCCCGTGTCTTTAGCTTTTACCGCGCTAGATGCCTCATGGAAACTGTTGGACTTTAATCAGACAGACCCAGCATGTCGTTTTCCTCCATGAGGACATCGGCTAAAACCGCAACACCTATGCTTGTTTAAGCAAACCTCCTGATAGTCGTGGAGCTGCTGTAGCCCGACATGCAGGAGATCGCTCGGCTTAAACACCGGATGCCGCATCCGCGAAACGAGTTGCGGTGCACCCTGTTCCAAAAGGCTGCCAAGTACCATGGCGTGAGCGTTGGGGTAGCCATCATTCAGCGTGGATACATCCGGATGCGCATAGATCCAGACGATTCCAACGTTCTCGTATTTCCCGTGCAGGTAATCGAAGAGGGCAAGCGACACCATACAGTTGCCGCCGACGGTCACGACTCTGTCGGGGTTTTCTGCCGTAAGCTTCCTCTGCGCATCCTGAATCCCCGCCAGGACTTCGTCCTCGGCATAGATGCGAACTGTCTCCCATTTCTCATGTCCAAGTTTTGGGACGCGTTTCACAATGTCGAGTGGGATTCCTGGACAGTCGGATCACGTGGTGGCCCCCTTTGAGAGGGTCACGAGCATCACGGTCCCGTTCTCGGAACTTGCTTCGACCTCTACCGTGCCACCGTGAAGCGCTGCAATCTCCCAAACGAGCGCTAGCCCGAGTCCTGCGCCGCCGTATGCCCTGCTGCGGGATTTGTCTAGACGAAAGAACGGTTGGAAGATGCTCTCACGGTACTGCTTGGGTATTCCCGGGCCCTGGTCCTCGACTCGCAGGAACACGTGGCTGTCGTTGTCGCGGATGGAGACGATAACGCTCGAGTCGGTGCGGCTATAGCGGATAGCGTTTTCGGCCAGGTTAAACACCAGCCGATAGAGGAGCGTGTCGCTCCCGATTACTAGAGCGTCTCCAGCACAATTGAGGGCTATGCCCTTATTTTCGGCAAGTGGCGCAAGGTCGGTGAGGACCTCTTCGGACAAGGGGCCAAGCTCCACATCGTCCTCGCAAGGAACGCTGCGGAGCTCACTCATCTCGAGCAATACCTTGGCCATTCGAGACATGCGCTCGGTTTGTTCTTGTAGCAGGCCGAGTAGCTCGGCTGTTTCGGGTTGCAAACCGGGGTGCTCGGAGATGAATAGTTCAATCTGTGCTTGCATAAGGGCGAGCGGGGTGCGCAGCTCGTGTGCGGCGTTGCCGGTAAACTGACGCTGTGCAGAGAACCCTTCGCCAAGACGGGCGATCATGTCGTTGAAAGAGGCGCTGCATCGTTGTAGCTCGATGGGCGCATCTTCACTGAGCCTGATTTCGCTTAGGTTGTCAGGCTGCACACGCTCGACCTGGGCCGCAAAAGCCCGTAGCGGTTTGAGTGCACGGCCGCTCACAAAGTATGCCAGCGCGCCGCCAAGGAGTGTGACTCCAGCCGTGATGTACCAGGCTGTCGTGCCAAAAGACTCCTGTGCGTCGTTTACGACGATCGTGACCTCGTCATCGAGGCTCTCCTTCGTTGGGTCAAACGCCTGAGGTGCATCTACGCCGGCTGCGCTAAGGGCCGAGATGTCGCTGCCGATAGCATCCATGTAGCGCATGCCCGTATAGCCGACCAGACAGTTCGTCAGCACGCATGCCGCACACGTCAGCAGTGCCGTCATAATCGTTATGCGCCATTGCAGCGAAAGCCTTTTCATTCGCTATCCTCCATAACGTAGCCCTCTCCAATCCGATTGCGAATCGGGTCGTATCCCAAAGCGCTGCGTAGCTTTTTGCGGAGTGACGAGATGTGAACGCGGATTGCGTTGCTAAAGCTGTTCACGCTGCTATCCCAAACGTGCTCGATAAGCTCCTCTTGACTTACCGGACGCCCCTGATTAAGCATCAGGTATTCCAAGATTCCCGTTTCCTTGCGCGTAAGAGATAAAGCCTCGCTGTCCACGGAAGCGATGCGCGCCTTGGTGTCAAAGCGGAGCTTTCCGCAGGTTAATACTATGTCGCTTTGTGCAAAGCGCCTGAGGGTAAGGCTGCGGATCCTTGCCGCAAGCTCGTCAAGATGAAACGGCTTGGTAAGGTAATCGTTGGCGCCGGCATCGAGTCCGGCGACCTTGTCGGCGACCTCGCCGCGTGCGGACAGAATCAGTACCTTGGTCTCGCAGTCGGTTTTCCTAAGTTCCCTGAGCACGGTCATGCCATCGATACGGGGAAGGTTGAGGTCGAGTACCACGAGGTCAAAGACTTCGACGCCCAGCAGGTCGAGCGCCTCCTGTCCGTCGTGGCAGCAGTCGACGCTGTACGCCAAGTTTCGCAAGCTGCGCGCGATTGCATCGCACAGCGCTCGCTCGTCTTCGACGATCAAAATACGCATAACAGTCTCCTTGCACATTCCAAATCGCGCTTAACACGGATTTTATAGTCGATATGGTCCAATGGTCGCGTAACGAAAGGAGTGGTCAGGTTGTTCAAAGCGGTAAAGCCCGTGGTACAGGTCGCTTTGTTGATCGTCGGAATTGCCATGATGTGCTTTGGTGTTATGCGTGGCGAGGCGGATGCCGTGCTGGCCAAAGCGATTAGGCTGTGCTTGGAGTGTATCGGAATTGGATAAAAGAGAAAACACTGCGTCGCATGTTTTGGCCCGATTTCGCGGATTCATTCAGGCGGCGACGACGCTGGTCACCAACATTCACCTGCCAAACTTTGCCAAAGGCGGCATCTATCAGGGCGCGGGAAAAACAGTCTGCGTACCTGGACTTAATTGCTATTCGTGCCCCGCGGCATCGGGTGCGTGCCCCATCGGGTCGTTCCAGTCGGTGGTAGGTTCATCCAAGTTCAACTTTTCTTACTATGTTACCGGTACGCTCATTTTGCTCGGCGTGCTGCTGGGACGCTTTGTATGCGGCTTTCTGTGCCCGTTTGGCTGGCTGCAGGAGCTGCTTCATAAGATTCCCGGCAAAAAGCTTTCGACAAAAAAGCTCAAGGCGCTTACGTATATCAAATACTTCGTGCTGCTGTTTGCCGTGGTAGTGTTGCCTGCGCTGGTGGTTAACGACGTGGGCATGGGCGA
The DNA here is from genome assembly GCA_900541055.1 of uncultured Collinsella sp. Lineage (GTDB taxonomy): Bacteria > Actinomycetota > Coriobacteriia > Coriobacteriales > Coriobacteriaceae > Collinsella. Next base: position 54,668 of record UQHZ01000002.1, read on the forward strand.
CCCGTTCTTTTGTAAGTACATCTGTCCACAGGGTGTGCTCGAGGGCGCCATTCCGCTGGCCATCGCCAATGCCGGCATTCGATCTGCGTTGGGACATCTCTTTACCTGGAAGCTTGCCGTTCTCATTGCCGTGGTAGTGCTGAGCGTTTTGTTCTACCGCCCCTTCTGCAAATGGATTTGTCCACTCGGCGCATTCTATGCGCTCATGAATAAGGTGTCCCTACTGGGGATCCGGGTCGATGCATGCAAATGTGTCTCGTGCGGCAAGTGCTCAAAGGTTTGTCAGATGGACGTTGATGTGGTCCGCGCGCCCAATCATGCCGAATGTATCCGGTGCGGAAAGTGCATCGGGGCCTGTCCTGTCGATGCCATCAGCTATCGCTATGGCCTGGATGTGTCGGCGGAAAAGCTTCCCTTGACCGCCGATAAAAAGTAAACAAGCTTCGATAAAACGGAGGAATGACTATGAAGCTTTCTAAGATTGCGGCCCTGTTTATGGTGCCGGTGCTGGCCTTGTGTCTTGTGGCGTGCTCGGCACCTGGTGGCAATGCGAGCGAATCTGCGGGCTCCGATTCTAAGATCGCAGAACTCACTGCGCAGAAGCCGACCAATGCCGACGAGGCCGCCGAGCTGTATGCGAAGCTCATGCAGAAGGAGAACGAGATCTTTTCGAGTGATAACGCGCTGTGGGAAAAGGTATTCAATGCGGCAAATAAAGACTCGGCAATGATTGAGGACGGCAGCAATTACGGCGATTTTCTGCTCAAGACTATCGACGGCGCCAAGGATGAGTTCACGGCGGATGAGCTTAAGACGCTCAAGGCCGGCGCACAGCAAATCAAGGAGATCGAGGACAAGCTCGAGAGCCTGGAGAAGGAGTTCCCCGGCTGTGGAAGCACGCCGAGCGCGGGCGAGAGCGTCGACGCTTCGACCGCTGGCATGACGGCTGGTGCCAATGCTTCGAGCGAGGCGACGAAGTTCCCCAGCTTTACGGGCAAGGACCTGGACGGCAACGACGTGAGCAGCGGCGAGCTGTTCTCTAAGAACAAGGTCACCGTCATGAACTTCTGGTTCACCACTTGCAAGCCGTGCGTGGGCGAGCTGGGCGACCTTGAGGACCTGAATAAGGAGCTTGCCAAGAAGGGCGGCCAGGTCGTGGGCGTCAATTCCTTTACGCTCGATGGCAACAAGGGCGAGATTGCAGATGCCAAGGACGTGCTGAGCAAGAAGGGCGTGACATATAAGAACATCTGGTTCAAGTCGGATAGCGAGGCCGGTAAGTTTACGTCAAATTTGTTCTCGTTCCCGACAACGTATGTCATCGATCAGAATGGCAACATCGTAGGGGATCCAATCGTGGGAGCCATCAGCTCCGCCGAGCAGCGCGCAGTACTCGACAAACTTATCGACCAGGCGATTGCAAATAGCGAGCAGTAAAAAACGCGTAAAGCATAGCGAGGATCGTGCGCCGCTGTGCGAAGTAGTCCGCTACCTTTCAAGATAAGCTCCACCATATAGAGGTCCCGCTCGGGACCTCTTCTTTTGGGTGCCATCCCGTTCGTTTTTTGGCGCCGTTCGTTACATTCCTCACTGGCTCCGGCAAAAAATGGGGATAGAGTAGGACAAACGCGTCGAATACGAACGGCGGGGAAGAGCGGGCAAGTGCGCCCGCGTGGGAGAGGTTGCCGTCCATGCTGGAGCTCAAAGGTATTTGCAAAAGGTACGTTACGCAGTCGTTTACGCAGGTGGCGCTCGACAGCGTAAGCCTGTCTTTTCGCGATAACGAGTTCGTGGCCATTCTGGGACCTTCGGGGTCGGGTAAAACCACGATGCTCAACGTTATCGGTGGGCTCGATCATTTCGATTCCGGCGACCTGCTGATCGACGGTATTTCGACCAAAGACTTTCACGATCGCGATTGGGATGCCTATCGCAACAACCGCATCGGCTTTGTGTTCCAGAGCTATAACCTCATTCCGCATCAGACTATTTTGGAAAACGTGGAGCTGGCGCTCACGCTCACGGGCGTGGGACATGCCGAGCGCCGCCAGCGTGCGCGCGAGGCGTTGGAGAAAGTTGGCCTGGGCGAGCATGTTAACAAGCGCCCGAGCCAGCTATCGGGCGGACAGATGCAGCGCGTGGCCATCGCCCGCGCCCTGATCAACGATCCCGAGATTGTGCTGGCAGACGAGCCGACCGGCGCTTTGGATTCAACGACATCCGTACAGGTCATGGACTTGCTCAAGGATGTTGCACGCGACCGTCTGGTTATTATGGTCACGCACAATCCCGAGCTGGCGTACCAATACGCTACGCGCATCGTCAACCTGGCGGACGGTAAGATCACCGACGATTCCGATCCCTTTGATGTAGCAAAGGCCACGCGTCGCGAGGCTAAGCCTACGCGCAAAACCTCGATGAGCTTTGTGACGGCGCTGGGGCTTTCTGCCCGAAACCTCATGACCAAAAAGGGCCGCACGGCCATGACGGCCTTTGCGGGGTCGATTGGCATTATCGGTATCGCGGCGATTCTGGCGCTGTCCAATGGCGTAAACGGCTACATCAAAAAAGTCGAGGAGGATACGCTCTCGAGTTACCCGCTTACGATCTCCAAGCAGGACTACGACCTGTCGTCCATGATGGGCGGGCAGGGGGCTACGGATGATGGCTCGTCTGAAAACGTGGATTCGTCCGACGACAGTGCCGGCGGCAAGGCTCAGGGAACCGATAAGATTCCTGTGATCACGGCCGTAAAGGATATGTTTGCGAGCGTTAAGTCCAACGACATGACGAGCTTTAAGGCATGGCTTGACGACGGCGGCGACGGTATCGACAAAGAGGTCAACGCCATCCAGTACGGCTACGGTGTATCGCCGGTTGTCTATCGTGCGGGTAAGGGTGACGAGAAACCCGTTCGGCTTGTTCCCAACGCCATGACCGAGGCCATGAGCGGAGGCGCGAGCTCGGCGGCAACGGTGAGCATGGAATCCATGGGAACCTCGGTCTTTAACGAGATGATTGACGACCAGAGCCTGCTCGACAGCCAGTACGATGTCGTCGCCGGTCATTGGCCTACGTCTGCTAACGAAGCCGTGATGGTGCTTTCGAGCCGTGGCACGGTGGGCGACTACACGCTCTACAGCATCGGTTCGCTGGATATCGATGAGCTCAACGACCTGGTTAACAGTGCCATGGCGGCCGACGGCAAGGTCGAGACGCCCGAGACCGGCGCCGACTTTACCTACGACGATGCGCTGTCCACGACGTTTAAGGTGCTGTCGCCGGCCGATGCCTATCGCAAAAACGAAGAGACCGGCATGTGGACCGACATGTCTGACGACGCCGACTTTATGGCCGCCAAGGTTGCCGACGGTATTGACGTGCACATTGTGGGCGTGGTGCGACCTAACGAGACGGCCAATGCGAGTGCATTGTCTCCGGGCATTGCCTATACGCATGCACTGACTCGCCAGCTTATGGAGCGCGCCGCCGATTCGCAGATTGTGCGGGAGCAACTCGCCCACCCCGAGACGGATGTCTTTACGGGCAAAACCTTCGACGAACTGCAAGGCGAGGCCAAGCAGGGCGTGGATCTGGGCAGCATGTTCAGTGTGGACGAGGCGGCGCTGAAGAGTGCGTTTTCGTTCGATACATCTGCACTCTCGGGTGTTGCCGGCGGCGGCATTGATCTCTCGGACGTCGATCTGTCCGGTCTGGACATTGACCTTTCGGACGTTGGCAAGGATATCGACTTCAGCGACATCATGGCAAAAGCGCCAACCCCAGATTTCTCGGGTATCTTTGACGGTCTGGAACTCACGCCCGAGCAAATGCAGCAGGTGGGAGCACTAGCCAACCAGCTGTTTGAGGGCTTTTTGCAGTCTGATCAGTTTAAGGCGCTGTCGCCCGAAGATCTTAAGGAGGCGTCAAAGCTCTCTGCCGCATTTTCGACGTATCTTGAGCATGATGACACAGCCCAGCAAATCCTGGCCCAGCTCAAAGTGCTCGGCGGCGATGCCCTGGCCGAGCGTCTGCAACAGGCGATGACCGACTATGTGCAAAAGCAGCTGGCTCCGTATCTGCAGCAGGCTATGGATCAGGTGATGAAGGCACTCAGCGAGCAGATAGCGTCGACGGTATCGTCCCAGCTCAAGGCGGGCGCAGCGGGGCTTATGGACCAGATGGCGACGCAGATGTCTTCGAGTTTTACCAACCTGGCGAGCGCCATGCACGTGGATGCGAGCGCCTTTGCTCGTGCCATCCATTTCAACATGGACGCCGAGGACCTGAGTTCGCTCATGATGAGCTATGCCAAGGCGTCGAAGCTCACCTACGACAACAACCTGACCACGCTGGGCTATGCGGATGAGGCGGACCCCATCTCGGTTAAGATTTTCCCGCGCGACTTTGAGGCCAAGGAGCGCGTACTCGATCACATCGATGCGTACAACAAGCAGGTCAAAGCTGCTGGCCACGATGATCGGGCAATTTCGTACACCGACTACATGGGCATCATCATGGGCTCGGTGACCGACATCGTGAACACCATCAGCTTGGTGCTTATCGCATTCGTGAGTATCAGTCTGGTGGTGAGCTCCATCATGATCGGCATCATCACGTACATCAGCGTGCTGGAGCGCAAAAAGGAGATTGGCATTCTGCGCGCAATTGGCGCGTCGAAGCGCAACGTGGCCAACGTATTCAATGCCGAGACCTTTATCGAGGGCCTCATTGCCGGCGTCTTTGCCATTATTGTCGTGGTGCTCGTGAGTTTTCCGGTTAATACCTGGGCGCTTGCTGCCAAACAGGTACCCAATCTGATGAGCCTGCCCGTGCGGGATGCGCTGGTGCTCATCGCGATTTCGGTGCTGTTGACGGTCGTTGCCGGCCTGCTGCCTGCCCGCAGCGCATCCAAGAAGGACCCCGTCGAAGCCCTGCGCTCCGAATAATGTGACAAAGGGACAGTTCCTTTGTCACGTTCGTTGATATGAGAGAAGAGTAGATGATTCTATCGTTGGCCCCTATGGAGGGGATTACCGGGCATGTGTTCCGTCGCGTGCATGCGGAGTGCTTCGGTGCGCTCGATTGCTATTACACGCCGTTTTTGCCGCCGCCGCGGGTGGGAAATCGCTTTGGCGGCAAGGCGTTTAAGGAGATCGATCCTGCCAATAACCAGGGGCTCAACGTAGTGCCCCAGCTCATGTCCAAGAACGCGGACGAGTTTGTGTGGGCGGCACAGGTGCTCGCCGACATGGGCTACCGCGAGGTCAATCTCAACTTGGGTTGCCCTTCGGGAACGGTTGTCGCCAAGGGCAAGGGCTCGGGTTTCTTGCGCAATCTCGACGAGCTCGAGGCGTTCTTAAGCGATGTGTGCGAGCGGTCGCCGTTGCCGGTATCGGTAAAGACCAGGCTGGGGTTGGAACGCGATGACGAGTATGAACGTGTGCTCGATCTGTATTGCCGCATGCCGTTGGCAGAGCTGATTGTGCACCCGCGCGTACAGAAGGACCGTTATACGGGCTCGCCGCGCAAGGAGTTTTACGGCGAGACGCTGGAGCGTGCGCCGTTTCCGGTGGCCTATAACGGCGACATTTTCGATCTTGAGGATATGGACGCGCTGGCGGAGGCCTATCCCGACACGCGCCATGTAATGCTAGGGCGTGGCCTGCTCGCGAACCCCGCGCTGGCTCGCATGGTTAAGGGCGGTCCTGCTGCCACGGCAACCGAACTGCAGCGTTTCCACGACACTCTGTTTGCGGTCTATGCAGAAGAGATTGGCGGCAACGCGGTCTTTCGTATGAAGGAGTGGTGGTTCTACGCCAAGTGCGCTTTCGCCGACCCCGCTACCGTTCACAAGCTCGTACGTAAGACCAAAAAAGTCGACGAATACCGCGCCGCCGTCGAGCGCGTCTTTCGCGAGCAGCCACTCGCACCCATAGCCTGCTTCCACGGTTAGTTAGTCATCGGGGACGTTCTTTAACGACTAGTCATTTATGAACGTCCCCAATGAGTGTCCCCAATGACTAGCTATAAAAGCTGTACGCCAGCATCGAAAGATGTCGAAAGATGTCGACTTTGGATGCTGGCGTATATGTTTGGGTCGGCGGGGAGTTGAGTCTAGGCAATCATTGCATCGAGCGTGATGAGCTCCCTGAGTCGCTCCGTGCGTGTTTGCCCATGGCGCTTTGCTTTTGCGTCAAAGGCTTCAAGGACCGATTCGCCCACACGTGCTGATAAAACGACGCTCGGCTCATCAGAGATTGGTGGCCTTCCCAACTTGATGGTGCGACCTTTCGGCCACTCATCTTTTTCGTAGGCTTCCGCGGTTTTCTCCAACTCTCCAGGGGCAAATCCCATCATCTTTTCGAGCTGCTTAGCGTCCATAGCGCCTCCTATCGATCGGCATATTGTCGAGCACAGGTCAACGGATACTCTTTTTGTATATAGTTTTGTAGACAAAAATACAAACAGTTTATCAGGCTAATTAGCTTGTTTTGACCCGCGTGTTCGATAGGAAATGAGCATTGACGGCTTCGATGCTCCTTTGCTTTTCAGCCTGAAATTTGGATGCTCATTGAACTTCCGGAGGGGAGCGCTTTATTAAGCTATCGAGATTCTGGGCAGGAGCTCTCACTGGTCTTCGATAATGGGACCAGCTAAATTCGCGACACAGTGTGTCGCGAATGGGAGTAGTCGTTAGGTGTCCTTCAATGGCTAGTCATATAAGAACGTCCAAGTGCCGGATTTTGTCATTTAGTGTCGTCCTCAGCGGCTATTCTGGAGGGTCGTGGTCAAAAAAGGGCAAATATGAGTACTGTTGCCATTATAGTTGCATTTATTTTGCTATAAATGGTAGCTCCTGATGAGATTTGTTCCCATTCGGAGCTACTTTTATTGAACATATGAGGAGAAATAGCGTCGTCTGCGGACGTATGGAACGTTGAATAGTTCCTGAAGTGATCAAAATCGCTGCTACTAAACAGGTAGCAGTACTCATATTTGCCCTTTTTTGACCACAGCCCTCTCGGAAACCCTTTCCAGAGGCATCAAACAGCCATAATCCAAAGGTCGCCTCAAACAATTAGCCGGTTAAGAGCGTCCATGACTACCCGCAAAAGCTGTACACCAGCATCCAAAGATGTCGAAAAATGTCGACTTTGGATGCTGGTGTACATGTTTAGGCCGTATGGGGTGGGGCCTTGGGCGGACGGGATGCGCATGCTAGAGCAGGTTCTTCTGTACCCATGCGATGATGTCGCTCGACTCGTAGAGTGGCTTGCCGTCGATGAATAGGCAGGGAACCTGGCGCTTTCCGCCGGCGGCGATGAGTGTCTGCTCGGCTTCGGTATCGGTCGAGATATTGCGCTCGGGAATGGTCACGCCGTTATCGGCTAAAAAGCGCTTGACCTTTATGCAATACGGGCAGCCGGTCATAACGTAGAGCACGAGCTCGTGATCAGTAGTCATAGGTCTCCAATCGGTTGCGGTTTTGATTGAAATACCCAAAGCCGCCGCGGTCTATGCGCGCGTCAACGACGACTCGATGGCTTGGACCAGAAACGCCGTGGCTCCGGTGCCGCAGGGCTTGTCGTAGTAGTCAACAAAGCGCTGGTCGGCAAGATAACCATTGGCGAGGCCCAGGTACGCCTCGTCTTGGGGCTCGCATCCCCAGTTGAGAGCAATCCAGCGACGATGCATCGCGACAAGCTTGTGAGCCTCGCTTCCATTCGCATCGCCATCGCCCATGGCAATCGAGAGTTGGCCCAGAATAGCGCGTTCAAGTTCCTTCATGTCGTTCCATGTCTGAGGGTCCATGTCCAGCAGCGCTTCATTTGCTGCATCAATAGCCTCATCGCCATAGCGCGCCCGCGCTTCGGCACCGTAGCGCTCCTCGTTTTCCTGCACGGTGCGCCAGCGCTCCAGTTGCGGCAGGACGGCGCCCATGAGCGAGATGGCTTCGTCGAGCGACATACCGGTGTTTTGTGCCAGGCGCGGGGCACAATCCTCGATCATTGCCTCCATGGTGGTGTCGTAGGTGTACTTGCCGTGGTCGTAGCACCACTTGCAGTAATGGTCGGTCGTGGCGCCTGTGGCATCGGTGCCGCAGTCGTCGGGCGTGAGTATCATGCCGCAGCTCTGGCAATAATGCTCGGGCATTTCGAGCAGGTGGGACAGTGGCTCGCCGGTTACGGCGGCAATGAGCTTCATCATGTCGATGCCCGGGGTGACCTCGCCGCGTTCCCAACGGCTGACGGCTTGGCGTGTGACGAAGAGCTTGGCGGCGAGCTGCTCTTGGGTAAGGTGATGGGCGCGACGGATGGCAATGAGCTTTTCTGCAAAGGCCATAACGGCTCCTTTCTGCTGGTTGATGGCTTAATCATACGCGGCGGCAGGCGCCCTTCCAAGCAACCGTTGGTTGCACGACGGGGGACCGCGGCGAAGAATTGCGCACAACGCCCCACGCCTCCATGCCGTACAATGACCGGCATGGAACCTATCGCATACATACATACCGACCTGCCGCAATTGTTCGGCATTCCGCGCAACAGCTTTTTGGCGCCTCATCTGCAGGGACGTATCGTTTTTGAGCCGGAATTTGCCTCCAACGCAGCGGTTGAGGGTCTGGACTCCTTCTCTCACCTATGGCTGCTGTGGCGTTTTGAAAACGGCACACCCGGCGGCACGGCTAAGGACATAGCCGCCGATGCCAAGATGCGGGACAGGTCCGGAACCAACGCAAAATGGTCGAAAACCGTGCGCCCGCCGCGTCTGGGCGGAGCCGAGCGCGTGGGCGTCTTTGCCACGCGCAGTCCGTTTCGCCCTAATCCCATCGGGCTTACCTGCGTCAAGCTCGATCGTGTCGAGCCCACCGACGATGGCCCCATCATCCATGTGCTGGGGGCCGATCTGCGCGACGGCACGCCCATCTACGATATCAAGCCCTACATTCCGTTTGCGGATTGCCACCCGGATGCGACCGACGGCTGGATTGAGGATGCTCCGTGGCAAGAGCTCGACGTCGAGTTCCCGCAAGCGCTGCAGGATATGGTCCCGCCCGCAAAGCTCCCCGGCTTGGTCGAGGTCCTTCGCCAAGATCCGCGCCGCGCGGGCAGCAAACACGAGCCAAACCGCGTCTATCACCTGGCCTTCGCCGGGCTCGACATATCGTTTACGGTCGATGAAACCCAGCTAGCCGTAGTTGCCATCAACGACGCGCAAGACTAACCAGCCATTCGTCCGCACCCGTCAAATTAAGCGCCAAACCCCGCGCCAAAATCGCCCGTGCTGGTGGACAATAACGCCTACCAAAACAATCACTTTGCACGGGGGCTCAGCATGAAATACGACTTTAGCTCGCTTATCGACCGCCACGGTATGGACTCCATAGCCGTTGACTCCTGGGGTGAGATCCCCGGTATGGCTCCGAACGCACCCGACGAGGGCTTCGACCGCATTCCCATGTGGGTGGCCGACATGAATTTTGCCACGGTGCCCACGGTCCAGGAACACATCATTCAGCGTGCCCAGCACCCCATGTTTGGCTATTTCAATCAGCGTCCCGAGTACTTCGACCGCATCATCGAATGGCAGAGCCGCCGCAATGGCGTCGAGGGTCTGCGCCCTGAACATATCGGCTACGAAAACGGCGTGCTGGGCGGTGTCGTGTCGACGCTACGCGCGTATGTCCAGCCAGGTGATGCGGTGCTAGTCCACAGCCCTACCTACATCGGCTTTACCAAGTCCATCGAGGCCGCGGGCTATCGTATTGTCCACAGCCCGCTTAAGCTCGACGACCAGGGCGTGTGGCGCATGGACTTTGAGGACATGGAGCGCAAGCTCGCCCAAAACTACATCCATGCTGCGGTGTTCTGCTCGCCGCACAATCCCTGCGGCCGCGTATGGGAGCGCGACGAGATCGAGCGCGCCATGGACATCTATCGCCAGCACGATTGCGTGGTGATCTCGGACGAGATTTGGTCCGATATCATCCTGCCGGGACACAAGCACATCCCGACGCAGTCGGTGAGCGAGGATGCTCGCATGCGCACGGTTGCCCTCTACGCGCCCAGCAAGACGTTCAACCTGGCGGGCCTGGTCGGCAGCTACCACATCATCTACAACGAGACGCTGCGCGACCGCGTGTGCGCCGTGTCCAACAAGACCCACTACAACGAGATGAACGTCCTCTCCATGCATGCGCTTATCGGTGCCTACCAGCCGCAGGGCTATGAGTGGGTTGATGAGCTCAACCAGGTGCTTGCCGGCAATATCGAGTACTTCTGCACGTATGCAGAAAAGCACTGGAAGGGCGTCGCGTTTTCGCGTCCGCAGGGCACGTACATGGTGTTTCTGGACTGCACCGAGTGGTGCCGCGAGCATGGCCGCGATATTCAGTGGTTGCTCGACGAGGGGGCGCGCGTGGGCGTGGGGTATCAGGACGGCCGCCCGTTCCACGGGCTCTGCCACATTCGCGTGAATCTGGCGCTGCCGCTTTCGCGCGTGAGGGAAGCGTGCGACCGCCTGGACCGCTACGTTTTTAATGCACGGTAAGCGTGCGCTGCATGTGGGGCCTTCTGCCAAGTTGGCTAGAAGGCCCCACATGGTAAAGCATCTGTAGCAATTGGGCGCAGACCTGCTGAGAGGCTTACTTTTCTTGAATCTGCTTACCGCAAAGATGCTCAATCGAAATCTCGTAGAGCTGGACGCCCTTGATGTCTTTGGCGATTTCCTCTTCGACTTCTTCGGCAGAAGGGTAGTACTTAAGGGCGAGCTGGCGGACTTTGTCCTCGATAAACGCGGGGGTGTCATTCGCCAGGCGACAACGGCCAAAGACGACGGTGCTCATAACGTAGGGGGCCCAGTCGCCGTCCTGGTACCACTCGTTGCCGTATACGGTAAAGCAGACCTTGTCATCGCGCTTGAGTGCGTCGACCTTGTGGCCGGCTTTGGCGCCATGGAAATAGATCTTGTCGTGCTCGGCGTCAAAGAAGTAGTTGACGGGAATGGCGTACGGGTAGCCATCGTCGCCGTTGACGGCAAAGACGCCGCGCTTGCAGGTGGCGAGCAGTTTGCGCGCTTCATCGTCGGTGATAGCGCGTTTCTTTCGACGTAAGGGCCTAAACATCGTTGGCTTCCTTTCTGGTCGTGCGTAGTGGTTGAGCAAAAACTATAGCGAAACGGATTCGTTTTTCTTGATGCGGGCGAGTATGTTTTTGAGCTTGTTAAAGTCGAGCGGTTTGGACAGATGGGCGTTCATGCCGGCATCGTGTGCCGCCTTGGCGTCCTCGGCAAAGGCGTTGGCGGTGAGCGCGATGATGGGGATATCGGCTGCATCGACCTTCTCGCTCAGACGAATCGCGCGGGTTGCCTCATAGCCGTCCATGCCCGGCATCATGATGTCCATCAGAATCGCATCGAAGCTGCCGGCGGGACGGCCAACGTATAGGTCGACCGCTTCGTTGCCATCGGCGGCGCGAGTTACGACAATGCCTTCGCTTTCGAGCAACGCCTGGGCAATCTCGGCATTCAATTCGTTGTCTTCGGCGAGCAGCACGTTCATGTTGGCAAGCGAGCAGTCGAGCGCCTTCTCGACCGTATCCGTCCGCGCCTGGGGGTTCTTGTCGATATCGAGCGGAATTTCCACGTAGAACGTGGTGCCCACATGGAGCTCGCTGGTGACTTCGATGGTGCCGCCCATCAGTTCAATAAGCGACTTGACGATTGGCATGCCCATGCCGGTTCCTTGGAACTTGCTGCGCGCATCGTCACCTTCTTGGGCAAACGGCTCATAGATATGCTTTAAAAACTTGGGAGCCATGCCAATGCCGGTATCCGAAACGCTAAAGCAAAAGAGCGCGCGCCCGTTATCGAGTGGCTTGGTCTTTGAGCTAAAGGTGACGGAGCCGCTGTGCTTGTTGTACTTAATGCTGTTGTCTAACAGGTTGATCATGATCTGTCGGATATGGGTGGGACTGCCGATCATGTATGGCCCCGTGGCGTACGGCAGACTATTGTCCTGCATTGTGATGCCGTTACTGGACGCGCGGAGCTTGCACAGCACCAGTGTATCGTCACAGAGCTCTTTGAGGTTAAAAGGCGCATGCTCCAGCGTTAGCTTGCGGTCTTCGATTTTGCCCATCTCGAGGATGTCGTTGATCAGCGAGAGCAGGTGATTGGCGGCAACGCGCGCCTTGGCACGGCTCTCGCGGGCGACTTGCATGTCGCCTTCCTTCAATTCCTCGATCTCGATAAGGCCCAGGATACCGTTGAGCGGCGTACGGATGTCGTGGCTCATGCGCGTGAGGAATGCCGTCTTAGCGGCGTTGGCAGCATCGGCTTTTTTGCGCTCGGTTCGAGCGCGCACGAGCGCCCAGATGAGCAGGACGATGCCGACCGACAACATACCGATGAGGGTAGCTGCAATGGCGGTGCGGTTGCGATAAAGGAATTGAAGCGTGTTGGATTCCTGGGCCGTGTACGACGTGGAGGAGAAATTGCTTGCGGAGAGCGATTCTCCGGCATTGATGATGCCCTTGTTGATGATTCCCAACAGCTCGGGTTTTCCGCGCGAAATCCAGCACGAGATCTCACAGGTGTCAGGGAGCTCGGTCGTCTCGCAGTCCTCGAGATCGTAACGGTCACCGATGGTTTTTACGCGTGAACTGGGAGCGACGATGCAGTGCGCCGTTTCCTTCCTGAGGGCGTCGAACGCTTCATCGTCGGATTGGTATTCGGTTACGGTCGCTGTGGGGAACAGACTTTCAAGTGCATTTTTGTTGACAAACGATGATTTGGTACAGGCGATGTTCTGAAGGTCTTTGTTCAGGTTGCTGCCGGTGTGGATGGCGGTGAGGGATATGGTCCCCAACGATATCGACTGCACAACGCCTGTTTGCTCGGCAAACCAGTAATCTCGGTATACCGGCAGCGCAACGTCTATGCTTCCCTTTGACAGGGCCTTTGACATCATCTTGTAGCTATCAAAGGCGACGGTTTTGACCGTAATGCCAAATTTATCGTGTAGCGTCGTCGCAAGCGATGCGAGCGAGCCTTCCATTTCGCCGTCTTCGTCCTCGTTGCAGTAGGGGAGTTTGCCCGTAATGTAGCCGAGCGTGACGGTGTTGTCATTTGCTTTGAGCCAGGAACGTTCGGGGCCGTTGAGCGATGATGAGCCGCTGTTTTGGGTCGAGTAGTGAGATTTTACTTCGTCGTTATAGCGTGGGTTGACGCGGGCGATTGCCGTCATGGCAGCATTGATGTCGTCCATCAGGTCGGGGCGGCTTTTGGGAACGGCAAAGTAGTAGTCGTTCGAACCAATGTAGAACATGGGGGAGGCATTGGGCGACGAGATTGTGTCGTTCATGATGACGGCATCGACTTCGTCGTTTGCGAGCGCATCGAAAAGGTTGCCGTTACTGCTGATTTCCTTATAGGTACAGGTAATGCCCTCGTTGGCGAGCCATTGCTGGCCAACGATGGTTTGCATGACGCCGGGGTTGAAACCGATAGTGAGACCCTGGAGTGCCTGGGGGTCACCCTTGGCCAGGTCGTCGCGATCGGGCTTGGCGTAGATGTAGTAGCGTTCGGTGCCCTCGGGGTTCGACGAGAAGAGCAGTTTTTGGGCGCGTTCTTCGGAGTAGGAGATGTTTGGCATGAGGTCAATCTCGCCGGCTTCGAGCTTCTCCATAAGCTCGGTGAAGGTGCCGGAGACGTATTCGTACTGCCAGCCGGGTGTGTAGTACGAGAGGGTCTGGAGGTACTCGTAACCCCATCCCGAGAGACGCTCGCCGGGGGTGCCGTCCTGGAAGCCCTTGTTGTTGACGAGCCAACCAACGCGGACCGTTTTGACCTGCTGATCGGTATTGGCGGCATAGGCGGGGGCGGGCATGATGGTGCTCAGTACGGCGAGCGCGGCAAGCGCGACGGCCAGGGTGCGATATATAACTGAACGAAGGACAGCGGAAGCTCTCACATGCAATCCTAACGAATCGAGACATTACCGCATAAGGATACCAGCTCAGCCTGCCCAGCCGGCAGCTGCACCGCTAAACGGTCCCGCCCGGCAGTCATCGGGGACGTTCTTAAACGACTAGTCATTGGGGACGTTCTTGTTTGACTAGTCATTTAAGAACGTTCCCAATGACTAGTTCCCAATGACTAGTTTCGTTTGCGGGGGAGGCGTGGGACAATACCGAGCGAACGAGATTGGGCGTCTGGGAAAGGGGTCGCGATGAACAGGTTGAGGACGCTTGCCGATGTGCTGCGACAGGCTGGCTTTGCGCGCATCACGGGCCTGTTTCTAATCTTTTACCTGCTGTGCTCGACTGCCGTCTGGCTGTCCGAGCCCACGTCCCTTACGTTTGGCGACGGTCTCTGGTTTAGCTTTGAGACGGTCTCGACCATCGGCTTTGGTGACATCCCTGCCGAGACACCGGTTGCCCGCGCCATTACCGTCATTCTGAGCGTCATCAGCATCTTCTACATCGCCATGCTCACGGGCGTGGCGGTGAACTACTGCAATACGCTTATCAAGCTGCGCCAAAAGGACACCATGGCGCGCTTTATGGACGATCTGGAGCATTTGGAAGAGCTCGATCGCGACCAGCTCGCCGATCTGTCGCGCCGTGTGCGCGAGTATCGTCGACGCCAGCGCTAAGACGAACGTCGTGCGCCACAACAAGGGGGACCAAACATGAACATCACCGTCTACCTGGGCGCGAGCGTCGGCAACGACCCGGCGTTTCTGCCCGCAGTGCAGGAGCTGGGCAATTGGATTGGCGCCAACGGACACGCGCTCGTATACGGCGGGTCCAAATCGGGACTGATGGGCGCGCTCGCCGATAGCGTACTCGAGGCAGGCGGACATGTGACGGGTGTGGAGCCGAGCTTTTTTATCGAGGCAGAGTTTCAACACGACGGAATCGACGACCTTATCGTGACGAGCGACATGGCCGAGCGCAAAGCCAAGATGATCGAGCTCGGCGATGCGTTCATCGCATTTCCGGGCGGCACGGGCACGCTCGAGGAGATTGCCGAGGTTATGTCCGCGGTGTCGTTGGGGCACCTGAGCTCTCCGTGCATCCTGTATAACCTGGACGGTTACTACAACGACCTCAAGGCGCTGCTCGGGCACATGATTGATAAAGGGCTTTCGAGCCCGAGGCGCCAGCACGGCATCTACTTTGCCGACGATTTGCGCGAGATTGCCTCGATTATCAACGGATAAGTCTTGAGCCTGCCCCACTATGGCTCCCAATGGTGCCGTTTGCGGCGCAGGTGGTTGGCTCGTTCGGGCAACGCTCGCTCTACAATAAAACGTATCTATGTCGACTTTGACCGCGGGAGGACCCGATGGATAACCTTGCCAAACCCACGAACCGAGCGCTGTTTTTGGTCAGCGTTGCCGTGACCGGTGCACTCGCGGGTGCCGCAGTCTGGCTGTTCTTTTTTGCGATGGAGCACGGTATCGACTATCTATGGACCGAGATTCCGCACGCGCTGGGCGTCGCTTCGCCCGAGCTTGCCAGCGGCCCGTTTGGCTTTCTGCCGTACCCGTTTTTTGTCTGCCTGCTGGGCGGCCTGTTAATCGGTCTGTACGAAAAGATGACAGGCACCAAGACCGATGACCTCAACCAGGTGATGGCTAAGGTTAAGCAAGACGGGCGCTACCCGTACGACAACCTGGGCAAGCTTTCGCTCGCGGCATTGCTGCCGCTGCTGTTTGGCGGAAGCATTGGACCGGAGGCCGGCCTGACCGGCGTTATCGCCGGTCTGTGCAGCTGGGTCGGCGACCGCATGCGTCGCTTTGGCGCCGAGTTTAGGGAGCTCACGTTGCTGGGCACCCAGGCTGCCCTGACGGCGCTCTTTACCGCGCCCGTCTTTGGCTTTGTGGCGCCGCTTGCCGGTAGCACCGACGGCCAGGGTGAAGACGCCGACGATGAGTCCATGTCCGGCGAGATCACCATCAAGCTGCCCAAGGCGCAAAAGACGGTGGTCTACGGTATTGCGATTGCCGGCGGTCTGGGCACCTACCTGCTGCTTGGACAGCTTGTGGGCGGCGGCATGGGCATGCCCAGGTTCGAGTCCGCCGAGGTGGGCAACCTAGAGCTTACCTGGCTCGTCCCTCTGTCGTTGATCGGCACCGTCTGCGGCTGGCTGTACTTTGTCTCTGAGCATGCAAGCGAGGCACTGTCCCATGCAATAGGGGAGCGTCCTGTCGTCAAGGCCATGCTAGTCGGTCTGGCGCTCGCCATCTGTGGCACAGTCCTGCCCTACACCATGTTTGCCGGCGAGACCCAGGCCGATGTGCTCATGGAAACCTATCTGACCATTCCCGCCGGTGTGCTTATCGCGACCGGTCTTGTTAAGGCCATGCTGACCCCCGCCCTCATCAATATGGGTTGGCGCGGTGGCCACTTCTTCCCGGTTATCTTCTCGGGCGTAAGCCTGGGCTATGGCCTTGCCATCCTTACCGGCGCCGATCCGGTCTTTTGCGTCGCCGTCTGCACGGCATCGACGATGGGCGCCGTCATGCGCCAACCCGTTATGGTCGTGGGCCTGTTGCTCATGTGCTTCCCGCTCAAAGGCATCGTCTGTATGATCATCGCCGCAGCCATCGCCGCCGGCATTCCGCTGCCCAAGCCGCTACGCAAGTAGTACGGTGGCGCACGTCGGGGACATGCCGTTTGCCGCGGATTTGCGGGGAGGGGCGGCGATCGCGACTTTCGTGGATTGAGACTCGCGTGCCTACAGGTCGCGTACTCGATAGACCTTGGTGCTGACGGTGCAGCTGATTGCACATAGCGCGAGGGCCAGCACGGCAATTCCTGCACACAGACAGCCCAGAACGGCAGGATCGGGATTTGCTCCGGCAATCGACATGAGCCAGTTGCTGATGGGGTTGGAGGAACTCAGCATTGCCATGGTGCCGCAGCCAAACAGGGCAAACAGGCCAAGGGATAGGCGCAGCGCCTCCATGTGTCCAAATCGGAAGAACAGCGGCTGCGTCAAGAATACCATCATGAGGGAGATGAGCATCGATGCCGCCGAGGCGGCTGCGATTTCAAAGATCGTCTGGCATGTCGAAGGGATGCCCATGGGGTCGAAGAGCGGAAGGGCGAGGATGTTCAGAAGCGTAGCCGCGCATGCCATGACGACCGAGAAGACAACGATGCACAGGTAGCGTGCGCAAATAATGTCTTTGCGCGAGAAGGGTAACGTTGCTCGATAACGCTCCCAGCCGTTTTGGTTATCGTAGCCAGCTAGCGAGTTCATGATTATGATGGGTGACATGGCACTGACGGCGCAGGCGCCGGCGCTCATACCGGAATCGCCGTCTGTCGCGTTGGCAAGGGTCAATACGACGAATATGAACAGGCCGACGCCCGCGATGCTCGGGGTGAGCGTGCGAACGATGGCGAGCTCGGACATAAAGGCGCGTTTCATTTTGAAGCCCCTTTCAGCATGAGGCGCAGATAGTCATCAATGGTTGCCCGATCGCAGGGAATCTCGGGAAAGGCTTCGAGCGTTTCGCGACGGTTGGGCACGAGCACGTCCACGCTATAGGCGTGGTGGACGGCACGGGCGCCTTCGACGCAAGCCATAAGCTCGGCGGCCTGTGCTTGGGTACAGTGGGCGATGCCGGCGCGGTCGGTAATGTCCTCGCGCGGCAGGTCAAAAATAATCGAGCCGTTATCGATGCAGATGACGCGGTCGGCGGCGCGATCGAGGTCGGACGTAATGTGGCTCGAGAGCAGCACGCTGCGCTGACCGTCGGAAACAAAGGCAAGCAGCTCATCAAGCAGTTCCTCGCGTGCCATGGGATCGAGGCCCGCGGTGGCTTCGTCCAAAACGAGTAGTTCGGCCTTGTGACTGAGTGCGCAGGCAAGTTGCAGCTTCATGCCCATACCGCGGGAGAGGTCCTTGACCTTTGTCTTGGGATCGAGGCCAAATCGGTCGATGAGGCTGGCGAAGGTGTCGTGGCTCCAGGTGGGGTACGCCGGGCTTACGAGTGCCTCAACTTCGGTCACCTTGAGCGTGGAGGGGAAGGGACATGTGTCCAGCACGAGGCCGATGCGAGAGCGCAGGTGGCGTTGCGACTCATCGGGCGCGTCGGTGCCACAGCGCTGCCCAAACAGGTGTACCTCGCCGGCATCGAGCTTTATAAGCCCGAGAGCAGCTCGAATCGTCGTTGTTTTGCCAGCACCGTTGGCACCAACAAAGCCGACGATCTGGCCAGGCTCCACGGCAAGCGTGACGTCGCGCAACGAAAAGCGGTCGCTTACAGTGCGTGAGATGCCTTTGAGTTCAAACAAGTTTTGCATGGTATAGCCTTTCTTGCAGATGGCTACTGCATGGTTTCGGGGGCTACCAGGTCGAGCATCTCGTGCAGTTTGTCGCGCGTGACGCCCAAGGCTTCGGCTTGGCTTGCCGCTTTCGCAAGCAGCTCTTCGATATGGCAGAGCTGGTTTTCGCGCAAGAGCTCCTGGTTGCCCTCGGCGACAAAACAGCCCTTGCCCTGCACGGTGCAGATAAACCCGAGCTGTTCCAGGTCGGCGTAGGCGCGCTTGGTGGTGATGACGCTCACGCCAAGATCGCTCGCGAGTGCACGGATGCTGGGGAGTTTGGCTCCCGCAGTGAGTGCGCCCGAAAGGATCTGAGCTTTGACCTGCGAGGATATCTGCTCGTAGATGGGCTTGTCGCTCGAATTGGATAGGATGATGTCCACAGCGGCTCCTTAGCTGTTGGGCTACACGTGTATATAACCGGTAAGCACAGTATATATACACTATGCACAGTTATGCAAGAGACAAATGCCGATTGGGCCGGCTGCCCAGGTCCCAACTGATGAATTTGTCCTGATAGGTGCCCTAGAGCGGGATTTCGCGGCTACAATAGTGCGGTTACAACGACGTAATGCACTCAATGCAAGAAAGGATCCGCATGGCAAGCCTGTCGGATGAAATCTCGTCGCGCCGCACATTCGCGATCATCAGCCACCCGGACGCCGGTAAGACCACGCTTACCGAGAAGCTGCTGCTCTATACCGGCAGCATTCAGACCGCCGGTTCGGTCAAGGGCAAGAGCTCGGCCAAGCACGCCGTCTCGGACTGGATGGACATCGAGAAGGAGCGCGGTATTTCCGTTACCTCCTCGGTGCTGCAGTTCACCTATAACGGCGCCTGCGTCAACATCCTCGATACCCCCGGTCACCAGGACTTCTCGGAGGATACCTACCGTACCCTTATGGCCGCCGACGCTGCGGTCATGGTCATCGACGGCGCCAAGGGCGTCGAGGCCCAGACCAAGAAGCTCTTTAAGGTCTGCACGCTGCGCCACATTCCCATCTTCACCTTTGTGAACAAGCTCGACCACGAGGCCCGCGACCCGTTTGAGCTCATGGAAGAGATCGAGAATGTCCTGGGCATCAACACCTATCCCATGAACTGGCCGATCGGCAGCGGCCGCAATTTCCGCGGCGTGTTCGATCGTCAGACTCGTCGCGTTATCGCCTTTGAGGGCGACGGCCACGCCAACGCCACCAAGAAGGTCGCCGAGGTCGAGGCCGAGCTGGGCGATCCTTCCATGGACGAGCTCATCGGCGAGGAAAACCATAAGAACTTGATGGACGACATCGAGCTGCTCGATGGTGCCGGCGACGAGCTCGACTTGGATGCCGTGGCCTGCGGCAAGCTGAGCCCGGCGTTCTTCGGCTCGGCGCTCACCAACTTTGGCGTGGAGCCCTTCCTCAAGGAGTTCCTGCGTCTGGCCCCGACGCCGCGCGCCTATACCGATACGCTCACCGGCGAGCCGGTCGATCCCTGCCGCGACGACTTTAGCGGCTTTGTGTTTAAGATCCAGGCCAACATGGACAAGAACCACCGTGACCGCATCGCCTTTGTGCGTATTTGCTCGGGCAAGTTCGAGCGCGGCATGGACGCCTTCCACGTGCAGGGCAACCGCAAGCTTAAGCTTGCCACGGGCACGTCGATGATGGCCGATGACCGTGCCATCGTGGACGAGGCGTACGCGGGCGATATCGTGGGCCTGTTCGATCCGGGTATCTTTAGCATCGGCGACACCGTGTGCTCTGGCAAGCGCCACGTGCAGTATCCGCAGATCCCGACGTTTGCCCCCGAGATGTTCGCTCGCATTACGCAGGTCGATACGCTCAAGCGCAAGCAGTTCGTCAAGGGTATGGAGGAGCTTGCCCAGGAGGGCGCCATCCAGATCTTCCGCGAGCTGGGCGCCGGCATGGAGAGCGTCATCGTGGGCGTGGTCGGCGTGCTGCAGTTTGAGGTGCTCGAGCGCCGCCTCAAGGCTGAGTACCGTGTTGAGGTTCGTCGCCAGCCGCTGCCCTATACGGACATCCGCTGGATCCAGAACGACCCCGACACTATTGATATCCCGGGCCTTTCGCTCACGCGCGACACGCTGCGCGTCGAGGACATGCGCGGCGGTAAGCTGCTGCTGTTCACGAGCCCGTGGAACGTGGATTGGGCAACCGACCACAACCCCGACCTGATCCTGTCGGAGTTTGGCAACGTGGCCTTTTAACGCATCAGCGCGGTGGCCCTGCGGGGCTGCCACGCCGTTCGCTTGCCTGATGCCGCGCGAGCGGCTATCATACCCACCGTCGTCTCAAGACCGAGACGTCCGAGCAGTTCGGGTCCGATATCCTGCTCGTTAAACCTAAAACCAAAGGAGTACATAATGATCAAGAAGGTCATGGAGGACTACAAGGTCCTGTTGCGGAGCATTCCCGCGGCAACGGTTTCGCTGTTTTTCGTGAGCGTTATCATGATGAACCTGCTGGCCAACAAAGAGCTTATCAGCCTGCCGTATCTGGCACTCGACTGCGGCTTTGTGGTGAGCTGGGTTTCGTTTTTGTGCCAGGACATGATCTGCAAGCGCTTTGGCGCCAAGGCATCCATCAAAATCTCTATCCTCGCGCTGCTGGTCAACCTGGCCGTGAGCCTGTGCTTTTGGGCATGCTCGCTCACGCCCGGCATGTGGGGCGCCTACTACGACACGGGCATGATCGAGGTCAACACTGCCCTTAACGCCACCATTGGCGGCACCTGGTACGTGGTGCTGGGCTCTTCGCTGGCAATGCTCGTTTCTGCTGTGGTTAATTCCACACTCAACCAGTCGCTCGGTCGTATGCTCAAAAAGAATAATTTTGCGAGCTTCGCCTTCCGCTCCTATGTGTCTACGGGTGTTGGCCAGTTTGTCGACAACCTGGTCTTTGCCATTGTGGTGAGCCACACGTTCTTTGGTTGGACCTGGGTGCAGGTCCTTATGTGCTCGCTGACGGGTGCCATCGCCGAGCTGCTGTGTGAGGTCTTCCTAAGCCCCGTTGGCTACAAGGTCGTGCGCGGCTGGGAGCGCGAGAATGTGGGCTCCGAGTACCTCGAGCGCCACGCAACCGCCTAAGGAGCAAGTATGCGGGTTTTGATCACGGGTGCTTCGGGCGGTATCGGAGCCGCATGCGTGCAGCGCTTTTTGGACGAGGGCCACGAGGTCGTGGGCTTTGATCTGCTACCGGCGGCGATCGAACACGAGCGCTACCGCCATCTGATTGTTGATGTCCGCGAGCCGGGCTCGTTTCCAGGCGACCTTGAACCCCAAGTGATCGTGAACGTTGCCGGCACGCAGGATTCGGCCGATGACATTGCCGCCAACCTGTGTGGCACCATCAACGTGACCGAGCGCTACGCCTTTGTGGGGGAGGGGCTTGCCGCCAAGCCGGCGCCGGCTATCAAATCCGTGGTCAATGTGGGGTCGGCGAGCGGGCATACGGGATCGGAGTTTCCCGCCTATGCCGCC
Source organism: uncultured Collinsella sp. (assembly GCA_900541055.1). Classification (GTDB taxonomy): domain Bacteria; phylum Actinomycetota; class Coriobacteriia; order Coriobacteriales; family Coriobacteriaceae; genus Collinsella. Next base: position 76,496 of record UQHZ01000002.1, read on the forward strand.
AGCAAGGGCGGCGTTATCGCCTACACCAAGAACCTTGCAAACCGCCTGGCACCGCAGGCCATCGCCAACAGTGTGGACCCGGGCGGCGTTATCACGCCGCTCAACCGTTGCGTGATGGAAGACGAGCGCCTGTGGAATCAGATTATGGAGCTCACGCCGCTTAAACGCTGGGCCACCGCCCAAGAGATCGCCGAGTGGATCTACTTTGTGGGCGTGACCAACCGGTTTATGACTGGGCAGAGTCTGCTGATCGATGGCGGCGAGGCCGGCCGCACACAATTTATTTGGCCCGAATAGGAAACGCGCCCGATGGAAAGCCGTCGGGCGCGTTTTTGATGTATCGATTTTAGCCGAGGCAAGTCCAGTTGACGGGGGTCGAGCCGTGCTGTTCGAGTAGCCGATTGGCTGCCGAGAAGGGCCGCGACCCCATAAAAGCGGGGAGTTTCGCCGTGGCACGGTTGGCTGAAAGCGGCGAGGGGTGCGTGGAAGCCAGACAGAACTTGTCGGTTGCCTTGCCCGCACCAGTTGCGACGAGCTTACCTTCGACCATCTGCTGGGCAAAGCGGCCCCATGCCAAAAAGACTACCGGCTGGGGCAGCTGACAGCAGCGTTCGATAACGTAGTCGGTGAGCGTGCTCCAGCCCAGTTTGGCGTGCGAGTTGGCGGCATGCTCGCGCACGGTGAGCGTAGTGTTGAGGAGCAGGACGCCCTGTTGCGCCCATGGGGTTAGGTCTCCCGTGGCGGGAATGGGGCAGCCCAGATCGGCATTGAGTTCCTTATAGATGTTGCGCAGGCTCGGCGGCAACTTGGTTTGCGTCGCGGGGACCGAGAACGACAGCCCCATTGCCTGGTTGGGTCCGTGATAGGGGTCTTGACCCAAGATGACAACCTTGACCTGGTCGGCCGGCGTGTAGGCGAGGACATTGAGGATGTCGTCTTGTGCCGGGTAGATGGTCTGCTCGGTACGCAAAAAGGCGATGCGCTCGAGCAGCTGGTTCGTAGTGTCACGTACCGGCTGCGGCGCATCGCCCAACCAAGTTGCTATGTTGCGGTCGCGGGTCGCGGCGTCCATGGGGCTCCTTTACGTCAGATGCTCTGTTGGCATCTATTGTAAAGGCGCACCGGTTGCCTTTATGCCGCGACTGCATAAGGAGTGGGGTCTACGAGACGTGCTCGGGCGCTCCTGCCATGCGAGCCTGTCCATGCGCGCGGAGGCGCGGAAGCTCGACGGTTGCTACCATGACGCCGGTGAGGATGAGGGCGGCGCCAAAGAAGGCGATGGGGCTCAGGACCTCACCGACTAGGAAGAACGAAAAGACGGCGGAGCAGACCGGCTCGAGCGAGAAGGCAAAGCCGGTGGTCTCGGCAGGCACGTGGGGCTGCACGAGCGTCTGGGTGATAAAGCCGTAGGCAGAGCAGATGAGTGCGAGCGCGACGACGACTACGACCTCGCCCGGCGTGCCGGGAAGCGTGAAGCCGCCAAAGGTGAATGCGGCGATGCCCGAGAACAGGCCGCCAAAGCCCAGCTGCCAAACGCCCAGAGCCAGCGGGTCGACATCTTCGACAAAGCGCTTCGCCACAATGATGTGTCCGGCGTAGACAAAGGCGGAGAGCAGCATGATGATCGCGCCCGGGTTCAGGCTGGTAAAGTCGGCGCCCGAGAGCAGCAGCATGCCGCAGGTGACGATGGCGGTGCCGACGAGCACTTTGCGCTCGGGGGCGCGACGCAGCAGGGCGGCGTTGGCAAACGGTACGATCACGACCGTCAGGCTCTGCAAAAAGCCGGCAGTGGAGGCAGAGGTGAGGCTGGAGCCCAGGCACATGCAGGTGAGCTCGGTTGCCATAATGGCGCCGATGATGGCGGCACGGACCATAAGGTCGCGGTTGATGCGGAAAGCGCGCTTGTGGAAGAGCAGCAGGCAGACCACAAAGGCGATGATGCAACGTAGCGCGACGATGCTCGTGGCGTTCATGCTGTCCATGCCGATCTTCATGAGGGGATACGAAAAGCCCCATGCGACGGGAACGGAAAATGAGAGCGCGATTGCTTTTTTGCGATCCATGGGACTCCTTTTGTTACAGAACGGTTTCGCAAAAAGGATTCTGCTCCCAGATGTGGATGTAGTAAAGCGAATGTATCTTCAGTATGATTAAGAAATACTAATGTAGGCAGAAAAAGCCCTGGCAAAACGTTTTACGGCTGCAGTGATGTGGAGGCACGATGGCATCGCGGTATCAGATTGTTTGTATGGTGGTCGATCGCGGCAGTCTTAAGGGCGCAGCGGACGAGCTGGGCTATACGCAAAGTGCGGTGAGCCAGGCCGTCAAGGCGCTCGAGCGCGAGCTGGGTACCACGCTTATTGAGCGCGGTAAGCAGGGCGTTTCGCTTACGCGCGACGGTAAACAATATCTGCCATTCCTGCGCCAGATCGTGACCGCCGAGGCCGAGCTCGAGGGCAAGCGCCAGGAGCTGCTGGGGCTTTCGTCGACCGATATTCGTATCGCGACGTTTACCAACGTGAGTCGAACCGTGTTACCGCGCGTGATCCGCGACTTTGGTGCGCTGCACCCGGGCGTACGTTTTACCCTCAAGCAGGGCGATTACACGCGCAACGCCCAGTGGGTGCACGATGGCGTGGTTGATTTTTGCTTTACGGCACGCGGATTTACCGCTGGGCTCGAGAAGCGCGTGGTCTATCACGACGAGTTGGTGGCATTGTTGCCGGCCGCGCATCCGCTGACGGCAAAGGAAAAGGTGACACTCGCCGACCTGGCGTCCGAGCCGTTTGTACTGCTGGATGAGGGCGAACAGAGCCTGGTGCTCGATGCATTCGCGGCGCATGGGCTGTCGCCGCACGTGACGAGCGAGGTGACCGACGACTACACCATCATGGCGATGGTGGAGGAGGGCCTAGGCGTGAGCATGCTCTACCGTCGTACTGTGGAGGGCATGCGAGCCGATATTCGTGTGCGGCCCATCGTGCATGCCCCCTCGCGCGACGTGGTGGCCGCCTGGCGCAGCTGGGACACCATGCCTATCGCCACGAGGCGCTTTATCGACTATATGAGCTCGCATATTGTCAATTAATGACTGGCGTGGCGTTGAGTGCGGTGTTTAGCGGGCTGTCGCTTTGGCTTGGGTGGCGCGATAGGTGCGTGCCGGGTGGCAAAGTAGTACCGCTACGACCATAAAGAACGCCGTGGTGCCCAGGCTGATGGGGTAGACCATCATGATGTTCGCAAAGGTGCGGAAGTGTGGGAACACGCAGAACACCCAATAGAAGCGGATGCCGCAGACGCAGATCATGGTGATGAGGGCGGGTGTGAGCGAGATACCAAAGCCGCGCAGGTAGCCTGACATGTTTTCGTAGAACATGCTAAAGGCGTACGCCGGGAAGATCGAGCACACGCGGATATAGCCGATCGAGACGATGTTGGGATCGCTGTTGAACAGCGACAAGATCTCACGCCCCAGGCCGACAATAACGATAATTGTGGTGAGCGCGACGATACCGCCTTCGACCAGGCAGACCTTGAGCGTTTTGGTGCAGCGGTCGATCTGGCGGGCACCGTGGTTTTGTCCCACAAAGGTGGTGCAAGCCTGGCTAAAGCTGTTGAGCAGGTTGTAGCACACGTACTCCAGGCTCATAGCGGCGCTCGAGGCTGCCATGACCTCGGTGCCCAGGCTGTTGATGGCAGACTGGATGATGATGTTGGCGACGGCAAAGACGGCGCTTTGGATGCCGGCGGGCAGGCCGATCTTGACGATGCGCTTGAGGGCGACGGGGTCGATAGCCAGGTCGCGCGGGGTGACGCGGACGACGGAGTCGGTCTTGAGCAGGCGGATAAAGAGCGTAGCGGCGCTGACGGTGTAAGCGATGGCGGTGGCGATAGCGACGCCCGCGACGCCCCAGTGGAGTACGGGGACAAAGATGAGGTCCAGGCCAATGTTGAGGACGGTGGACACGGCAAGCGCCTGTAGCGGCATGCGGGTGATGCCGACGGAGCGGAAGATTGCGGCTTCAAAGTTGTAAAGCAAGATTGAGGGCATGCTGAGCAAAAAGACGCGTAGGTAGAGCGAAGCGAGCGGCATGGTTTCGGCGGGAACGTTGAGCGCGGCGAGCATGGGCTCGGCAAAGATCTCGCCCAGCGCGATGACGACAAAGCCTACAAGCGCCATCAAAATCGAGGTGTGGACGGCGCGTTTGACCATGTTCTGATCATTGCGGCCGATAGCGTTGGCGATGACCACGTTGGAGCCAAGCGACATGCCAATAAACAGGTTGAGCATAAGACTGGTAAGCGGGACATTGGAGCCGACCGCCGCCATGGCGAGGGTTCCCTGGTCGCCCGAGAAGTTACCGATGATGACCGTGGCGATGAGGTTCGACAACTGCTCCAAGATGCTCGTGGCGGCCACGGGGAAGGCGAACAGGGGAATGTTACGCCAGAGCGAGCCGGTGGTCATGTCAATGTGCTTAGATACGGTATCAGCCATACGCTCTCAATCTCTAATATGCTCTTTCGTGCTTATTTGCGCAGACGATGATACTCCTAATGCAACCAGTCGGCATTTGGGGACGTTCCTTTTCTGTCGGCAGCTGGGGACACTCCTTATCTCTTCTAACTAGTCATTCAAGAACGTCCCCAATGACTAGGCGGGGAAGGCGTGCGACAATGGTGGGCGTTGTGTTGTTCGCGCTAAGGAGTTGCCATGTTGTTGTGTCCCGTTTGCCATGAGCCGTTGGTGGACAATGAGCGCGGTGCTGCATGTGCGGGCGGACACCGGTTTGACCGTGCGCGCGAGGGCTATCTATATCTGCTGCGCTCGTCCAAGAGTGGCGACTCCATGGGCGATCCCAAGTCGCAGGCACGCAGCCGTCGCGACTTTCTGAACCGCGGTTACTATGCGCCGTTGCGCGATGCGATGGTCGAGCTGGTGCGCGAGCGGGCGACTGGGCGCGCTGCGCCTGCGAACGGTCCCATGACGCTGCTCGATATTTGCTGCGGCGAGGGCTACTACACCAGCGCCATGGGCGCGGTGCCGGGCGTGGATGCCTACGGGTTCGACTTGGGCAAGGAGATGGTGCGCCTGGCCGCCAAGCGCGGCGATGCGACCTGCTTCGTGGCCAACATGAAGGATATCCCCGTGGCCGATGGCGCCTTCGATATGGTGACTGAACTCTTTGCTCCCTTTAACGAGCGCGAGTTTGCCCGCGTGCTGGCGCCAGAGGGCTCGCTCTACACCGTGGTGCCGGGCGCCCGTCATCTCTTTGGGCTCAAGGAGGTGCTCTACGACACGCCGTACCTTAACGATGAGAAGCTGCCGAAGACCACCGAGCTCGAGTTGGTCAGAACGCAGCGGGTGTCTGCGAATATTACGCTTCAGACCCAGGCCGATATCGAGGCGGTGTTCCAGATGACGCCGTACTACTACCGCACGCGCCCTGCCGACAAAGAGCGCCTGGCAAACTTGGACACGCTCCAAACCGATATCGACTTCATTATCGCCGAGTACCGCCACAGCTAACAACCTGCCAAAAAGGGACAGGTTTATTTTGGTAGGTTTTATCTGGTCAAACGTAAAGGACCGACCGCGGAGATGCGCGATCGGCCCTTTTTAGTTGCTTGGCTACAGAGGTTATGAGTAGCGAGCGCTACAGGCGGTCCTTGTTTTCGGCCTTAACGGCGCGTGCCTGCTGAACAAAGAACAGGTCGTACACCACGATGACAAAGGCGCCGATGTTGACGGCGCTGCCGCCGAGCGCGGGAAGCGTGAGCACCGCCTGGACAAGCGTGGCGACCGCGGCAACAATACCGAGCTTAAATGCGCCGTCTACCTGCGAAGGCTTGTTGGCACCCTTGATGCCCGCAACGCCCGCGGCGAGATCGATGAGACCCTTGGCGATAATCACGGTCGCGGCGAGCATGGCGTTCGATCCGTAGGTGGACTCGAGCTTGCCGGTCGCGACGCCGGCGATTCCAATGACGAGACTGGCGATGCCCAGAACAAAATAAATCAGGGCAAGGATTTTGAGTGTCTTGCGAGCGGCGCTCATAGCTGGTCCTTTCGATGTGGGCGCGGAGAATCTGCCGCACCCAGGTTGTGGCACATATCGTGAAGCACATTGTAGTTCAACGCGGCGATGCATGCGCCTGAAAGCGCTTTGAGCCCGCGCGGCCCAACCCAACCTTTCAAAAAGGAAAGCTGGGCGTAAGTCAAATCGATGGCAGCGTATGCGCGGCGCTGCGATGATGGGGCCATGGTAAGAGTTGGACCGAAGGAGGAGCCATGATGTACGGCACAGGGCAAGTGCGTGAGCCGCGGTCGTTGGGAAGGCGCATGGGTGATTCTGTGATCGCTGCCGTGTGCACGGGATTGATGGCGGTGCTTTGCATTGCGATGCTGTGGGCCATGTCGCATGTGGGACAATAGCGGACGGTTGGGTGCTGGCATAAACGGCGCCCCGCGTATTCGTTTTGCTTGCTAAGGAGTACCCATGGGCGTCGTCGATCCCTTTTCTGTTGCTCGGGCCGCGGGGCTTGAGCTGACCGGGAAGCCCGAGGGCCTCACGCTCACCGACGGCACGATGGAGCTGCGTGCCGATTTTGGCCGCATGCTGCCGCGACTCAAGCAGGGCCGTCTGCAACAAGAGCTGTTGGTGAAGGCTGCGCGCACAAAGGGCATCGAGCGACCATGGGCGATTGACGCTACGGCAGGCTTTGGCGAGGATTCGCTGCTGTTGGCGGCCGCGGGCTTTACCGTCGATCTGTATGAACAGGATTGCGTGATCGCGGCGCTCCTCAAGGATGCCTTGGATCGCGCGGCAGATGATCCGGCGCTTGCGACAGCCGTGGCGCGCATGCGCTTACATGCGGGCGAGGACAGCATTGCCGGCCTTCGCCATACAGCTGAGCTGATCGGGCAGAGCGAGCTCACCGCTCCCGACGTGGTGTATCTGGACCCCATGTTTCCCGGGCGCACCAAGAGCGCGGCGGTTAAAAAGAAGTTCCAACTCTTGCATCATCTGGAACAGCCGTGCGCCGATGAGGAGACGCTGGTCGAAGCTGCGCTTGCGGTGCATCCGCGCAAGGTGGTTATCAAGCGGCCGGTGAAGGGGCCGTTGCTTGCCGGCGTTAAGCCGAGCTATCAACTTGCGGGCAAGGCAGTTCGCTACGATGTTTTGGTGCCGCCGCGCCCGTAGCTTGCGTGCGATGGTTGGCGCTCCGTCAGTGCCGTGCCGATGTGGGGTCTATTTCCAAGGGTGCGACGTCAGGTGCCAGCCGCCGCAGTATTCGCATTTGTAGCAGGCTAAGCCGCGCCGCCCGCGGTTTTCGCAGTCGGCCATAACTGCCTCGGCCTCGGCGCGCGTGTCGTAACGGTTTTTGCGCTCGCACGACTTGTAGCGCCAAGCCTCATCGCGCTCGGCGTCCAAGGCGTCGCGACGCTCGTCCTCGCGCGCAAACAGGTCGCTCATATCGCCGCCGGTGGCAGCGCCCAAAAACTCGCTTTTGGCCTTTGACCAGGCGGCTCGCTTTTTGCTTCCCATCTGCTTCGCGCCCCTCTTCAAACGCTGGTATCATTGCTCAATCAAAGTGATACCAATAAACGTGAGGCCGCCGCGTGATGATCAGAAAAACCCTCGATACCGACATTCCCGCCGTCATGGCTATCTACGACGCTGCCCGCGCCTTTATGCGCGCGCATGGCAACGCCACGCAATGGCCCGAGGGCACGCCTTCTGCCGAGCAGCTGGCTGCCGATATCGCCGCCGGTGGCAGCTATGTGTGCGAAGTCGACGGTCGCGTGGTAGCGACGTTTGCCTTTTTACCGGTCCCGGACGAGTGCTATGACGTAATTGAGGACGGGCAATGGCGCAGTGACACTCCGTATGCTGTGCTGCACCGTGTGGCGTCCGACGGCACCGCGCACGGTATCGCGGCTGCGATGTTTGCCTTTGCCAAAGAGCGTGCCTATCACCTGCGTATCGACACGCATCAGGACAACCTGCCCATGCAGGGTGCCATCATAAAGGCCGGCTTTGAGCGCGCTGGTATCGTCTATGTGTCCGACGGCACGGCGCGTGTCGCGTTCGATTGGCTGCGCGAGGCGTAAAAGCTGGGCCTTACGGCAACAATTCACTCGAACGACAAATGGCCCAAACGGAGGCAAATTTAGTTGATTGCGGCGCCTGGGGTGCTTGCCGTGTGGTTGATAATGCTGCGCCTACGCGACTATTCCTTGGGCAGCTCGCTTCCACAATGACAGCACTTGGTCGCGCCCTCGTGCACCTCTTCCAGGCAATAGGGGCAGACGGGCGCCGGCACGGCTTCCTCAGCGGTGGTGCCGGCCAGCTTATCGCCAATCTCCTGCGCCTTGTTAAACGCCTTGACGATGGCAAAGACGATGGCAGCGACAATTAAAAAGTTGATGCACGCGCCAATGAACGCTCCAAAGTCGATATTGGTTCCCGGCACCACCAGCCCCGAGATCTCGGTGGCGCTGCCGCCGGCAATCACGGAGATAAGCGGGTTGATGATGTTGTCGGTAAGCGAGGTCACGATGGCAGTGAATGCGCCGCCGATAATCACGCCGACGGCCATGTCTATCACGTTGCCGCGATTAATGAATTCCTTGAACTCGTTGAGCAATGTCTTCATGGTGGCTCCTCGCTGTTGTGAGGCTCGCGTTGTTACTGTCCCAGATGAACCAGGGCAGACAAAAAGGGGAGGTGCCGGCTTTCGCAAGGCGCGAACCTACGAAAATCGCCGCGCGGCAACGCGGGGCGATGAGCTCGGTCGGGGGATAGGGCCCGCTTCGCCCGCCGGCCCGTAAATTGTATCATCCAGTGTGGAACGAGGGTGCCTGTTGCCGCGTGCGATGGGCTTGCAATAAGAGGAGAGCCATGTCGAAGCAAGCGGTCGTTGGAATCTTGGCGCATGTCGATGCCGGCAAGACCACGCTGGCCGAGGCCATGCTGTTTAACGCGGGCCGCATTCGCAAGCGCGGCCGCGTTGACGATGGCGACTCGCATCTGGATACGAACGAGATTGAGCGTGAGCGCGGTATCACGATCTTCTCGTCGCAGGCTGTGCTCGACCATGGTGACACCCACGTTATGCTCGTGGACGCTCCCGGCCATGTCGATTTTTCTGCCGAGGCGGAGCGCACGCTGCGCGCACTCGACTACGCGATTTTGGTTGTGGGCGCCAACGACGGCGTGCAAGGGCACACCGAAACCCTGTGGCGCCTGCTTGCGCGCTATGACATCCCGACGTTCATCTTCATCAACAAAATCGATTTGGAGAATCCCGGCCGCGATGTTTTGCTGGCACAGCTTGGGCAGCGTCTTTCCGAGGGCTGCCTGGATGCCAACGAACTGCTGGCGGGCGGCACCGTTCAGGAGGATGCTGCTGCGTTAGACGAGGCGGCGCTCGAGGAGTTTCTTGAGGCGGGTGAGCTTTCCTCCGCGACGCTGTCGCGCATGGTTGCTGAGCGCAAGCTCTTTCCCTGCTTTGCCGGCTCGGCGCTCAAGGACCAAGGTGTGGACGAGCTGTTGGATGGTATATGCGCGCTGATGCGCGAACAGGCGTGGCTCCCGGAGTTTGCCGCCCGCGTCTATCGCGTCAGCCGCGGGGACCGCGGCGAGCGCTTGGCATGGGTTAAGGTGACCGGCGGCACGCTGCATGCCAAACAGGTGATTAACGGACGTTCCGGTGCCGAGGCATGGGAGCAGAAGGTCGATCAGGTACGCATCTATAGCGGCGATAAGTATGAGCTTGCCCAAGAAGTTGCTGCTGGCGGCATTTGTGCCGTGACGGGTCTTGCGCACGTTCGCCCGGGGGACGCCCTGGGCGCGGAGCCCGCGGGCGATGCGCCCGTCATTGCGCCGGTCCTCACCTATACGGTGCTGCCGGGCGAACACGACGTCCATACGGTGTTCAAAGCGTTGGCTGAGCTGGCGGATGAAGACCCCATGCTCGGCGTAAGCTGGAATACGCATCTTGAGCAGATTCATTTGCAGTTGATGGGCGCCGTGCAGCTCGAGGTCGTGCAGCGGGTGTTGGCCGATCGCTTTGGCCTTTCGGTTTCGTTTGAGTCTGGCGGCATCCTCTATAAGGAGACTATTTCGCAGCCGGTCGAGGGCGTGGGTCACTTTGAGCCACTGCGTCACTATGCTGAGGTGCATCTACGTCTGGAGCCGTTGCCGGCGGGCTCGGGCGTGCAGTTTGGCACCGTGGCCTCGACCGACGAGTTCGATCTTAACTGGCAGCGTTTGGCACTCACCAACGCCATGGAGCGCGATCACCTGGGCGTGCTGACCGGCTCTCCCATCACCGATATTCGCATTACGCTCACGGGCGGTCGTGCGCATGCCAAGCACACCGAGGGCGGCGATTTTCGTCAGGCAACGTACCGCGCGATTCGCCAGGGCTTGATGCAGGCGTGTGAGGCCGGCGCGGCGGTGCTGTTGGAGCCGTGGTATCGCTTTGAGCTCGAGGTACCGGGGGAGTGCGTGGGTCGGGCGCTCTCGGATGCCACGCGCATGGGTGCCGAGTACGAGCCGCCGACGATGGCAGGAGACCGGGCGAAGCTTGTGGGTCGCGTGCCAGCATCCGAGGTGCAGGATTACGCGCTGGAGGTGGCTGCCTACACGAGCGGTCGCGGTCATCTATACCTGGAGTTCGCCGGCTATGCGGCTTGCCATGATGCCGAGCGCGTAATCGAGACGGCCGCCTATGGGCCCGAGGCCGATCTGCCCAACACGCCCGATTCGGTCTTTTGCTCTCACGGCGCCGGTTACACGGTCAAATGGTACGACGTACCCGCCGCGGCGCACGTAAAGATCGATCCCGCCACCTTCCGCCCCTGGCGAGCAGCAGACGCCGAGTTTTTCGGCCACATGTGACAAAGGGACAGCTCCTTTGTCATATGCTATTGGTATAACTCGGTATAAGTTGGTATAACTATTGCCAGGGTTTGCCAATCCGAGGAGGCCGACATGAATCCAAATCCCTTTAAGCCCACGGCTGGCAAGCGGCCTCCGATACTCATCGGCCGCGAGTCGGTCATCGAAGATTTCGAGGAAGGGCTCGATAACGGCGCCGGAGCGCCGGGTAGGCTCATGCTCATTACGGGAAACCGCGGCTGCGGCAAGACGGTTCTCCTACGGGAGCTGCAACGTTTAGCCAGCGAGCGCGGATGGGCGGTTGTCTCCGATTCCGCTTCGCTTGGCTTATGCGACCGCTTGGCCGACGCGCTTCGCTCGAATAAACCCGTTGTGACGTCAATGGAGTTCGGTCCGTCGTTTGGCCGGATGTCGGTCGAGGCGGCGCGGGCAAAGGGCGAGACGTTGCGAGGGCTGGTCAACGAGCGCCTCAAGAGGCTCGGTCCAGGCAAGGGCATACTGTTTGCGATTGATGAGGCGCAATCGGCGTCTATCGAGGAACTGGCGGCTCTTGCCGTTCTCTATCAGCAGGTGCTTGGAGACCAGGATGCCACGGGCTTGCCCGATAGCGACCAGCGCGGTCTTGCGCTGGTGTTCGCCGGCTTGCCCGGTATGGTTGACGATCTGCTCGAAGAGCCGAGCGTGACGTTTTTGCGGCGTGCCCAGCAGCGTACGTTGGGGGCGATATCTTTGCCCAAGGTGCGCGATTCGTATATCCAGACGGTCAAAGACGCTGGTCTTTACGTTGACGCGGAGACGGCGGACCTTGCGGCGCGCAAGAGCATGGGGCATCCCTACATGGTTCAGCTGGTGGGATATTACATGTGGCGGTCTGCTGTCCGGCGTGGCTCGCAGGTCATCGAAAGGCGCGATGTCGAGGATGGCCATGCGGATGCCGTCTCCGAGTTCTACGAAGCGGTTGACGCGCCTCTGTATTACGGGCTGCGCAGTCCACAGCGCCTCTTTATCGAGGCCATGGCTGCTGACGAGGGTGAGCCGACGCGCATGGCGGATATCATTGAGCGCTGCGACCGTACTCAGAGTTGGGCGAGTAAATATCGCGCAAGTCTGATTCGCGAGCGCGTCATCGAGGCTGCCGGATACGGCCTCGTCCGGTTTACCGTGCCCATGCTGGGCGAGTATATCCGCGACCGCATTTTATGGCATGAGTAGGGTGATAAAGGTGACGGAACAAAAGATGAGCCCGCAGGCTATCGAGGTGCGTGGCGCGCGCGTCCATAACCTCAAGGACATCGATATCGACATTCCGCTGGGAAAGCTCGTGGGTATTGCCGGCGTATCGGGTTCGGGCAAGAGCTCGCTGGCGCTGGGGGTTCTTTATGCCGAGGGCTCGCGTCGCTACTTGGAGGCGCTCAGCACCTATACTCGACGTCGCCTGACGCAGGCCGAGCACGCTCAGGTGGATGAGGTATTGCACGTACCGGCGGCGCTCGCGCTACACCAGCGTCCGAGCGTGCCGGGTGTGCGTTCCACATTTGGCACCATGACCGAGCTCAACAATAGCCTGCGTCTACTCTTTAGCCGTTGCGCCCATCACGTGTGCCCACATTGCGGGGCGCGTGTGGAGCCGAGCCTTAACGTGGCTGCGGGCCTGTCGCTCACGTGCCCTGCATGCGGTCGTGAGTTCTACGCGCCGAGCGCCGAGGACCTTGCGTTTAACAGCGGCGGTGCGTGTCCCACCTGCGGCGGCACCGGTGTCATGCGCGAGGTGGACGAGGCGAGCCTGGTGCCCGACGAGTCAAAGACCATCAACGAAGGCGCGGTGCTTCCCTGGGGTACGCTCATGTGGGATCTGATGAAGCAGGTAGCCGGCGAGATGGGTGTGCGCACCGACGTGCCGTTTAACCAGCTCACGCCTCAAGAGCGCGACATCGTGTTTCACGGCCCCGCGGTTAAGAAGCACATTCTTTACGTTCCCAAAAACGGCGAGGGCGCCACGCCGCTCGACTTTACCTATTACAACGCCGTCTATACCGTCGAGAATGCGCTCGCCAAGGTTAAGGACGATAAGGGTTTAAAACGCGTTGCGCGCTTTTTGCGCGAGGGTCCATGCCGTGACTGTGGTGGCACGCGTCTCTCCGAGGCTGCGCGCCTGCCTCAGGTGCGCGGTATCAATTTGGCGCAGGCCGCGGCCATGACGCTAGGCGAGGCGATTGAGTGGGTGCGCGGGGTGCCTGCATCCTTGCCGACTGAGATGCAGCCCATGGCAGCGGATATCTGCGATTCATTTTTGGGCGCTGCCCGTCGTCTGGTCGACCTGGGCCTCGATTACCTTTCGCTCGATCGCGCCGGTGCCACGCTCTCCACGGGTGAGCGCCAGCGCGTGCAGCTTGCTCGCGTGGTGCGCAACCGATCGACGGGCGTGCTTTATGTGCTGGACGAGCCTTCGATTGGCTTGCATCCCGCCAATGTCGACGGCTTGGTGGGCGTGATGCGCGATCTGGTGGATGACGGCAACACCGTGGTTGTTGTCGACCACGATACACGTGTGCTGGCGGAAGCCGACTATCTGGTCGAGATGGGCCCCGTTGCCGGAGCAGGCGGCGGCAATGTGATCGCCGCTGGTACGGTAGACGAGGTCGAGCAATCGCAGAGCAGTCGCATCGCGCCGTTTTTGCGCGCCGAGCCCAAGCGCTTGCGTCCGCAGGTGACTGACGACGAAATGTTCGACCAGGGCCATATCCGCATGGCGACCGATGCCATCCATACCGTCAAGCCTCTCGAAGTCGATATCCCGCGCGGTCGCTTGGTTGCGGTTACGGGTGTTTCGGGTTCGGGCAAGACGACGTTGGTGCTCGAGACGCTCATCCCGGCACTCAAGGCGCAGGCAGCTGGCGAGCGCCTGCCGGGGCACGTGCGTTGGGTCGATGCCGAGGGTATTGCCCGCGCAAACCTGATTGACGCTACGCCCATCGGCGCCAACGTGCGCTCGACGGTAGCGACTTATGCCGACATCCATGATGAGCTGCGCCGCGCCTTCGCCCGTACGCCCGAGGCCAAGGCAGCCGGCTACAAGGCGGGCGCCTTTAGCTACAACACCGGCGCCTTGCGCTGCCCTACGTGTGACGGCACGGGCTCGATATCGCTCGACGTGCAGTTTTTGCCCGACGTCGAGATCGTCTGCCCAGCATGCCGTGGTTCGCGCTACGCCGAGGCCGCCTCGCATATCCATCGCGAGGGTAAGGACGGGAGCTTGCTGACGTTGCCGCAGCTCATGGACATGAGTGTGGACGAGGCCATCGACGCCACACTGGGACTCAAGAAGGTTCAGACGCGTTTGCAGACCTTGCACGACCTGGGTCTGGGTTATCTCACGCTTGGCGAGCCCACACCGGCGCTTTCGGGCGGTGAGGCACAGCGCCTTAAGCTCGCGAGCGAGATGGGTCGCGTGCAGGATGATGCCGTATTCGTATTTGACGAGCCCACGATCGGCCTGCATCCGCTCGATGTTCAGGTACTGTTGAACGTGTTTGACGGTCTCGTTGCCAAGGGCGCCACGGTTATCGTGATCGAACACGATCTCGACCTTATCCGCAATGCCGATTACGTGATCGACATGGGCCCGGGCGGTGGCGATGCGGGTGGGCAAATCGTCTGCGCCGGCACGCCGAGCGACATCGCGGCCTGCCCCGCAAGCATCACCGGCCGCTATCTATAGACAATGAGGCAAAGGGACAGCCTCTTTGCCTCATTGATGCCTATTTCACGCATTGAGCCGCGAGATAGTCGCGGAAGAATGGCAATTCAAATGCGACGAGCCCTCGTCCTCGTTCCCCGATGATGCCGGCATCTATCATGCGGCGTCGGTAGCGGGAGACCTGCTGCGGCGAACGCTTAAGGCGCTCGACAAGGTCGGCGGTGGTGGACTCTTCCTCGTCATCGAGCATGGCGATGAGGAATCGCTTGTCCTCTGCAGTGAGTTCCCGATAGGTTGCCGCGAGGATTCGGTCGTCCATCTCGTCGCGCGCGATTTTGATTCCCAGGTCAAAGTCGCGTGACGAGATTTCCTTCGAATCGCTTGTGAGATCCCAGGCACGGTAGCCTACGAGTTGCAATAGGAAGGGAAAACCAGAGATCGAGCGAACGGCTCTATCGATTCCCTCAGCATCTGCCAGGCGATCGTTTTCCTGGATCGTGCGAATCAAGGCCTCGCGTACGTCATAGTCGGCAATGCGACCCAGATGATATTGTTGGGCGCGGCGAAGGAACGAGACCGTCTTGTGGTTCAGCAACGTCGAGACGTTGTTGGGAAGTCCCGCCATGAGCAGGGCGACGCGTTTCCCATCGGTCACAAAGTGCTGATACGTCGCTGCGAGCTGAATCATCTCGTCGAGTGTCGGGTCCACCTCGTCAACCGTGACGAGCAGACCGGTGCCCGCCTCGTTGAGCTGGTCGATGATGTCGCTCATGCGATAACGCCAGGTTGAGGCATCGTGAACGCGACTGACCTCGATGCTGCCGAGCGGTGCAATTCCGAGACCGGTGACTTCGAAGTGGTTGGACGGGTCGATAAGATGGCCGGCAGCACGTTTCGCCCCGAACTCGATTTCCTCAAGCATTCCCGGGAGCGCGGTCGTCTTTACGGCTATCCAGCCGTGGGATTCTGCCCTTGTCGCAAGCGATGACATGAGAGCAGTTTTACCGGTTCCACGCGCGCCTGAGAAGATCGAGGTCAATTCTGGGCGCCTGCGCTGGGTCAAGAAGGCACGGTCCAAATCTCGAATAATCTGTTGTCTGCCAGCGAGATGGGCAGGAACCTCACCAAAACTGGGGGTAAACGGGTTCTCAAGATATTTCACACGGCTCTCCTTTCACACCGCCGTTTAACTTCATTTTACTTTAGTTAATTTCAGTTAAAAACGATTAACTCCATTTCAAAGTATCAGGTTGGCGTCGTGCGTTATCGAAGCGGTGCTTGAATAGCTTACGGTGGAGCCCGAAAATGGGTTCAACCCATTCGCGAAATTTGCACGCCCTATTGTGAGTGGGCTCTCAGATGATCTGAAGCTGCCATCGTGCGGCTGATAGGGGCAATCATGAAAAACAGAATCTATGGGTATGCTCGAGTTTCGTCAGCAGATCAGAACCTGGATCGCCAACTGGATGCGCTGGAGCGGTTTCCGGTCCAAATGAATTTGATCTATGCTGACAAAGCGAGTGGAAAGGACTTCAGGCGTCCTCAGTACCAGCGTCTTCTTCGTCGTCTGCGCGAAGGGGACGTTCTGGTGATTAAGAGTATCGATCGATTGGGTCGCGACTACCGTGAAGTTCTCGATGAATGGCGTCGCCTAACGACGGACAAACGCGTTGCCATCGTGGTGCTCGATATGCCATTGCTTGATACACGCGAACAACCCAATGGAATTACGGGGACTTTTATTGCCGATCTAGTGCTTCAGGTTTTGAGCTACGTGGCTCAGGTGGAGCGTGAAAACATAAAGCAGCGCCAGGCGGAGGGTATCGCGTCGGCGCGTCTGCGGGGTGTGAGATTTGGGAGACCGACGCTCGAACGTCCGGATAGCTACCGCGATGTCATCAAATCATTCGAAGGAGGTGAGGTTACGAGACAAGAGGCCGCAATGCTTTTGAACGTTAGCGCATCGACGTTTGATCGTTGGAGACGGGCGGACGCGAACGGATATGACCGTTCGCCGTCTGCCCGTCCTCTTTAGCTAGACATTTTGACGAGGGGAGTTTATTGCACAGGGCCCACTCCTTCCCTCGATGTTTATCCAGTTCACGCCCTTGAATCAAATAGTGCCACTGCGTCGCCAATTCGTCTGCTATTTGACGAGGGGGAGGTTAAACGACTACCAAGGGATATGTAATGAAGAAAAAGTTATTTACGGCAGTTCTGGCTTTTAGCGCGGCGGCGCTAATCGGCATTTCTCTACCACTCGGAATTACGGGTCGCGGCTGGAGTCCGACATGCGCATTTGCAGCGACTAAGAAAAGCGGAAAGAAGCCAAAGCCAGGTAAGAAGGATTCAGTAAAAATCGATCAACTAAACTGGAGCGTCTCAGAAGGCGTTGTTGATGGCGTCGAGATGATGACATTTGAATATGACAATAAATCGAGCTTCGATATTGCTCAGTTCACTATTCAGTTTGAGCCGAAAGGGGAGTTGACTGACGAGCAGAAACTTCTGTTTACTGACGTTTTTGATGAGGAAGAGGCTACGCACGATTATTCAACGCTGAAAATGACGGCGGATAGCCAGCGAATCGTCGAGAAGCGAGAATCGGTTGATAGCGTTCCGTGCATTACCCATGGTGACTATGTCGCCAATGCCCAGCAGAATCAATATGACCTGATGGAGCCTTCAGTGGCGACTATTGCCTATCTAGGCGGCGATGGAAAGATATATCTCGAGTACTATAGTTTCAAGTCGAAAACCTATACGACTTCATCAAAGGGCGGTGTCAAGGCGTATGACTGGCCAACAAAAGCCCTTGCAAAATCCTTGCCGAAGCCTGACTGCCCTATCGTTTATACGTCGTTAGACGAAAAAGACTGCCTTTCGTTTGTCGCATTTGGCATCGATCATGATGGGTACGACAAATACATCAAAGCTTGCAAGAAAAAGGGATACAAGGACATCGAATATTCGTATGACAGCAGTTTTTGCGCAAAGGATAAAAAGGGACGGGAACTGATGATCGGATATAGCGACCGAGATCAGCGGATGGATGTCAGCGTTTCAGTTGATTAAGTTGGGCATATGATCGAATGATCAACGCGTTATGATGCCTATGTATGGATTGGGGTGCCGGCCTATGGTCTGTGCCCCAATCTTTCTAAAGTTACGTGCAGCAGAATAGGTATTAAATTAACGTATGAATGTGTATTCATATTATGTTGGATTTAAGTCCTTCCTTTCTGAATTGGTTGACATCAAAACCCAATATAAATGAATTGAGTCCGTAATTACCCTGAGGACAACTGGAGGACAAGGGCTAAATGAGCGTTTCCAATCCGTTTAAAACAATTGGCCAGAAGATAATTGTCGCCCTATTGGCGTTAGGCTTGATTGCAGCTTGCGGCGGCTGCGTGTACCTGTGGTTGACGCGCGATCAGACCGTTATAAGCGATGATTCGATTCGGGAAGAAATTAAGCCGGTAACGAAGTTGCTTACCTACGAATACGATTTTACTCAGGTTCTATATATTGACGATGCAGGGAATCCGTTTGGTTTTAACAATCCATTTACTACTAAGCGATATGTAGCGACCATCGATGGCAAGGCGGATATCGGCCTGAACGTAGACGATGAGAACCTGAAGGTAAAAGTCCATCGTTCGAAAAACAACGAGTCGGTAATAAAATCTGTTAATGTTACGCTTCCGCATTCCGAGATCGTGACGTTGTCAACGGATCCGAACTCGCTTAAAAAGTACGTTGAGGACAATGGTTTTCTTAATTGGAATCAGGTCAGTACGGACGATTTAAATAAATTGCTTCAGCAGGCTGATAAGGACCAGAGGCAAAAGGTTCAAGAAAGTGGCATGCTGGAAAAATCTGATGAACGTGCAGTAAAACTGGTGAAAAAGCAGGTGTCGACGTTCTGTGGTCCAGACGTAAGGGTCAATGTCGAATTCGAAGATTAATATCTACCTTTGAAATCAAATTACTGGTTCAGCTGAATGCCCGCTATCGCGATGCCTTACGTTGCGATAGCGGGCATCTCTGATTTCGTTTGAAGGGTGTCAATGTGACAATTGTCCGATATGACAACGAGACTGTCCCTTTGTCACATTCCCGGAAAGCCTGTTTGGCGCAGGGCTTCGTAGAGGACGATGGCGGCGCTGTTGGAAAGGTTGAGGGCGCTGATGCGGTAGTCGTCCGGATTGACGAAGTTGCCGCAGATATCCTGCCGAAGGATGGCCTCGTGGCTGTCCTCGGTATGCCCGAGCGATTCCTCGTGAGCTTCCCAAGCTTCGGCGTTATCGAGTGAGTCGCAATCGCGCAGCATGGGGATGCGCTCGCAGCGCTCGGGCGCCGCGGCAAGCAGTGGCTCGGGAATGCCCGAGCTCTCGCTGCCAAAGACCAAATAGTCACCGTCGCGGTAGGTGCTTTGCGCATAGGTGCGGCGTGCCTTTTTGGTCAGCAGATGCAGGCGGCCATCGGCGGGGGAGAGGCCGTTGCGCGCAAGGAAATCCTCCCAGTCGGCATAGGTCGTCACGTCCAAGTTTTGCCAGTAGCCCAGGCCGGCGCGACGTACCGTCTTGTCGTCGAGCGAAAAGCCCAGTGGCTCCACCAGATGCAGACGGGCGCCGGCGACCACGCAGGTACGGCCGATATTGCCCGTATTGGCCGGAATCTCGGGCGCATACAGCACGATATTGAACATGAATCTCCTTGGCTCAGAACGAAAAACCACCACGAAGGGGACAGGCACCTTCGTGGTGGTTTGGCGGTTACGTAGGCGGAAAAATACCCGCTTGGATAAACCTAGGCGCGGTGCCAGTCGGTCAGGCAGGCATCGAGGGAGGCGATGAGCGCATCCTTGTCCATGTGACGGCCGATGATGCACAGGCTCGTCATGCGGTCGCCCGTCTCGTCGTCCCAAATCTGCATGATTTCGGGGTTCTCGTCGATGATCTTCTGCTTCTCGCCCTCGGGCGCCGAGTCGACAAACAGGCCGTTCTCCATCAGGCGCATCTGGTGGCCGGCCTGCTCAAACATGTAGCACATGTCCGGATCGCCAGTCTGCCACAGCGGACCTTTGACGCGGATGACCTCGTCGGGCCACTCCTGCTCAACAAAATCGGTGAACTTCTGCAGGTCAAACGGCTTGCGGCGCGAGTACACAAAGGTCTCGATGTCGTACTCGAGCACCTCGGGGTCGTCGTGCTCTTCGGGATGCTCCATGGCCTCGATCCAGGCGGCGGAGTTGTAGGCGCGCATAAAGTCGAAGCGGTCGGTATCGAGCAGCTCCTCCATGGGGACCTCGCCGTTTTGGGCCTCGACGATCACGGCGTCTTTCTGCAGGCTGCGCACGATGGCCTTGAGCTCGGCGATCTGCTCAGGGCTCACGGTATCGGTCTTGTTGAGGATCAGCGTGGAGCAAAACTCGATCTGCTGGATGAGCAGGCTCTCGATGTCGTCCTCGTCGATATCCTCAGCCAGCAGGTCGCGGCCGCCGTTGAACTCGTCGTACATGCGGGCGCAGTCGACCACGGCCACGATGTTGTCGAGCGCGAGCTTGGGCTCGCCGCCCACCTTGGCCTCGTCGCAGAAGCTCGAGATGGTGTAGGCGATGGGGATAGGCTCGCAAATGCCCGAAGCCTCGATGATGATGTAGTCGAACTTGCCCGAATCGGCGATGCCCTGCAGCTGGTTGGCCAGGTCGTCCGAAAGCGTGCAGCAGATGCAGCCGTTGGTGAGCGGGATGAGGTCGTCGGTCTCGGAAAGGCCGCCGTCGGCGATAAGGCTGGCGTCGACGTTGATCTCGCCGATATCGTTGACGATCACGGCGGCGCGGATGCCGCCGTCGTTAGCGAGGATGTGGTTGAGCAGCGTGGTCTTGCCGGCACCGAGGTATCCGGTAAGCATGATGATCTTCACAGGTTTGTTGGGCATGTGCCCTCCTTTGTTAGACATGGCTTACAGTTGAATCTTATGCCAAACGCCTGCTCTTATACCCACGCGCCGGCAAATAACACAAGCTACTCCCAGGCTCCCCATACATCGGGGCAATAACCGACGGTGGCCTTTTTGCCGTTGCGTACGATGGGTTCGGCCAAGACCTGCTGGTTCTCGAGCAGCTTGTCAAAGCGCTGGCTGGGGGTAAGGTGCTGAATAAGTGCGAGCGTTTCCTCGTCCTTGGCTTTGGGGTTGAGCAGTTTGTCGATACCGCCGACCGCCTGCATCACGCTCGTGAGCTCGCCCTTGCTCATCTCCTTTTCCCTAAGGTCAATAAACTGCACCTTAATGCGGCGCTCCTTAAAATAGCGCTGGGCCTTCTTGGTATCGAAAGACTTTTTGGTTCCAAAAATCTGGATATTCATGCTCCGCCGCTCTATCGAATGAAGTTGGTCGTTGCTCGATCTGCCTCGGGTGCGTTGATACCGGCGGCCTGTCCTGCCTCGATACAGCGCAGGAGCCAGGCCATGTTTTTGCCGATGTTTCGCATGGTGGCAAGGCCCTCGGCATCCCCATCGGCGTCGCCGGGCACGCGGCCAAACACGTTGTTCCAGTAGGTGGAGGCAACCACAGGCATTTGCTTAATGGTGAAGTACTTGTTGAGCACATCGAACGTGGTCGACGTGCCGCCGCGACGGGCGACGGCGACCGCGGCGCCGGGCTTGTGCTCAAAGGCATGCCCGCCTGCATAGAAGGCGCGATCGAGGGCTGAGAGGATGCGTCCGCTGGGATGCGCATAGTAGACGGGGGAGCCAAAGACAAAGCCATCTGCCTGCTCGGCGGCAGCGATGAGCTCGTTCACCACGTCGTCGTCAAAGGTGCAGCGACCGCCAAGCTTGCCGCACTGGCCGCAACCGATGCAGTCGCGAATGGGCTTGGCGCCCAGCTGGAACACCTCGGTATCGATGCCCTCGGCGTTGAGTTGCTCGGAGACCTCGGCGAGTGCGCGGGCGGTATTGCCGTTTGCCTTGGGACTGCCATTGACCAAAAGAACCTTCATCACAAACTCCCTCTGCTGTTGGTGACTTCTGCAGAGGATTATCGCACGATGGGGGAGGCGGTGCGGGCGCGGTGCTAATCCAGTTTGGTACCTGGCACCTGCACGGCTTTACCGAGCAACGCTTTGAGCTCGTTCAAAATGGAAACGGGCTGTCGATTGACAGCGTCCAGATGAAGCGTCGCCACACGAATGGGCGGCTGATATTCAAGCGAGCCGATGAGCACGGGAGAACCCAGGAACCGATCGATTTCGTCTGCGATCGCATCGGTCTCTTCGGGATCAAAGTCATCGAAAAGCGCCACGAACATTGGTCCCGTCGAGCGGAACAAGCGACCCTTGCCGCGCGAACAGTCCATGAGGCAGGCGGCGCTTTCGGCGAGCACGCGGTCGCCTGCATCGAATCCAAAGCGGGCATTGACTTCGGCGATATCGTCGACCTTAATGGCAATAAAGCCTGCCTCGCGCGCCACGCGGCGCATCTCTCCAATAGCGTTGACCAGCGCGTGGACATCGCCCAGGCCCGTTACCGAGTCGGTCGTATCTGCCAAGCTTCGGTTGATGATAATGCCCACATACATGCTGGGCTCGGTATCGGTGCCGTCCAAACGGTAGCCCGTGCAGTCGCAAAGCACGTATTTTCCGGTGGCATCCATTACGCGATACTGCATGTAATGGAAGTGCCACGTGCCGTTTATCACCATGTCGAGCTCGGCGCGTACGTTGTCGCGGTCCTCGGGATGAACGCGGGCGAGCCACATGTCGAGTGAGTTAAAGGGGTGCTGGGAGGGCAGGTCAAAATCGCGCACGGCGTTAACCGACCATTGCGATTCTCCCGTATCGAGGTTAAGGATGAACGGATAGCGTGTCTCGGAGCTCATGGAGATCGCTTGGAACACCCGGTCGTTGCAGGGAAGCTGATCGACGATTGGGCGTTGCGGCGCGTCATTGTCTTTCGGTTGCTGCACACGATGCATAAGCTTATAGCGATACATCTTGCGATCGGCATCCATCGTCATCTGGCGACGCGTGTCGCCGGCAAGTGGATCGACGCGCGAGCAGCCAAAGCTAAAGCTGGCGATCATGGGCGCCTTGCCACCTGAGCTCGCCTCGATCAGCCCGGCACGTACCCGCTCCAAGCGCTGCTCGAGTTCGGTCTCGTTTGCGGAGAGCGAGATGAGCACAAACTCGTCTCCACCGATACGGAACAGCATCTCATCGTGCTCCATGGTTTCGGAGAGCGTGCGGCAGATGCTCAGAATATAGCGATTGCCTTCGGCGTGGCCAAACCTATCATTGCAATGTTTGAGATGGTCGATGTCAATATAGGCGCAGGTGAAGGGGTCACCTTTGTGCCAGAGTTGCTCGACGTGACGGTCGAGTCCGCCGCGGTTGCCCAAGTTGGTGAGCGGGTCGATATAGGCGTTGCTCTCAAGCAGCCGGCGCTCTTGTTGCAGGATGGCATGCGTCTTTTGCAGTTGCTCGCCAACGGCGCGCAGCTCAGCAGGCAGCGCGGCAACATCGAGTTCGGCGGTCGAGATGCCATTCGCAAGTCGCTGAAGATAGGCAATAATCGATTGCTCGCCCAGGCGATATGACTCGTTCATGATGGATAACCTCCTTGGGCGGAACAACGGTTTGTATCATATCCCCAATTCGGTTTGAACTGGGGATATAAGTTAGCTAATGGAGACAAATGCCCCCTTCGGCGGTGGCGTTTTGCGCGCGAGCGTATCAGTTGTTATTGCCGCCATCGAGCAATGCCTCAAAATCCTTCGCCGGCATGGGGCGGTAGTAGAGGAAGCCCTGAGCGTAGCGGGCACCCATGTGGCGTAGCATGTTTGCCTGCTCATCTGTCTCGACGCCTTCGATTACAATGGGCAGATGGAGCGACTGCGCCATCTCGAGCATCGATGACACGATCTGCGCGCTGCGGCCTTGATCGCGGTCGGTGGGCACAAAGGTGCGGTCGAGCTTGATGACGTCGACATTGACGTTCTTGAGCATCGCGAGCGTGGACTGACCGGTGCCAAAATCGTCCATATAGGTCGAGAAGCCGCGGGTGTGCAAGTCGGCTGTCAGTTTGTCCACGGCTTCGGACTCTCCGGTATAGGCGGTCTCGGTGATCTCGATGCGCATGAGCTCGGGCGGCAGGTTGTATTGGGCGGCGAGCGATCCCATATGCTCGGCAACGTCGCAGGCAAGAATGTCCACGCGAGACACATTAAGCGAGACCGGAACCACGCGAAGACCGCGATCGAGACGCTCGCGAAGCCATATGGCGACACCCTGCCAAATGTACTTGTCGAGCGTCACCACAAAGCCGCTTTCCTCGAGTGCAGGGATAAACGTTGCGGGCGAAATGAGAGAGCCGTCCTTGTCAATCCAGCGC
The DNA here is from genome assembly GCA_900541055.1 of uncultured Collinsella sp. GTDB lineage: Bacteria > Actinomycetota > Coriobacteriia > Coriobacteriales > Coriobacteriaceae > Collinsella. Next base: position 100,501 of record UQHZ01000002.1, read on the forward strand.
GTAAGTGCCTCGGCGCCAATGATCTCGCCGGTTTCCATATCGACCTGGGGCTGCAGGTAGTACGTGATGCGGCCATTTGAGAGCGCGTACTGGAACTCGGTCAGCGTGCGGTGGAACGCAATCTCGTGTTCATATTCTTCGGGGCGGAAAATAGCAATGCGCTCCTTGAAGTCGTTTTTGGCGCGTCGATTGGTAAACATGGCCTTTGCCTGCGCATCGATGGTGATCTCCTCATTGGAGTCGATGGGGTAAATGCCCATGGACGGCCAAAAACCTACGCCGTCATCATGCCTGGCTACTGCCTCGCGAACGCGGTTGTAGATTTGATGGACGGTGATGTGCTTAAAGGGGATGAGTACGCAAAAGTCATCTTGGCCCCAGTACCCTGCGACGCCCATATCGGCATTCTCGATGTCCTTGAGGACCGTGCCCACATCGGCGAGTACGCGGTCGCCCTCGGCCTGGCCGTGCCATTCATTAAACAGGCGCATGTGACCCATGTCGACGGTGGCGATGCACCAGGTGTCGTCGCGCCTTGCCTCGAGAAATGCGTTGGCGCGCCGCATAAACTCGCTGGGTCGATAGAGGCCCGTGAGCGAGTCGATACGTTCGGCGATGGCGCTTTTGCGCTCCGCCTCGGGTATGGGGAGGCTGTCGTTGGGAACAAGCCCGCCGGCCGTGCGAAGGCGACGGTCGAGTTCGCCTAAAACGGCGGTCGCTTGATGGGCTAAGTGCTCGTAAAAGGCCGGGACGACAAGGCAGACGGGAGTAATGGTGTCGCCTGCGATTTGAACAGGAGCGAAAACGGCCTCTTTAAGGTGGCGGGTCAGTTGCTCGAATGCCTCGTGGTCCAAATCGTTGCTGAGCACGACGAACTGGACGCTTCGTGAACGGAAGACCCGGCTTCTGCCGCGGGTGATCGACAGCATGCGGCCTGCGTATTCGGCAAGCATGTTGTCGACAGCCTCGGCCCCGTAGAGCTCGTTGAGATTCGCCGTGCCACGAATGCGCACCGCTATAAGCCCCGTCTCGCAGCGGTCGCGACGGCAGGCATCGATAGCGTTGACCAGCATGCGCTGCGTTCCGAGGCCTGTGGCGGCATCGACGGTTTCGGCAAGCGAGTGGTTGACGAGTTCGCCGACATAGAGCGAGGGGACATTTCCGTCGCCGTCGATGCGAAACCCGCGAGCACGGCAGAGAACGTAGTCACCCGCGGCATTGCGCATGCGGTACTGCATGACGCGGCGGTGTTTGGAGCCGTTAAAGATCTGGTTGATGTCGTTGGCGTAGGCCTCGAGGTCATCGGGATGGACGCGCGTCTTCCAGAAATCGCGGCAGCTGTCTATGTGCTCCGAAGGAAGACCGAGATCGCGCAAGGCACCTTGCGACCAAAGGGTGCGGTCCTTGTCCAAGTTCTCGATAAAGAAATAACGGCCCTCGTTGAGCATCGAAAAAGCGTCGAAAATACGATCGCTTATTTCGAAGTCGTCGGCGTGGACTTGCGTAATATTGCGCCGATCGAGGTGCATGGCATGACGTAGCTTGTAGTCGTACATGCGATGGTCGGCATCGAGTGTCATGCGATTGGAGGCTTCGCCCAGGGCGGGGTCGGCGTGTGCCACTCCGTAGCTAAACGAGTGGGGCATCTCGGAATCGTTGTTTTTGAGCAGGATCGTTCGGCAGTGTTCCAGACGTTCGGCGAGGTCGTCCTCGGTCGCAATCGTAGATAGGATGGCAAACTCGTCGCCGCCTATGCGAAACGCCGCCTCGTCCACTTTCATATACAGTTTGAGATAGAGGCTTACCTGCAAGATATAGCGGTTGCCCTCGTCATGCCCAAAGACGTCGTTGCAGTGCTTGAGATTGTCGATATCGATGAACGCCATGGTAACGGGGGTGTCCTGCTCCCAGAGCTCCTCGAGGGAACGGGCAAAGCCGCCACGGTTGCCAAGTCCGGTAAGCTGGTCGGTAAAGGCGGTCCTGATCAGATCCTCCTGACGCTCGAGAAGGTCACGGACGGTCTTTTCGAGCGTTTCGGTGTAATTGCTGACAGTATCCATGTTCTAAGCGGCTTTCTGAAGTCGGAGCGGATTGCCTCGGGCGAGCTCGTTGTGTACACGCATCGTTGCTCAGCGTTTTGCGTGTATCCAGGCCCCCGCCTTGCTGCGTTGTTGGGTTACTTTGCCGGCTAATGTTCGCTGTTGATAACTGCTGAGTAGTATAAACAACAGTGCAAAATTATATAGGGGTGCACATGCTGTGGGTGGCTATTATTCGACAAACGGCAGCGCGATGATGCGATGTTCGATAAAAATGCGACTGGGGCGGTATATGTTGATGGGTATACTTGTTCCGTTTAAATTTGCGGGGACGGAGATGGTCGCATGGCACAGCCAACTATGACGCGCACGGTGGGGCTGGCACTCGAGGGAGGCGGCTACCGCGGTATGTATACGGCGGGCGTGCTCGACGTTTGGATGGAGCACGGTTTGACCTGCGACCATATGGTGGGTGTCTCGGCGGGCGCGGCGTTTGGCTACAACTTTAAATCGCGTCAGATCGGCCGCGCCATTCGCTATAACAAGGCCTATTGCGCCGATAAACGCTATGCAGGTGTAGTAAGCTGGCTGCGAACTGGTGATATGTTCAATGCCGATTTTGCCTATCACGAGGTGCCTATCGAGCGCGATCCCATCGACTTGGAGGCGTATCGCGCCTGCCCCATGCGATTTACGTGCGTGTGTACCGATATCGAGACGGGCAAGGCCGTCTACCATGACCTGCCCTATGGCGACGAGCGGGATATCGAGTGGATCCGGGCATCGTCGGCGATTCCCGTGGCGACGCGTCCCGTTGCTATTGACGGGCATAAGTATCTGGATGGTGGCGTGGCTGATTCTATTCCCAGTGCATGGCTGTTTGCGCAGGGGTATGGCCGCAATATCGTGGTACTCACGCAGCCGGCGGGCTTTGTGAAGCAGCCCAACAGCGTGATGCCCATGCTGCGGCGCGTGTTCCGTCACTACCCGGAGTTTGTCGCGGCGCTTGAGCATCGGCATGAGGTCTACAATGCCACGCTCGATGACCTGGCGCGTCGCGAGGCTGCCGGCGAAATCTTTGTGGTTCGGCCGAGCGAATCGGTGAAGGTGCCGTCGCTGTGCCGCGAGCCCGATGAGCTCGAGCGCATCTATCAGATCGGCCGCCACGATGCGGAGGCGACCTTACCGGCGCTGGAAGCGTATCTGGCAGAGTAGGGCAAACTGCCGTGGACTCGGCGGAAAGCGCATCCCGGAATGGAGGTCCAAACTGGGATGCGCTTTTCGCTATTGAAGATATGAGGCTGCGAATCGGCTGCTCGGCTTGAGTCTATGCCTGCTGCCAGGTGTCGACGAGTTCCTTGGCCGCGGCGTGGGGGTCGTCGGCACTGCAGACGGCGCTCACCACAAAGAAGCCATCGACGCCGGTGGCCTTGAGCTGCGGCAGGTCGGCCGTCTTGACGCCGCCGCCCACCACGATGGGCACGGGGCTTGCCGCGTGGAGTGCGGCCAGGTCCTCAAAGCTCTTGGTGATGATAGAGCCGTCGGCCGCGCGTCCGCAGTCGCGCTTGGTCTCGGTCTCGTGGAGCGGGCCGATGCCTAGGTAGTCGACTAGGCTCATGTCGGCGGTCTTGACGTACTCGAGCATCTCCTCGCAACGGGCCGAAAGGCCCACGATGGCATCGGGGCCCAAAAGTTTGCGGCAGACCTCGACGGGAATATCGCTCTGACCCACGTGCACGCCGTCGACAGCAATACCCTGCTCGCGCGCGGCGAGTACGCAGTCCAGGCGGTCGTCGATTAACAGGGCGACCTGACCGGTCTTGCCAGCCTGTGCGATTGCCTGCGCGGCATCGCCCGTCAGCGCGATGATCTCGCGGGCGCTTGCCACCTTGGAGCGCACCTGGATGCAGGTAAAGCCTGCGTCGAGCGCCTGGGCCACCACATCGCTCACGGGACGCCCGAGCGTGTTTTCGGGGCCGAGTACCAGATAGGCCGAGATATCAAGGTTGTCGCGGATACTCATCGTGCTTCCTCCTGCTTCTTGATCTGTGCTTCCATGCGCTCGAGCTTGCCGGTCATGGTGTCGGTAAATCCGGGTCGAATATCGGCTTTGAGCACGACTTCGGTGCGGATGCCCTTGCTCGCCAACACAAAGGTTGCGTCGCGCACGACCTGCATGACCTCGTCCCAGTCACCCTCGATCTCGGTGAACATCGAGGTGGTGCGGTTGGGAAGGCCGCTCTCGCGAATGACGCGCACGACCTCGGCGACCTCGGCGGATAGCTCATCGCCGGTGCCGCACGGGGCGATGGCCACGGCGACGAGTGTGTTCATGCCGGCATTGGTTGCGGGCTCGGACATGGCCTATGCCTCCTCGAGCTCGAGTCGGTTATCGGCGATGTCTTGGGCGGTCGCGCGGTAGAGCTCGTCGATAAAGGCGACCTTAAAGCTTGCCGGGGCATCGGCGACAGCGGCGGCACACGTGCCGGCAACGTTGTAGACGGCGGTGCCACAGATGGCTGCCGTAAACGGATCGGCAGCGCAGGCGTACACAGCCAGCACGCCGCCCTGCGAACAACCGCAGCCGGTGATCTTGGACATGAGCGGGCTGCCGCCGTGGGACTTGGCCACCGTCGTGCCGTCGGTGATCAGGTCGACTTCGCCCGAGACCACTACGGCTCCGCCGGTGTAGCGGGCGAGCGCCACAGCGGCATCGCGGGCGGCGTCGACCGTGTCGGTGGTATCGACACCGCGCACGCGGCTCAGATCAGCTGCCTCGCCCTCAAGACCCCACAGGCCGGCGAGTGCGATGATCTCGGAGGCGTTGCCGCGTACGATGGCGGGCTTGTACTGCTTGAGCTCGTTTACCAGCTGGGTTCGCAGGCTACCGATGCCCAGGCCCACCGGATCGAGCACCCAGGGCTTGCCGGCGTCGTGTGCCGCCTTGGCCGCGCGGGGAATCGTCTGCTCGTAGATGGGGAAGAGCGTGCCCATGTTGAGATAGATGGCGCCGCCGCCGGCAACGAGCGCCTCGCCTTCGTCGGGCAGATAGACCATGGCGGCCGAACCGCCTACGGCGAGCTGAGCATTGGCGACAAAGTCGATCGTCACCGTGTTGGTGATGGAGCCGGCCATCGGATTGGTGGCGCGAATCTCCTCCACGGCCTTGACCACATTTTGCTTAAGCTGTTCCGAATCGATCACTGCACATGCCTCCTTGGCATAGAAAAGGGGCGCTGTGCATAGACAGCGCCCCTGTAAAGGCGGCATGCTCCCTACGCCAGCATTAACTGACAGGTTCAAAGGATTGGGCCCCATGCCCTCTCAGCCTTGTGGTTTGCACCGCCGGCACTCCCGCATCGAATCTGTTGTTCCCTATACTAGCGCACCTGCCAAAAAGGGACAGGTTTATTTTGGCAGGTCGTTACAATAGGTAGGACCGATACGAATGGGGGCCTTATGATTAAACTTGTGCTGACCGATATGGACGATACGCTGATTCCAGCCGGGCATGACGGCGCCAGCGACTACGCCATCGAGGGCATTCATGCCATGCAGGCGGCGGGTCTGCACTTTGGTCCGGTTTCGGGCCGTCAGCCGTCCGCGATGGGCTGGATGTTCCGCAATTGCGTCGAGTGCTTCTCGACCGGCGCGTTCTGCAACGGCCAGGTAATGTTTGTCGACGGTCAGGCGGTCGCTTCGCGCGCGACCGACAACGCCGCCCTTATGCGCTTGGCTGACTATTTGGAGCAAGAGACCGACGATACGTACCTGAAGGTCTACAGCCTGGGCGATGACTTTTGGGGTAACGATGCCTACTGCGTGACGAGCGACCCCGAGCGCGTACGCCGCGCCATGGAGTCGGGCGGCAACGCGTGGCTCAAGGGCGAAGAGGCCCCGTGCCGTCCTGTTGTCGATGATGCCCCGGTGTTCAAGGCGAATATCTGGAGTGCCCGTTCACGTGAGGAGCTCGTGGAGCTACGCGAGCGCGTTGCCGCCGAGGTGCCGGAGCTCTCGCTTGTGTTTCCCAACAACCGCGTGCGCCTGTTTGACATCCTTCCGGCCGGTTGGGACAAGGGCCGCGCTGCGCTGGAGCTTGCGCGCGCTTTGGACCTGACGCTCGACGAGGTGGCCGTGTTCGGTGATTCCGATAACGATCTGCCCATGATCGATGCCGTTCCCAACTCCGTTGCAGTCGCCAATGCCAACGAGGCTGTCACGGCTGCCGCGCGCTGGCATATCGGCGCTGCGGCAGACGATGCGGTTGCCGGGGCTCTGCATCAGATTGCCGCCTGTGCCGCGACGGGGGAGATGCCGCCGTTTATGCGTCAGATGGATGCGACGGGTTTCGACGTCACGAACGTCTAGGGAGAAAGCTATGAAGCTTCAGCAGCTCAGGTATGTCGTCAAGGTTGCCGAATGCGGCAGTATCACCGAGGCCTCGCGCCGGCTCTTTGTGTCGCAGCCTTCGATTACCGCATCGATCCGCGATCTCGAAAACGAGATGGGTGTGCACATCTTTGAGCGCACCAACAAGGGCGTCATTGTGTCCGAAGAGGGCGAGACCTTCTTGGGCTACGCGCGACAGGTGCTTGACCAGGCCGATCTGCTCGAAGGTAAGTACAAGGGCGCGTCCGAGCAGGTGCCGCACTTTAGTGTGAGTTGCCAGCATTATTCCTTTGCCGTTAATGCGTTTGTCGATGTGATTCGTGAGTTTGATGCCGCGCGCTACGACTTTACCCTGCGCGAGGAGCAGACTCACGAGATTATTGAGGACGTCGCGCATATGAAAAGCGAACTAGGCATCTTGTACTTGTCCGAGCACAATCGCGAGGTCATCGAGCGCATGCTGGCGGCCAACGAGCTCGTGTTCGAAGGGCTCTTCTGCGCCACGCCGCACGTTTTTGTGTGTGCTGACCATCCGCTGGCGGGCCGCTCCAGCGTGACGCTCGAAGACCTCGAGGACTACCCATTTTTGTCCTATGAGCAGGGTAGCTACAATTCGTTTTACTATTCCGAGGAGCTGACCTCGACCTTTGAGCGCCGCAAGAATATCCGCGTGCGTGACCGTGCGACGTTGTTCAACCTGGTCATGGGCCTCAACGGCTACACGGTGTGTTCGGGCGTGATCAGCCATGAACTTAACGGCCCCGGTATTATCTCCATTCCGCTCGATGTAGACGAGTACATGGAGATCGGCATTATCACACGCAAAAATACGACGCTCACGCGCTATGGACAGGCCTATATCGACGCGATTCGTCAACATATTTAGCCGCTGCGTTCTGCACGGGTCAAATCTCTTTATGGCAGTCCCAACTGATATAGGAAGCATCTATATCAAACTGTTATAAACGTATATTTTGCGATGGCTATATGAGCGCTCATACTCTGTCCCAGTAAAGCAACCAATGCAAAGGGAGATATCTATGAGTGCTTTAACCACGCTGAACGCGCCGTTTCGCGCCGATATCGTCGGCAGTTTTCTTCGTCCTCAGGCCGTGAAGGACGCCCGTGCCGCCTACGCCGCGGGCACGCTTGATGACGACGGCCTTAAGGCCGTCGAGGACGATGCCATTCGCGATTTGGTGGCAAAGCAGAAGGCCGCCGGCCTGCAGGTCATCACCGATGGTGAGTTTCGCCGCAGCTACTGGCACCTCGATTTTATGTGGGGCCTTAACGGCATTGAACGCCGTACCTCGCGTACGGGTTATATGTTCCACGACGAGGAGACCACAGCCGACACCGCAGTGGTAACCGGCCCCATTAGCGGCGAGAACCATCCGTTCGTCGAGCACTTTAAATTTGTCAAGGTGCTCGAGGGGGAGGGCCAGGTCGCGCGGCAAACCATTCCGGCGCCGATCCAGACGTTCTCCGAAGTCACGCTCGACCGCTGCGACGGCCAGCAGGAGAGCCTGCGCGCTGTCTATAAGACCGATGAGGAACTTGCCGACGCCATCGCAGCCGCTTATCGCACGGTGATCGCCGACCTGTACGCAGCAGGCTGCCGCAACATCCAGTTTGATGACTGCACCTGGGGCATCTACTGCGATACTGACTTTGTGTCCAAGACCGGCATGAGCCCGGTCGACCTGCAAAAGGTAAGCGAGCTGGGCGTGGCGCTCAACAATGCCGCCATCGCGGACAAGCCCGACGATCTGGTCATCAACACGCATGTGTGCCGCGGCAACTACCACTCCACCTATGCCTTCGAGGGCGGCTATGACCCCATCGCGCCGTACCTGTTCGCAAACGAGGATGTCGATGCATTTTACCTGGAGTTCGATACGCCGCGCGCCGGCGGTTTTGAGCCGCTGAAGTACGTTGCCCCCGGCAAGAAGGTCGTGCTGGGCTTGGTAACCACCAAGGCGGCAGAGCTCGAGAACGAGGATGTTATCGTCGAGCGCATCCGTGAAGCCGCAAAGTACGTGCCGCTCGAGAACCTGTATCTGTCGCCTCAGTGCGGCTTTGCCAGCTGCGAGATTGGCAACAAGCTGACCGAGGATGAGCAATGGGCAAAGATCGCGCTGGTCAAGCGCATTGCCGAGCGCGTTTGGAAATAGCGCTAGTGTTTGCAGGTGGCGGCGCGTGCGAGGCATAGTGTATCGCGTACAATGGTTCGGATCGTATCGTTCGGGCAGGTTATCCGATATGCCTGATCGCCCTTCCATTCGAAAGGACATCCATGTCCCAGTCCTCGACGCCCGCCGTCAGCGATGCCATCTACGACGCATCGTCGCTCGGCCGCCCGCGCATGTTCCTGCTCGGCCTACAGCACCTGTTTGCCATGTTTGGCGCCACCGTGTTGGTGCCCGTGCTCACCGGCCTCTCGGTATCGGCAACGCTTTTGTTTGCCGGCTTGGGCACGCTGCTGTTCCACTTCCTGTCGCGCGGTAAGGTGCCGGCATTTTTGGGCTCATCGTTTGCCTTTATTGCCGGTTATGCCGCAATCGCGCCCAACGGCGAGACCGAGCTTTTGCCCTACGCCTGCCTGGGCGTAGCTTGTGCCGGTCTGCTCTATCCGGTGCTGGCGGCCCTGTTCCGCGCGTTTGGCGCCAAGCGCGTTATGCGCTTCTTCCCGCCGGTGGTGACTGGCCCCATCGTCATTTCGATCGGTCTGATCCTGGCGAGCTCCGCTATTGCTAACTGCCAGACCAACTGGCTTGTGGCTGTTATTGCCGTGGCTGTGATCGTCATCTGCAACATCTGGGGCCGCGGTATGGTCAAGATCGTGCCGATTTTGCTGGGCGTTGTGGTGAGCTATGCCGTTGCGGCTGCGCTCGGCGAGGTTGATTTCTCGGGCGTTGCCGCCGCTCCGTGGGTCGGTCTGCCCATCGTGTGGGACAACACCGTGTTTGCACTCTTTGGGCCGCAGTTCGATAGCGGTCTTGCCACGACGGCCATCATCACCATCATGCCGCTGGCCTTCGCGACCATGATCGAGCATATCGGCGATATCTCTGCTATCGGTTCGACTTGCGAGCGCAACTACATTGCCGATCCCGGTCTGCATCGCACGCTGCTCGGCGACGGCCTTGCCACGATTCTGGCTTCGCTCTTTGGCGCTCCGGCCAACACTACGTATGGTGAGAACACCGGCGTGCTCGCCCTGACGCGCGTGTTCGACCCGCGCGTAATTCGAATTGCCGCGTGTTGCGCCATCGTGCTTTCGTTCTGCCCCAAGTTCGCGGCTGTCATTGCGGCCATGCCGGCGTGTGTGATCGGCGGTGTGTCGCTCGTGCTCTACGGCATGATCAGCGCTGTGGGTGTCCGCAACCTCATCGAGAACCAGGTCGATTTCCAGAACAACCGCAACGTGCTGGTTGCCGCGCTGGTGCTCGTGCTTTCGCTCGGCATCGCGTACAGCACCGCCGGCGCCATCGTGTTGGAGCTGGGCGGCGTGACCATTTCGCTGTCCGGCATTGCCGTGGGCTCACTGGTGGGCATTGTGCTCAACGCCATCCTGCCGGGTAACGACTTTGAGTTTGATGTCTCCGAGCTTGAGGAGGCTGCTGAGTAGCAGCTGCGTTCAGCTAAAACAAGATATGGTGCCCATGCGTATATGCGTGTGGGCACCATTTTTAATGTGTCAGTATCCAGTGGATGCCGCGGGCCATGCGCAAGTCGGTTTGGGCAAAGTGATTGCCGGGGTTGAGCTCCAGCGTTGTTGGAATGCCGCGCTCGACGAGCAACGCTTCCATCGCGCGTGTGTCGTCGAGTACATGCCGCATCATGCGGTTGGGCGTCTTGGTTTCCTTTTTGCCGAGTGACAGGTAGACGGCTTGCGGGCTGCCGGCAAAAGGGGCCGTGCTGGCACGGTCGACAAAGTCGGGAAACCATAGCGACCCCGATGCGCTCGCGGCGCGGTCAAAGGCGTCGGTTTGCCAGAGGGACCAGAGTGCGAAGAGGCCCGCGAGCGAGTAGCCGGCAATGCCGCGCCAGGTGGGCGGCTGAGGAAGCGACGACTCGACCTGGGGGATTATCTGATTCAGCAGCTCATCAAGAAAATCGGCAGCTTGGCCGCCGAAAGGCTCGGCATCGCGTACGGTCCCGTCGCATGCCCAGGGGCTCAGCTCGCGATTCCAATCGAGCCCGCCAATGGTGACGAGGGCGAATGGCGGACAGTCGAGCTCTCGGCAACACTTATAAACCTCGCTGCCGTCGCCCACGACCACAGGAAGGTAGATGACAGGCGCGCTTTCCGTATGATTCGAATAAACGGTTATCTGCTTTTGATGCGCTTCCATGACGGGCTTCTCTCAGTGTTGTGATATCGGCAGCCCCAATTGTCGCACGCCAGCGTATGCCGGTTGGGCTAGACCAAAGGCAATCTCGTGCATCCCCTGCGGACGCATATGGAAAACGCCACCGCCGGAGGGGAGCTCGGCGGTGGCGTTGTTAAACGGTGCTGGGGCTCGGGGCCTTCGCGGGAGCTGCCATGTGCGCAGAGGCGTCTAAGAACGCTTACGGCTCGCCATGGTGCCTGCGGCGATAGCGGCTGTTCCCGCAAGGACGGTTGCCACGATGGCCGCACCCGAGGTGTCGCCGGTTGCCGCGAGCACGCCGGTAGTCTTGGCTTTCGTGGTTGAAGCCGCAACGGCCTTGGTCGGCTTTGAGCCCTCAGGCTTGGGGTTCTGCTTGGACTCCGCGGGCTTGCTTTCTGCGGGCTTGGTCTCCTCGGGCTTGGGGTCTTCCGGCTTGGCTACCTCGGGAGGTGCGATGGTCGTACTTTTGGCGACTGCTTTGATATGGAGGGAGTCGACCGTGGCGTCGCCCGTGCCGATGGCTTGGCCTGCCTCGTAGATGCCGTCACGGAGCTTGCGATAGTCAATGACCTTGCCGCCTTCGGGCGTCTGGATGGCGGCGTTCTCAATCTTGATGGTGCCGATTGTCTTGCCGTCAGCGCTCATGGCACGGGCAAAGATTGCCGCTGTATCTCCTTCGGCCGTTACCTTGCTGCGGATGATCGAGATGACTGCGGGTGTGACGCCCTCGCTGGTCTGGGCGATGATGCCGATGTTCTCGCCTTGGGGTTCGCGCCTCGTCTCGCCATCTTGGTTTTCGCTGTAGGGGATGGGGCCGTCGCCGTTCTCGACATAGCGGGCTATGGCCTTGACAACGGAGTCGCTGATGTAGATGTGGCCGCCCTTCTCGTTGGGTCGATCGTTTCTGGTGGAGAATGCAGCCGAAACCTCGCCTTCCGCAAACGCGTCCACGGTGGAGCCGTTCTTGACGACGATGTCGTCCTGGTAGGTGAAGAGGGCGTTGGCGCCACCGTATCTGCCTTTACTTGCACGGACTGTCACGTTTGCATGATCGAGGGTGATGCCCTTGTGGGCATAGACGCCATATTCAACACCGTTTACGTTGAGGGAGGCGTTTGTGGCTGCGAGGCTGCCCTTGGCCTCGACGGCAGCGTCTTTCTCGGAGCTTGCCTCGACCGTCCCGCCACCCTTGATGGTGAGGTTCTTGTCGGCTCCAATACCCTTGTCCTTGGTAGCCCTGGCGGTGACGGCTCCGCTGTCGTCAATCGTGATATTGCCGTTTGCCCTGATGCCATCCGATGCACCCGTGGCGTTGACGTTGCCCGAACCTTTGATAGCGAGATCACCTCCGGCATTGATGGCATCAAACCCAGTGCTCGTGGCGTTGACGGATCCGGCTCCGTCGATGTTGATATTACCCGTGGAGAGGATAGCGTCCTCAGTAGATGTCACGCTGAGCGTGCCGCCCTCGTCGCCTTGGATATTGAGCTCGGCATTCTCGTTAGTGCCATGAGAAACGTTGATGCTTTCGATCCATTCGGCAGTGACGATGTTGGTTCCCGAGTAATTCACGTTGAGCTTGCCTGCGGCCTGGATCTCGCCGCCGTTATAGTTGTTGAGCTTCAAGTCGTCGGCGCCGTCCCACGACCAGGTACCGGCCTCGTCGCTCGCCGCGGTGTTGTACTTGTTGCCGCCGACCTTGACCCATTCCGCTGCGAGCGAGACGCTCGGCATGAGCAGCGAGCTCACCGTGAGCGCGCACACGGCGCCCGCGACGATGCGGCGCGTCACGCGGCGCCAGCTGCCGTGCGCGAGTCCTATGCGACGGCGAACGTCGGGTTCGGCAACATGGGTTCCGGCGGTAGTGTCATTGCGTTTGGGGGTCGTGAACAAGGCTGCCATGGTTGCTCCCGTTCTCATAGGGCCTATACGACTAGATTCAGCGTATCTGCTGGATGTTGCCGGCGGTAGTGCCGTTTGGAGGGCAAAATGGCCAAAATGGGGGAGAAATAGGCCGCACGCCGGCGCAGGGACCGGCGCTAAAAGAAAAGCGCGGGGCCGCATGGCGACTCCGCGCTTTATTGTTCAGCTTTTGCAGCCTTGCCTTTACGCTACGAAGAAGTAGACGAGGAAGGCAAGGGCCGCGATCCACCCGTCCCGTGCGAAAAAGTGTTTACGAGCGCTTGCGGCTCACCACGGCGCCCGCGGCGATGGCGGCTGTTCCTGCAAGGGCGGCTGCCACGATGGCTGCGTTCGAGGCGTCGCCGGTTGCCGCGAGCTTGCCGGTGGTCTTGGCTCCCGTGGCTGCAACTGCAACGGTCTTGGTCGTCTTCGTGCCCTCGGACTTGGAACCCTCGGGCTTGGTCTCGCCTGGCTTCTCCTCGGGTTTGATCTCCTCGGGAGGCGCGATGACCGTGCTCTTGGCGACAGCTTCGTTATAGGGGGAGTCGATCACAGCGTCGCCCGTGCCGATGGTTTGACCCACCACGTAGAAGGTGCCGTCATCGAGTTCTTCCTTGTTGCGATAGCCAATGATCTTGCCGCCTGTGGGCGTCTGGATGGGAGCGCCTTCGATCTCGATGGTGCCGATTGTCTCGCCGTCCGCGCTCACGGCAAGGGCGAAGATTGCCGCCGTGTCTCCCTCAGCTGTGACCTTACTGCGGACAATCGAGATGGTCGCGGGCGTGATGCCCTCCTTGGTCCGGGCAAAGATGCCGATGTTCACGCCCCTATGCTCGGGAATGACCGCGCCACTTTGGTCGTTGCTGTAGTGATCGGGGCCGTCGCTACCGGACTCGACATAGCGGGCTATAGCCTTGACAACGGAGTCACTAATGTAGATGTGACCACCCGCTTCGTTGGGGTAGTAGTTTCTGGTGGAGATTGCGGTCGAGAACTGGCCTTCTGCGAACGCATCCACGATCGAGCCGTTCTTGATGACGATGTCGTCCTCGTCGGTGAAGAGGGCGCTGGCTTCATCGTTCCCTGCACTTGCACGGACCGTTACGGTTGCGCCATCGAACGTGATGCCCTTGTAGACATAGATGCCATACCCAACGCCACTTGCGTTGAGGGAAGCGTTCGTGACCGTGAGGCTGTTTTTACCGTCGATGGCGGCGTCTTCCTCGGAGCTTGCCTTGACCTGGCTGCCACCCGAGATCTCGATGTTGCCGTCGGCCCAAATCGCATTGTCTTTGATAGAGCTTGCCTCTACCTTGCCGCCGCCCTTTATGATGAGGTTCTCGTTAACATCGATACCCTGATCCTCGGTGGCCTTGGCGGTGACGGTTCCGCTGTTGTCGATCGTGATGTTGCCGTCGGCCCTGATGCCATCCGAATCGCCCGTGGCGTTAACGTTTCCCGAGCCCTTGATGGTGACATCGCCCCCGGCATCGATGGCATCGTGCTCGGTGCTCGTGGCGTTGACAGTGCCAGCGCCGTCGATGTTGATGCTGCCGACGGAAGTGATGGCGTCACGAGAAGATGACACGTTGAGCGTGCTGGACGCGCCGCCCTGAATATTAAGCTCGGCGTTCTCGTTCGCGCCATCCTTAACCTTGATGCCGCGGCCGTCGCCGTTAGTGACGGTGTTGTTGCCCTCGTAGCTCACGTTGAGCTTGCCCGCTGCCTCGATCGCGCCGCCGTTATAGCCGTTGAGCTTCATATCGTCGGCGCCGTCCCAGGCCCAGGTGCCGGCCTCGTCGCCTGCTGCAGTGTTGTACTGAGTGCCGCCGACGTTGACCCACTCGGCCGCGAACGAGACGCTCGGCATGAGCAGCGAGCTCACCGTAAGCGCGCATACGGCGCCTACAACGATGCGGCGCGTCACGCGGCGCCAGCTGCCGTGTGCGAGCAGCGTGCGACGGCGCACGTCGGGCTCGACAAAATGGGCTCCAGAGGTTTTGTCATTGCGCTTGGGGGTCGTGAACAAGGCGGCCATGGTTACTCCCATCCTCATAGGGCCTATGCGATTACGCCCAGCATATCTGCAGGATGTAGCCGGCGGTAGTGCCGTTTGGAGGGCAAAATGTCCAAAACTCGGGAAGCAATACATCGCGCGTCCGTGCGTTGCCTGGCTTTAAAAGAAAAGCGCGGAGCCGCTCGATGCGACTCCGCGCTTTGCTGGTTGATATTGCGAACCTTGCGCCTACGCTACAAAGAAGTAGACGAGGAAGGCGAGGGCTGCGATCCACATGAGCGGCTTGATCTTGGAGGCCTCGCCCTTAAAGAGCGCGACGATCACGTAGGCGATAAAGCCCAGGCCAATGCCGGCAGAGATGGAGTAGGTGAAGGGCACGCCGGCGACAATCATGAACGCCGGGAAACCCTGCGACACGTCGGACCAGTCGATCTCGGAGGCCTCGCTCATCATGAGGTAGCCGACGTAGACCAGAGCACCGCAGGTGGCGGCGCTGGAAACGATGGTGACGATGGGGGAGAAGAACGCGGCGAGAATGAACAGCACGCCGGTGGTGACGGAGGTGAGGCCCGTGCGGCCACCGTCGGCGGCGCCGGAAGTGGACTCGACGAAGGTGGTGATGGAGGAGACGCCCATGAAACCGCCCACAGCGGCGGCGGCGGAGTCGACGATCAGGATTTCCTTGATATTCTCGACGTTGCCGTCGTCGGTGAGGAACTCGCCCTGCTTGGCCACGGCCATCGCGGTGCCCATGGTGTCGAAGAAGTCACTCATGAGCAGCGAGAACGAGATGACGAGGAGCGCGGGGTCGGTAAGGACCTTGACGATGGCGGGCACGCCGCCGGCGTCGGCGATGGGGCCACCGATGCTCGAGAAGTCGAGCGGGGCGATGATACCGGTCGGAGCCTGGGTCACACCTAGGGGGATACCGGCGATAACGGCGACGATGATGCCGATGAGCAACGAGCCCGGCACGTTGCGGGAAGCCAGGGCAACCGTCACGACGATGGAGATGATGCCGACGATAAAGGTGGGGGAGGCGATGTCGCCCAGGCCGACGAGCGTACCGGCGCCAGCGGTGATGATGCCAGCGTCGCACAGGCCGATCATGGCGATAAACAGGCCAAGACCCACCGAGATGGCGTGACGCAGGACAACCGGGATGGCGTCCATGATGGCCTCGCGCAGGCCACAAAGCACGAGCAGCAAGATGACGACGCCCTCGAGGAAGATGACGCTCATGGCCACGTGCCAGTCACCGCCGCAGACGGTGGTGGTGATTCCGGCGATCATCGCGTTGACGCCTAAGCCCGACGCGCAGGCGAGCGGGCGGTTGGCGAAGATGCCCATGCAGATGGTCATGATGCCGGCGCCCAGGCAGGTGGCGCAGGCGAGCGCTCCCGCATCGATGCCAGCGCCCGAGAGCACCGCGGGGTTGACGGCGATGATGTAGGCCATCGCCAGGAATGTTGTCAGTCCAGCGCGGAGTTCGGTCCCGATTGTGGACTTGCGCTCACTGACGTGAAAAAGTTCGTCCATGCATACCCTTTCCTTGTTCGGCCCCGAGTTTAGGCCGATTGACACGAACTCAACTACTATAGCCCCTTTACGACGCTGTTGTTCCTCGCATGTTGATGTTCGGCGCTTTGTAACGGACGGGCGGTATTTTCCGTATGAAAATGTGTGGGTACCGTATACTTAAGCGGTTACAACGACCCCTATGGAGGAACGTATGATTAAAGAGCTTTGCCACGACGAGGCTATCCTGTCCCAGCGTTGCGAGGTTGCGACCGTCGAGGACGAGTCGGTTGCTCAGGATCTGATCGATACCATCAAGTCGCTCGACGATGCCGGCTGCCTTGCCGCTAACCAGATTGGCGTCACCAAGAAGGTTTGCGTCTACCTGGACGATGCCGGCGAGCCCCACGTGCTCTACAACCCCCGTCTGGTGTTTGGCCTGGGCGCCAGCAAGATGGAGGAGAGCTGCCTGACGCACGAGGAGATCACCAAGTCCACGCGCTATATCAAGTGCAAGGTCGCCTTTGACCAGATCGTCGACGGCAAGATGAAGGAGTGCCGCCGCGACTACGCGGGCTTTGAGGCACAAATGATCCAGCATATGATCGACCACTGTCTCGGCAAGTTGGTCTAAGGGGACCAAAGCACCGCACCTTGCCGCTCAATCGTCGCTTGCGTACCGTTAGTACGCTTCGCTCCTCTTTCGTGGCAATCTGCGGCACTTTGACCCCTTAGACGACCTGCGGGGTTAACTTGGTTGAGTTTATCCAGCTTGAATAGTCCGGGCGTGACATTGTTGTCATGTCCGGGCTTTTGTGTTTAGCGCCTTTTTGTTTGGAGACAATGAAATTAGCAAGAACGTAAAGCTAGGAGGCGCTATGTGCACGAGTATTCGATTTACCGATAATTCTGGCCACATGTATCTAGGCCGCAACCTCGACTGGAGCTTTGACTACGGCCAACAGATTCGCGTGATGCCGCGCGGGTTTCAGATTCCGTATTCGTTTATCGACGACGCGACAGCGGCACACGCGGTGATCGGTATGTGCATCGATTACAAGAACTACCCTATGTTCTTCGATTGCGGCAACGATGCGGGCCTCGCCGTGGCGGGCCTCAATTTCCCGGGTTATGCCGAGTATGCCGAGGGGCCGGTTGATGGAAAGACCAATATCGCGGCCTATGAGTTTCCCCTGTGGGTGGCAGCGACGTTCTCGACGGTCGATGAGGTCGAGGCCGCGCTGCGCGACACGGTGATTGTTGCCAAATCTGCCGGAGAGGGGCTGGGCGTGTCGCTGCTCCATTGGATTATCGGCGACAGCCAGCGCAGCATCGTGGTCGAGATGATGGCTGACGGCCTGCATGTATACGACGACCCGGTCGACACCCTTGCCAACCAGCCGACCTTCCCGTGGCACATGGAAAACCTCCGCACCTATATCACCGCCACAAGCGATTTTCCGCAGACGGCGAAGTGGCGTGGCGCCGAGCTTAAGCCCTATGGAGCCGGTGCCGGCATGCGCGGTATTCCGGGTGACTGCTATTCGCCGAGCCGTTTTGTAAAGGCGGCGTACCTCAATGCCAATTACCCGCAAAAGGAGAGCGAGACCGAAAACGTCGTCCGCATGTTCCGCTCGCTCGAGGGCGTGGTGATGATCGAGGGGGCGTCCAGGATGGGCGATGGCAAGTTCGAGAAGACTATCTACACCGGATGCTTTAGCGCGCGCACGGGCAATTATTACTACGCGATGTATGGGGATCCGTCGATTCGCTACGTGAGCCTGATGGA
Organism: uncultured Collinsella sp.; assembly: GCA_900541055.1. GTDB lineage: Bacteria > Actinomycetota > Coriobacteriia > Coriobacteriales > Coriobacteriaceae > Collinsella. The sequence goes on from UQHZ01000002.1 coordinate 118,531, forward strand.
TGCCGAGGGCGCAAGCCCCGATAGACTCGTGGTTCCCGAGCCGCGTCGTTCGTAGCCGTTAGCTTTACTGCAATGCAAAGCGGCCCTGCGTCTCTCGTGAGGTGCAGGGCCGCTGTCGTTGATTTATGACGTCGCTAGAAGTTGGCGTCGTTGAGTTGTTCGCTCTCGAGGCCGTCGAGCAGTTGCTGTTCGGGCGTATCGGCGACGCTCTCGAGCAGCTCGGTGGGATCGACGTTCATATTCCTACCGGCTTCGTTGCCGTTGACCAAGTCGTCCGAGAAGATGTCGACTTCCATTTCCTCGGCTTCCTCGATTTGAACTTCAAGTGGCACCTGGGTGCGAACGAGTTTGACTGCCGGACGCATGCGGGCAAACAGCGGCACGTACTCGATGATGATGGCCGAGTTCTCGAGACCGTACCAACGTGCCGGGCTTCCGCAGGCGCGGCGGACGGCGTACTTGATGGCCATGACGCGATGGTCGTTGCGGTTGATGTCCGTTTCGGGGGCAAGCATCTTGCGCAGCATGCAAAAACGGAAGTCGCCCACGTTGCCGCGTGTCTCGTAGATGGAGTAGGTGTGATGCTGCGGCGGCAACTCACCCGATGCCATCAGGTCGCCAACGATCTGGCGCAGGTAGGCGTTGATGCGCTGATTGACCTTAAAGCCCAGGTCCAAGCGCACGCGGAACAGGAAGTCTGTGCCAAAGGTCTCAACGGAATACTCGTGCGTATAGGGCTCGTCGGTAACGTGTACGTTGATGAACCAATATGCCTTGGCGCGCTTGGGATGTTTGTCCAGGATGGAATAGAGCACGTCGCGGTCGAGTGTGAGCGGATCGGGGCTGTTGGTGAGGAACACCAGATTGTCGGCGAGTACGGGGTAGGTCTCGTCGTTGCGCAGGCGGTTGAGCTGGTCAATGTACTTGGAGACGGGCAGCAGAATCGTCTGCGTGCGCTCGATGGCGGTACCGCGACGCCACACATACATAAGGCCGAACAGCAGTGCGGCCAGGAAGATCATGACGTAGCCGCCGTCAAAGAACATGGTGAGGCACGAGGCGAAGAAGCATAGCTCAATGGCACCAAAGAGCAGGGCGAAGACGCAGGCACCCAGCTTGTGCTTGAGGATGCCGGCAATGTAGCTCGTCAAAAGCGTCGTGGTCATGAGCATGGTCACGGTAATCGCGAGGCCGTAGGCGCTCTCCATGCGCTCGGAGTTTTGGAACAGCAGCACGATGAAGATGCAGCCGACCCACATGATGTTGTTGACGAGCGGAATATAGAGCTGGCCCTTGGTGTCGCTGGGGTAGTGGATGCGCAGATGCGGCATAAGGTTGAGGCGCGTTGCCTCGGATACCAGCGAGAAAGAGCCGGTGATGAGCGCCTGCGAGGCGATGATGGCCGCTACGGCCGAAAGCACGATGGCAAAGGGGCGCAGGGGCTCGGGGAGCATCATATAGAACGGGTTGACGATATCCATCGCGAGCATCTGGGGGTTGGAGTTATTGGCGAGCAGCCAAGCGCCCTGACCCAGATAGTTGAGGATAAGGGCCGCCTTTACGAACGGCCAGGATGCGTAAATGTTAGCTTTGCCCACGTGACCCATGTCCGAATAGAGCGCCTCGGCGCCGGTCGTCGACAGAAAGACAAAGCCGAGCACCATGATGCCCGAGTGGTTGATGGGCGAGAACAGGAACATGATGCCGCGGATGGGGTTGAGCGCGCGCAAGATGGACAGGTTGCCGAGCATGTTGAACAGGCCGGCGCCTGCCAGGAACAGGAACCACAGTGTCATGAGCGGGCCGAACAGCTTGCCGATCGACGAGGTACCGGCGCGCTGCATGGCAAATAGGCCGCAGATAATGATGATGGTAATAATGATGACGTTGGTTTGCCCGTCACCCAATAGCGCGTGGCCCCACTCGATAGTGCGCAGGCCCTCAATGGCCGTGGTAACCGTGACGGCGGGGGTGAGGATGCCGTCGGCGAGCAGCGCCGCGCCGCCGATCATGGCGGGAAGAATCAGCCAAGGCGCCACTTTGCGCACCAAGCTAAACAGGGCGAAGATGCCGCCCTCGTTATGGTTGTCGGCCTTCATGGCGATTACAACGTACTTGACCGTGGTCACGAGTGTCATGGTCCAGATGACGAGCGAAAGCGCGCCCAGAATCATGTCCTCGCTGACGGTGCCGATGCCGCCGTTGTTGGCGACGATTGATTTCATGGTGTACATGGGGCTTGTGCCGATGTCACCGTAGACGACGCCGAGCGTTACGAGCAGCATGCCAGCGGAGAGGGGAATGGCTCCATGCCCGCCTTGACTACGCTGGTCTTGGAGGTTTGCCTCCAGTTTATTGTGTGCCACGAGGACTCCCTTAGACATCCGGTTATCTGTCTAGGACAAAAAACTTTATGCCGTCTTTATACATACAAGAGCAGTTTGGCACATCGGGTTATTTTAGACAATAATCCTCAGCTGGGGATTATTTATCTACGCAGGTAGCATTTCAAAGCAGGGGCTTTTAAGCACGTGCTGTCTGGGCGATGCCAGCCTTGGCGTTTGCGCGTTTGCCGGCGAGTTCGCAAAAAATCGCGCCGCCGATGATAAGCGCGGCGCCCATCAGGCGGACCGGTGTTATGGCTTCGCACAAAAGAACGGCGGAGAACACGACGGCCGAAAGCGGCTCGAGGTAGCCGACGACGGCGACGGTCTGCACAGGCAGTTTGGCGACGGCGCTAAAGTAGAGCAGGCAACCAATGCCGGTGTTGACGACGCCGAGCATGACGACGGCGCGCCAATCGATGCCTGCGGCGACGCCGGCGGACAGGAATGAGGGAGCACCCTGCGTGATGAGCGTGAGGACCAGCGCGGTCACAAAGGCGGCACTCACCTGGAGCGTGGAGTTCTCGAGGCCTTCGATGTGTGGCGCACCCTTGCTAGCGATGACCATCAGTGCATAGCAAAATGCCGAGGCGATGCCGCAGACGATACCCACAATGGGCATATTGCCGCCTAGACCTTGCGCTGCAATGAGAAAAGCACCGCACGCAACGGCGATAAAGCCGGCGATTTTGCCGCCGGTCAGCTTTTCGCCAAAGATGAGCGGGGAGAGTGCCATGACAATGATGGGGCCGCAGTAGTACAGCAGCGAGGATACGCCGACGCCGATCGTCTGGTAGGCGCGGAACAGAAAAATCCAGCCGGCACCCAGCGCGGCTCCCGAGAGGAGGAGGGCTGCGGCTTCGCGGGGGCGAGATGGCGCCTGCAACTTATGGCGTTGGGTGATGGCGAGGATGGTGACAAGCGAGAATGCACCCAAAAACGTGCGTAGTAGCACGATATCCGAGCTCGGCAGCGCGATAGCAGCGGCGATGATGCCGTTGGAACCAAACAATAGCAATGCTGCTAAGTACGTAAACAGTCCGTTGTTCATGCGCTGACATCCCCTCTATATCCGAGCATCTTCACTATGGGTGAACTGGCTTTAGAAGAAAAGCGAATATAATGCATAGATAACATGACAAAAACTCATGCAAAGGTGGAGGCGTGACGTGGAAACGAATATTCAAAAGATGCAGGTGCTGCTCGAGACCGTGCGCGCCGGCAGTTTTACGCGCGCCGCCGAGCGCCTGAGCTATTCGCAATCGGGCGTGAGCCGTATGGTGGCCGATCTCGAGGCCGACTGGGGCTTTAAGGTGCTCGACCGCAGTCGCGAGGGCGTAGTACTTTCTGCCGATGGACGGCAAGTTATGCCTGCGGTTGAGGCGTTATGCGAGGAATTCGTTCGCTTGCAGCGACGGGTGGATGAGATGCGTGGGCTCATGCGCGGCAAAATCTGCATCGGTACGTTTTCGAGTGTGGCGACCCACGTGCTGCCGCCGGTGATTGCGCGCTTTCGCGCCGATCATCCGGACGTCGATTACGAGTTGCTGATGGGCGATTACTCAGAGATTGAACAATGGGTGTCAGAGGGCCGCTGCGATCTGGGCTTTATCCCGCGTGAGCCACGCGGCGCCGGCATGGCGTCGCGGCCGTTGGTGCAAGACGAGCTGATGGCCGTGGTGCCAGCGGACTCCTCGCTTGCCACCGCGGAGGCCGTTTCCCTTGCCGATTTGGCCAACGAGCAGTTTATTCTGCTGGAACGCGGTAGCGACGACGAAATTACCCCGCTGTTTCGCCGCGCGGGCCTGGCGGTGCGCTCTAAGCTGTCAACCTGGGATGACTATGCGATTATGGCCATGGTCGAGGACGGCCTGGGCGTGAGCATTCTTCCGGCGCTCATCTTGCGCCGGTGCCAGTTCGATGTTGCCGTGCGCCCGCTCGAGGGACATCCTCATCGGCAGATCAACGCCATATACCGCACAGCTGACGTTTCGCTTGCGGCGGCTCATTTCCTTGAATACCTCTAAAAGCGCGTACCTGTTGTCCACTTTGGGACAATTCTCAGGGCTCGGTACATTTTCTTGTGAAATTGAACTTCCGGATGATGCGCCGCGCTATACTGCTGCCTAAATTGAACTCAGGTTCAATTCGTGTTCTGTAAATTGAACTTTGCCAGCAAGGAGGTTCTAGTGGCCCAAGAGACGTTTAGCGATCGCCTGCGACAGACCATGTCCGATCGCGACGTTCGCCAGTCGGACGTAATCCGCGCATCGGAGATGCTCGGCAAAAAACTCGGCAAGAGTCAGATGAGCCAATATGTGAGTGGCAAGACGATTCCGCGGCGCGATGTGGCAGAGCTGCTCGCCCGCATTTTGGAGGTCGATGTTACCTGGCTGCTTGCCGGTGACGCCGATCAAGGCGAGACATCATCGCCTCTCAACGATTCCAAGCCCGAACCCCATCCCTCAGCTCAAATTCCAAGGAGCACCACCATGCGTACTTTTTCTAAATCCACCAAACTCGATAACGTCCTGTATGACGTGCGCGGTCCCGTCGTCGACGAGGCAGCCCGTATGGAGGACGAAGGCGAGCGCATCCTCAAGCTCAATATCGGTAACCCGGCGCCCTTCGGTTTCCGCACGCCCGATGAGGTCATCAAGGACATGCGCCAGCAGCTGCCCGACTGCGAAGGCTATTCCAATTCGCGCGGCCTGTTCTCCGCGCGCAAGGCGATCATGCAGTATTCGCAGATCAAGGGCCTGCCCAATGTTCAGATGGAGCATATCTACACGGGCAACGGCGTGTCCGAGCTCATTCAGCTTTCGATGAACGCGCTGCTCGACAACGGCGACGAGATTCTGATCCCCAGCCCCGACTATCCGCTCTGGACGGCGTGCGCAACCCTTGCCGGCGGTCATCCCGTACATTATCTGTGTGATGAGCAGGCGGATTGGTATCCCGACTTGGAGGATATGGAGTCCAAGATTACGAGTGCGACCAAAGCCCTCGTCATCATCAACCCCAACAACCCCACGGGTTCTGTCTATCCGCGCGAGGTGCTCGAGGGCATCGTCGAGATTGCGCGCAGGCATCAGCTGATGATCTTTGCCGATGAGATCTACGACCGCCTGTGCATGGACGGCTACGAGCACGTCTCGATTGCCTCGCTCGCCCCCGACCTGCCCTGCGTTACCTTTAGCGGTCTGTCCAAGTCTCACATGATTGCGGGCTATCGTATTGGCTGGATGGTGCTTTCGGGCAACCAGCGCTGCATGAGCGACTTCATCATGGGCGTCAACATGCTCTCGAACATGCGCCTGTGCTCCAACGTGCCGGCTCAGTCGATCGTTCAGACGGCACTCGGTGGTCATCAGTCCGTTAACGACTACATCCGTCCCGGCGGCCGTGTCTACGAGCAGCGCAACTTTGTGTATGAGGCGCTCAACAAGATTGACGGCATCTCGGTGGTTAAGCCGCGTGCGGCGTTCTACATCTTCCCCAAGATGGATGTGAAGAAGTTCAACATCACCGATGACGAGCAGTTCGCCCTTGACCTGCTGCACGAGAAGAAGATCCTGATCACGCGCGGCGGCGGCTTCAACTGGGCTGAGCCCGACCACTTCCGCATCGTGTACCTGCCGCGCATGGAAGTACTCAAAGAGTCCCTTGAAGACCTCGCCGACTTCTTTGACCATTACCGTCAGGCGTAACGGCAAAGGTAGACTGTAATGAAACGGTCGGCCCGCAACGGATGCGGGCCGACCGTTTTCTGTCTAAGCCCGTGCTGTTAGCGCTTGTCTCGTTGAGCGGGCGAGGTTCGCGTGTGAGCGGTAAGTTCTATTCCAAAATGGAATACAGTGGGCTTAAGCTGGAATTGATGTCCGAGTACCTGCTTTTCTAGAATGTTTTCAACAAGATGAAAGGCGGTTCCAACCAATGATTATCGATGCAAATTCCTACTGGTTCGACGAGCACATCTTTCATGACGAGACGCTCTGCGAACAGTTTTTGGCCGAGGTACCCCGCGCCTATGACACCGAAGGCTATCTGACCATGAATTCCGCCGGCAAACGACAGATCGTGATCGAGATGCCCGCCGGTTCTCCGGGTCTTAACTACATTGAGGGCGACTACACCCTCGAGAAGCGCTTGGCCGATATGGATGAGGCGGGGGTCGACAAGGCGATCCTCAAGCTCCCCGGCTGTCACGAGTGGATGTCGCTCGAGATGTGCCGGCGTTTCAACGACGGTATGGCTGCTGACGCGAAGGCGTCAAGTGGCCGTCTGATTCCGCTTGTCGCTGTGCCGCCCTTTGGCACCAAAGCAAATTTGGAGGAGCTCGACCGCAGGCTCGACGATGGTTTTGCGGGTGTGCAGCTCTGCGCTCACTACGGCAAGCGCTATCTCGACGACCAGGTCTTCTCGAGTTTTTTCGAGCACCTGAACGAACGCCATGTCACCGTTTACGTGCACCATGTTCCCGTGCCGGTCGAGAACGAGTCGCTTCTCGCGTACGACAACCTTCGCCGCTCTTATGGCCGCTGCGTCGACCAAACTACGGCGATCGGCCGAGAGATCTTTGGCGATTTCTTTGAGCGCTACCCCAATATCAAGATGGTCCACTCCATGCTCGGTGGTGCTTATTTTGCGTTTAAGGAGATGCTGCTGCCGCACGGTCCCAAGCGTCCAGATGCCTCGGGTCGCTTCCAGACCGATACCGAGACGGTCTCCAAGCGTCTTGAGAACAACGTTTATTTCGACATGTCCCATGCTCAGCCCTGGGGCGAGACGCTTCTTGCCTGTGCGGTTGAAGTCCTTGGTGCAGACCATATTGTCTTTGGTACGAGTTATCCCGTTAAACGCGAGTGGCTAACAGAGGGTGTCGCCTGCGTCCGCGCCACAGATTTAAGTGATACGGACAAGGACCTTATGCTTGGCGGCACGGCACAGCGCTTGTACGGCATCGAGTGAGCGACAGATAAAGGAGGGCGTTCGCCATGGATAAGGGAGAGATGAAGGCCGGAGCCGCCCGGGTGGCCATTAACTTAGAGGACGTATTGCCGTTCGACGGTTTCGACGCACTCCGTCATGAAATCTTTGCCCGTGCCTTCGTGGTCGAAGGGATGGGGCGGCGCGCTTGCATCCTTTCACTTGAGGTTACCTCGATCGCTCCGGCCCTACTCGTCGATCTGCGTGAGGTTGTCAAGGATGTCTCCAATTGCGACGGCGCCCTTTCTTGGGTGGTCCCGACCCACACGTTTTCTGCGCCTCACGTGCGCACCCCTGGGCATCTGGCCGACACCGATGCCCGCGATCGAAATGAGCGCTATCGTGCCGCGCTCATCGCCGCGACACGCGCGGCCGTTGAGCAGGCGGTTGCGGGCATTCGCTCTGTCACGCTCGCCTCGGCGGAGGGCTACTGTCCTGTGAACGTTAACCGCGACATTGAGACGCCGGCCGGCTGGTGGCTGGGAGTAGACCCCAAGGGGTTTGCCGACCACGCGATGCCCATACTTGTCGCGAGGGATGCCGAGGGCGGGCTCGTTGCCATGCTTGCGACGGCTGATGTCCAGTCTTCCGTGCTCGACGGATCGCACGATTCTCAGGGGAAGCGCTTGGTGAGCGGGGACCTCTTTGGCTTTGCCGCCACGGCTCTCGAGCGCGAATTGGGCGGAGTCGTGTTGCTGCTGCCCGGTGCCGCGGGGGATCAGAGTCCGGCGGAGCGCGCCGTGACCGTTGCGTTCGATTCGACCGGGGCGAAGCAAACGTTAGATGCTCACGAGAGTGGATATCGCATGCTGCATCGACAGGGTCGCGCTATGAGCGATGCGTTGATTGAGGCCGTCCGTGCGGCGCGTGAGGACGATGCCATCGGCGTCGATGCTCGCACGGTCGACGTCCTTTTGCCCGCCCAGACGCGCGCCGACTTCTGCTCATTGGCCCCGCATCGAACTTATGAGTTTCATGCGGCAGGCGAACAGCGTACGAGGGTCTATTTACTTCGGCTGGGAAATGTCGAGTTCGTTGGTATCCAGCCCGAGGTTTCGAGCTCGTTTGGCGCCGCCGTGCGCGCCGCCCGATTCTGCCCCGTGCTCTTTGCCACGCTTGTCAACGGAGGGCAAAAGTATCTGCCGGCCCCCGATGCGTACGAGAAAATCACCTATGAGGCCATGAACTCCGGCTTCGCCGCCGGTTCCCATGAGCGCCTCCTTCAAACCATCCTTGCCGCTTTAAACGCGGCATGACAAAAAGGAGAACTTGCATGAATATCGGACATGCACGCCGCAAGATTACCCCGCAAGGCGACATCTATCTAATCGGATACCGTAACCTCCCCAACCGTCTGGAGCCTGCGACGGGCGTCCATGACGACGTCTTCGCCAACGCCATTCTCTTCCAGCAAGGCGAACGTGAAGTGTTTCTCTTTAATGCCGATGTCCTCGAGTTCGAGGAAAGCATGGCCGAGGAAGTCAAGACAATGCTCGCCGAGCGCTACGGCATTGACCGTGATTGCGTCCTGCTCTCGGCGACGCACGACCATACTTCAATCGTCGCTTACCACCGCAGCTGGTGGACGGGAAAATTCGACGAGAACTACTACCGCTGGTTCCTCGATACCATTTGCCAATGCTTTGAGGAGTGCCGCGCCAACGCACAGCCCGCGATTTGTCGCTTGGGCAAGCGGGTCATCACCGGTTTCTACGACAACCGCATCATCCCAGGTGAACTCGCCGACAATGAGGTCATTGTCGTATCGTTCTTCGATACCGAAGGCAAGCCATTTGCGGGCTTTGTGAACTGGGCGGTGCATTCCGCTTGCGTCGGACCCGACTGCACGGAGCTCACGAGCGAACTCGCCGGTCTCACCGGCAAAAAGCTCGCTCAGAGTCTTGGTTACTATCCGGCCATGGTCGTCGGTGCTGCTGGCGACTGTAGCGACCGCAATTTTCGCCAGGGACGCGGCATTCCCGAGGTCGAGCGCGTTTCGACCGGTCTTGCCGAGGCGATTTCCCAGATCAAGCTCGATCGCGAGGTCGTTCTCGACCGCATCGAGCCTCAGACGTTCTATCACACCGTTGCCCATGACGACTTTTCGCTCACGCTTAAGTGTGCCGTCATCAGTTTGGGCGGCCTGCATCTCTTTGTGTTCCCGAGTGAGCTCGGCAGCGACTTGGGTATTCGCATGAAGCGCGAATGCCCGGTCGAGGGAATAGTTTGCGGTTACACCAACGGCTATTTCGAGTATTTCCTTCCGGCACGCGAGTACGGCCTCTCCTTTGAGACCGAGCGTACTCAGATTCCCCAGGGCGAACCGGAACGTCTGTGTGACAAGTTCTGCCAGACGACGAGACTTCTCGGCGCAGCAGATTCGCGTTTGTAGACCTGATTGCGTGACATGGGCCAATGAGGCTCGCCGCCATGTGATCGGCATCTTCCATCTTCTCTGCCGTTTCGCATCCCGGGCGTACGTGCGTCCGCGGATTTCAAAGGGGGAAGCGGGTTCCTTGCCCTCCCACGTCGACTACGGAGGCATGAAATCGATGCTATACCCCGCTCAGAAAAAGGAGAATTCCATGAAATACCAGAAGCTTTGCGATGAAATCATCACAAAGGTCGGTGGTCGAGACAATGTGTTAGACGTGAGCCACTGCATTACGCGTCTCCGCTTCCACCTCAAGGATGAATCGCTCGCCCAGACCAATGAGCTTAAGGCGACGAAGGGCGTCGTTGACGTCATCCAGGCCGGCGGACAGTATCAGGTCGTGATTGGTGCCACTGTCGAGGCCGTCTACAACGACCTTGTTCAGATTGGCGGGTTCGACTCCAAACCCGCACTCGATATCGATGAAGGCGACGACGTCAAAAAGGGCGATCCATTCTCGCGTCTGCTGGCCATCATCTCCGAGATTCTGCAACCGGTTCTTGGCGTGCTTATGGCCGGTGGCTTTATCAAGTCGATGCTCGCGCTCTGCACGGTTGCCGGTTGGCTTGCCAAGGACAGCAATACGTATGTGACGCTCTCGGCAATCGGAGATTCGGTCTTCTATTACTTTCCGCTAATCATTGGCTGGACGTCGGCCAAGAAGTTCGGACTTAAGCCCGTTATGGGAATGGCGCTCGGCGGTATCCTCGTCTATCCGACGCTCGTTGCCCTTATGGGCGGAGATCCGCTCTACACGCTCGGCGCCGGTACGGTCTTCGAGTCCAATGTCTACGGTGATATTTTTGGCATCCCGCTGATCATGCAGAATTACTCATCGACGATTCTGCCTGCGATCTTTATCGTCTGGATTGCCTCCAAGGTGCACAAGGCCCTTTCTAACGCGCTGCCCGCGCTTGTGAGCTCGTTCTTCTCCAACATCCTGACGCTCCTCATTTGCGGCATCCTTGGCCTGCTTGTGGTCGGTCCGGTCATGACGGTCCTCTCCAACATCGTTGCCCAGATCATTCTGATGCTCATCAACTTCCAACCCGCCATCGCCGGCTTCGTCATCGGCACGTTCTGGAGCCTGCTCGTCATGTTCGGCCTGCACTGGGGCATCATCCCGCTGTGGTTCCTCGATGTCGCAACCTACGGCTATGACCTCATTAACCCGCTCGTGTATGCAGGCGGTTGTGCCATCGCCGGCGCTGTGCTTGGCATGATCATCCGAACCAAGGACTCCGAGGAAAATGCTGCCGTCAACATTCCCGCCCTTGTCTCTTCGATTTTCGGTGTCAACGAGCCTGCGCTTTACGCCATCTTGCTGCCGCGTAAGCGCCTTATGTGGGCAACCTTTATTTCCGCTGGTGTAGGCGGCGCCATTGCCGGCCTCATGGGTGCCAAGCTCTATGCCTTCGGCGCCTCCGGCTCGCTCGGTTTCCCGAGCTTTATTAACCCTGCCGGCATCGACACGGGCTTTATCGGCCTTGTCATCTCCGGTGTGGTCGCTTTCGTTCTGGCTCTTGTTGCCGCTATGGTGATCGGTACCAAGAAGGACGAGGGCGGTAAGGCACTCAACATCTCGGTGGACTAGTCTTTCTGCGCACTTTGATTAAATATGCCTCGGACGGCGACGTGCTGCCCGAGGCATATTTGTGTTTCGTGCCGCTGTCATCGTGTTTGCGGTCACAAGTCTGCGGTTGTGGAGCAGCGGGGATTATGACGGTCGTGCCGCGATGGAAGACGCACGGTCGCCCTGCAGGAGCTGACGGTAGGGGAGGAAGCCAATGAACGAGACGACCGCCTGCGAGTGCGCGGCGTTCCGCTTGAGGTAGAGCCTGACCTCGGAGGTCGTCGCGGGCTCAAGCGGCACCAAGGCTACCTTTCCGCTGGTAAGCGATTCCGCCGGCTTGCGCATGAGGAATGAGACACCGGCGCCGCGTGCGACAAGAGAGATGATGTTCTCGGCTCGTTTGCCGGTGAACGTAACACGTGGGCCAAATCCAGCTTCGCGACAAAGGGAAAGGACGAGCTCGCTTACGAACGAGCCTTGGGGAAGCATGAGGAAATTCTCGTCGATAAGGTCGTCTATCTCGACGGTGTCACGTTCGGCGAGTGGATGGTCGAGCGGAAGGACGGCCACGAGCCGGTCGGTCGTAAAGGGAATCTTTTTGAACTCCGGCTCGATGGCGCCGCTGTCACGGATGAAGGCCAGGTCAATGTCCTCGTGCAGGAGCATGCGCTTGAGTGTGTCGCCCTCGCCTTCGATGAGCTCGACAGAATATGAGGGGTTCGCCTGCTGAAAATCGATGACGGCGTCCGTAATCCCATAAGGGGCCATAATGGGGATAGAACCTACGGTGAGGTGCTCGAGCGGCTCACCTGCACCTATTTGAATGGCGGCAAGATAGCGATGCTGAAGCGTCGCAATTTTTTGCGCATAGGGGAGGAGCGCTTCGCCTTGCGCGGTGAGTGTTACGTGGCGCTGGCTTCGATCGATGAGCTTGCAGCCGAGTTCGTGCTCCATTGCCATGATGTGCTTGGAGAGGGTTGATTGCGACATGAAAAGCAGTTCCGCCGCATCAAGAAACGTGCGTGACTGCGCTAAGATGGCGAATTCGCCAAAGCGGCTGATATCCATAGGGAGGCCTCCGGTACCCTCATTTTGGCAGGTGGCCTAAACCACGACGCCATTGCAGTGGTCGATTTCGTGCTGGATGATCTCGGCGGTGTAGCCCGAGAAGTTTTTGATGCGGTGAACGAAGTTCTCGTCCAAATACTCAACCTTAATGCGGCGATAGCGGGTGCAGGGGCGCTCGCCGATCAGCGAGAGGCATCCTTCGCTCGTCTGATAGGCATTGACCTGTTCAAGAATTTGAGGGTTGTACATCAGGAGCGCCCTGTTGCCGTCCTTTACGCAGATGATGCGTTTGCGCACACCGATCATGTTGGCGGCGAGCCCCACGCACTCGTGCTCATGCTCGTGGAGTGTATCCAGGAGGTCCTGCCCGGTCGCGGCATCGTCGGGCCCCGCGTCTTCGGAAGGCAGGCGCAAAAAGAACTCGGATTTCATGATGGGCTTAATCATGGCGGGCTCCTCATGTCTTATGCTTTCGTGGACTTTTAATAATAGCGCGGAAGGAAAGCTGCGCGTCCGCGTTACAATCTTTCGACGTTGGACCATGTTGCCAGACTCGTCGTGTACGGCGTCTGGCGTAAGTCTAGGGCTCATTTTCGCCCTGGACTGTTCCTCTGGGGCGATGCGACTGTCGTTCCAAGAGGAAGGAAATGCATGGGGAGCAAATCTCAGCAACAAGTTAGAGTAACGCCATCGGCCACTGCGGCGATTCTCGTCGTAATGTATATCGCAGCCTTTGTCGCCGCGTTTAACGAGAACATCATTAACGTGGCGTTGCACGACATTATGGCGGCCTTTTCGGTGAGTGCCACCACGGCGCAGTGGCTCGTTTCGGGCTACATGATCGTGACGTCGATCTTTACGGCCATCATGGCCTTCCTGTCCGGCCGTTTCTCGACGCGCAAGCTGCTGTTTTTCGCATGCGGATGCATGGTCGCCGGCGAAGCCCTGTGCCTGGTCGCTCCGTCGTTTAGCGTTTTGCTGCCAAGTCGTATTTTGCAGGCTGCGGGATCGGGCATCTTGTTCCCGCTCATGATGAACGTGGTGCTGTCTTGTGCCCCGCGTGAGAAGCTCGGTTTGTATCTGAGCCTGGGTGGTGCCTGCATTACGCTGGGGCCGGCGTTTGGACCCGTGATCAGCGGTCTTATGTGCACGTTGTTTGGCTGGAGGGCGGTGTTCGTAGTGCCGCTGGTGGGCGGCATTGCGGTCGCAGCGGCGGGCGTTAAGCTTGTTCAGAATGTCGGAGAGCGTTCGAACACCACGCTTGATATTCTGTCGGTTGTTTTGCTCGCGGCCGGCATTACGGCATTTGTGTATTCCGTAGGCGAGTTCTCGACCAATCTGATTGCCAGTATCGTGGCGCTCTTCACCGCCATTGTGCTGCTCGGCCTGTTTGCCGCCCGTCAGCTCAAGCTCGAACATCCGGTGCTTAACGTGCGTCCCATGGCGAGCGTTCGCTTTTGGCCTGCGTGCCTGCTTGTGGTGGTGTCGATGATGACGACGTTCTCGATGAGCGTTTTGTTGCCGCTCTATTTTGAGGGCGCATACAGAATGACCGCACTTGTTGCGGGCTTGCTCATTTTGCCGGCGATTGCCTGCAACGCCGTGACCTCGATTGTGGGCGGACGCGTGATGGACGCCCGTGGCGCATGGCCGCTGCTGCCGGTCGGCTTTACCCTGATTGCCGTGGGGCAGACTGCCATCTCGATGACGGCGGCAAGCATGAACATCGGCGTCGTCGTGGCGCTGACCGTTGTGGTGTATGCCGGAGTCGGTTTGGTGCTGAGCCCCTCGCAAACGGCCGGCTTGGAGACGCTGCCCGCCGCTGAGCATCCTCACGGAACGGCATTGCTCAACACGTGGAACATGATTGCCGCATCGTTTGGCCCGTCGCTGTTTATCGGCCTGCTCTCGAGTTCTGCGGCGACTGCCGGTGTCGCTGGCGCTGCGACGGACGTTGCCCAGGCAATTGGATTTGCAGCTGCCGTGCGTGTGGCAGCTGCAATTGCCGTGGTTGGGTTCGCGACGTCGCTGGTGTACGCTCGTCGCGAGTCGCACATGTCGCATTAATGTGTGCATATAGATTCTGCAGCTAGATTGGATGGCGACACCATAAACTAATGGACGTTTTGCCGAGAGGCATGAATGTTTAAAGCGCAAAGAGTGCGCGACGGGCCCCGCGAATGGGGCGATGATGCCCGAGAGGGCCAAGAAGGAGTCTCATGTCTGAGAACGAAGAGATCATGAACGAGACCGAGAACGAGACCATGGCTGCCGAGGTCGAGGCAGTCGAGACCGTGGAGACCGAAGCTGCCGAGGTTGAGGCTGCTGACGAGGTTTCCGCCGAGGAGGAGGCCGAGGTTGTCGAGGCCGCCGTTGATTACGATGACGAAGAGCTGATGGACAAGATGCAGAAGGCTGCCCGCCTGCTGCGTAGCCGTCGCTTTGCTATTTCCAAGGAGGAGGAGGCCAAGGCCGAGCGCATGGCGAACATCGAGCGCGCCATCAAGCTTCTTGACCTCAAGCCCAAGATGGAGCAGAAGGAAATGTCCGATCTGCTGGGCATGCGCCTCCGTGAGCTCGATGGCCTGATGGCCGAGGCCGAGGCTGCCGATCTGGTCGGCCGCATCGACGACACCGAGGGCGATATGCGCAAGATCGTCGTCTTCGCTGCCGAGGATGCCGCTGAGGGCCTGGTCGAGCTTGCCAACAAGAAGGAGAAGCTCCTGCCCGAGCTTTCTTATGAGGAGGCCACCGAGCTGATGGCCGCTCTCGATAAGGTTATCGCTCCGCTCGTCGCCATGGGCCTGGACGAGGATCGCGGTCCTCGCGGCGGCCGTGACGACCGTGGTGGTCGTGGCGGCGACCGTGGCGGTCGCGGCGGCTTTGGCGATCGTGGTGGCCGTGGTGGCGACCGCGGCGGTCGCGGTGGCGATCGTGGCGGCCGTGGCGGCTTTGGTGACCGTGGCGGCGACCGTGGCGGTCGCGGCGGCTTTGGCGGCAACCGTGGTGGCTATGGCGATCGCGGTGGCAACCGTGGCAGCTTTGGCGGCAACCGTGGTAACGACCGTGGCGGTCGCGGTGGCGATCGTGGCGGCCGCAACGGCGGCGGCTTCCGCGGCAACCGTTTCTAGTTGGGTTACGCGGTTTTACCAAACCGCGTAACTAGTTGACGCTGCGCGCCCACCAGAGCGACAACTTGTCATTCAAAGAGGACGGCATGACCAGAAGGTCTATGCCGTCCTCTTTTTATGCCAATTTGTTCGCTCTGGTGGGCGCTCGCTGTCGGTGCCAAAACATCGACATTGCCATGATCCAGACCTGCTAAAAGATAGCCGCTGGGGACGTTCTTGTTTGACTAGTCGTTTAAGAACTTCTCCAACGACTACATAGTATGAGAGTGGATAATCTCCCGGTTTGAGCCTGCATCCAAGCTTAAAGTGGGAGATTATCCACTCTCATTTGTTATGTGCCCGAAAATCTACGCTCGTTTCTACTCTGCCTACATTTGGAGGAAGAGCTCGTGGAGGCGGGTGTCGTCGTCGAGCTCGGGGTGGAAGGTGACACCGAGCTGGTTGCCTTGGCGGGCGGCGACGATACGGCCGTCGACTTCTGCTAGAGCCTCAGCGTCGCCGTGGACCTCGACGATGCGGGGCGCGCGGATAAACGTCAGCGGCACTTCACCGTCGATGCCGGCTACCTGCCCCTTGGTTCGAAAGCTGCCGAGCTGCCTGCCGTAGGCATTACGCTCAACGAGCGCATCCATGGTTGCCAGGCGCGGCGTCCCCTTATCGTCGTGGGCGGCAAGGTCGTGAGCCAGTAGAATCAGGCCAGCGCAGGTGCCCAGGACGGGCATGCCTTCAGCGATACGGGCACGAAGCTCTTCGAGCATGCCCAACTCATCAAGCAGCTTCCCTTGAACGGTAGACTCGCCGCCGGGAAGTACCAGACGGTCAAAGTCCTGCTTCAAATCAGCCGCCTGCCTCAGCTCAATACAACGTGCGCCCAGCTCGGATAGTCTTGTCTCGTGCTCGGCAAAAGCGCCTTGGACCGCCAGCACGGCGACTGTCTGGTCTGCATAATCGCTCATGTGCGATCCTTTCTGCTGGACTAGCGCCCGCGCTCTTCCATGATAATCTCGATCTCGTCGGCGTTGATGCCGACCATGGCCTCGCCCAGGTCCTCCGAAAGCTCGGCGATGAGCTCGGCGTCGGTGTAGTTTGCCACGGCCTTGACGATGGCGGCGGCGCGCTTGGCCGGGTCGCCGCTCTTAAAGATGCCCGATCCGACAAAGACGCCTTCGGCGCCCAGCTGCATCATCAGCGCGGCGTCGGCAGGGGTTGCCACACCGCCAGCAGCAAAGTTCACGACGGGAAGCTTGCCCGTGGCATGGACCTCGCGCACCAGCTCGACCGGAACCTGCAGCTGCTTGGCTGCCTCAAAGAGCTCGTCATCGCGAAGGGCAACAACGTCGCGGATCTGCTTTTGGATCTTGCGCATGTGACGCACAGCCTGAACGACGTCGCCCGTACCCGGCTCACCCTTGGTGCGAATCATCGTGGCGCCTTCGGCAACACGGCGCAGCGCCTCGCCCAGATCACGGGCGCCGCAGACAAACGGCACGTCAAACTGGGTCTTGTCGATGTGATAGACGTCATCGGCAGGGGAGAGAACCTCGGACTCGTCGATGTAATCGATCTCGATGGCCTGAAGGACCTGCGCCTCGACAATGTGACCGATGCGGCACTTGGCCATAACGGGGATGGAGACGGCCTCCTGGATGCCCTTGATCATCTTGGGGTCGCTCATGCGCGAGACGCCGCCTGCGGCACGGATGTCGGCCGGGATGCGCTCGAGTGCCATGACGGCGCAGGCGCCCGCCTCCTCGGCGATGCGTGCCTGCTCGGGCGTGGTGACGTCCATGATGACGCCGCCCTTGAGCATCTGCGCGAGCTCGCGATTGAGTTTGACGCGATCGGCCTTGCTGGTCTGTTCTGCCATGGTTGCTCCCTTGGTTGGCATGTGCATTGCTTGACGGAACATCCTATCGGGGAGCTGGGTATGGCGAAATACTCAGTTTTCGAGATAATTACAAGGTCAGACTAATACCAGATTGAATTACCCGATAAGGTCAGGTGACAAACTCATGCTCGACTACAATTTGGAACAACGCGGCGAAGCATCGCTCTATGAGTATGTTTACCAGCAAATTCGAGATGATATTGTTGCTGGCCGTATTGCGGCGGGGGAGCATCTGCCGTCTAAGCGCGCCTTTGCCAGTCATCTGGGAATCAGTGTCATTACCATCGAGAATGCATATAGCCAGCTACTTGCCGAGGGCTATATTTGCTCAAAGCCGCGGCGTGGCTACTACGCTTGCAAGCTTCCGGATGCACCGGTTTTGCCTTTGGCTACGGATGGCATCGACCGAGATGCCGTCTCTGTGGGCCCCAGTGCGCATGATGCCAACGGACAGGTCGAGCGATTTGATGCGCTTTCTCCTTCCGCTTTGGAGGCGGCGCGGCTTTGGCAAAGCGCGCTACGGGCGACGTTGGCATCCGAAGACGAGCGCGAGATCTTTTCGCCCGCACCGGTACAGGGCACCGTTCGGCTACGATGCGCAATTGCTCATCATCTGCGCGGGACGAGGGGTATGAATGTCGACCCCGACAACATTGTTATCGGTGCGGGCGCCCAGCTGCTCGATACCATGTTGGTTCAGCTGCTTGGCGCGGACAAGGTGTATGCCGTTGAGGATCCGGGCTATTTGCGCCTGACGCGCATCTATCAGGCTATGGGCTGCCAAGTACGACATATCCCGTTGGATGACGACGGCGTGGACCTGAGCGCTCTGCAGAAAACTGGGACCGATGTCCTTCACCTTATGCCGTCCCATCAGTATCCCACCGGTCTTGTGACGAGCATTGCGCGTCGCTATGCGCTGCTGAGCTGGGCTGCCGAGCGACCAGGTCGGTACCTCATCGAAGATGACTTTGATTGTGAGTTTCGCCTTGCCGGCAAGCCAATTCCCGCGCTCGCGTCGATCGATGCCTCCCAGTCGGTTATCTACACCAACACGTTTTCGAAGAGCCTGTCATCGGCGTTGCGTCTAGCGTACATGGTGCTGCCCGATGAGCTAATGGAGCGGTTTAGGCGCAACCTTGGTTTTTACGCCTCGTCGGTGAGTTCTGTCGACCAGGTCGCTTTGGCTCGTTTGCTGGAATCGGGTGATTACGAGCGGCATGTGAACTGCGTGCGCGTTCGTGCTCGTGAGGCGCGTGATGGCCTGATGGCGCTTGTGCGGAAAGCGTTTCCGGCAGGGGAGGTCTCGATCGAGCAGGCAGATGCGGGCCTTTACTGTACCGTGGTTGCGGAGCGTGGAACGGGCGGAAGCTCTTTTGCGCAGGCTCTCGCGCGCTCGAGCATCCCTTTTGTCGATATCAGTGACTGTTATTGGTGTGCCGATGGCGCATCTGTCCCTGAAAACTCAACTCAAATTCTTGTCCAGTATGACGATCTGAGTCCAAAAGTGCTAACTACCTTGGAATTGCAGCTAATGGGGGGGCACTCTGCAACCTAAGTGAGTAGACTTTTAGCACTTTGGCGACCAGGAAGTTTTGTAACAAGCTATCTACCTGCGGTTTTGAAAAGCAGGATGACCGGCCTGCTCGGGATGTTCAAAAAAGTCTACTCACTTGCCGCGCAAAGCTCCTGCATGAGAAAAAAATGGGGTTTTCAACAGGGCTTCGTCCAGCTCTTGGCAAGCTTTTGGCCAGTTGGGGAGGGCTGTTGAAAACTTTGCAGTCCGTTCGGCGCCATTTTTGGTGCGTTCGCGCCAATGCGTGACTGACTGGGTTGAAATTCGTGTTTTCCTGTGCCTATGAAGGATCTACTTTGTGACATATCGGCTTTTAGGTACTGGCGTTTGCCTCCTCAAGTCCGCGCTTTGTGTCCGCCGCTTCCACGACCGGAAGAAGACCGGCAGCGATATGATCTCGCCCGCAACCCGACGGCTGCGGTCGCGCTCGGTTTTCCGTTGTATACATTGGTTCGGACGAGAAACAAACGGACTTGTCCTGCCAGCATTAGGCAGCGGCTGTTTCTTGGTGAGCTCCCCAGGGAATCCGTGCTGGAAACGGAGCATGGGTTTTTGGTTACATCTCCTCTACTGACGACATTCATCATGTCGCGGCATCTGACGGATCTTCAGCTTCTTTTGGTATTGGCGGAGATGTGTGGCTTGTTTGCGGTGTGTGCCCTGCCGGCGGCACTTGAGGCGGAGCTTTCGCGTGCAATTGATTCGGGCGCGATTTCGACAACGTTCGGTTGGGTGCGCTGCCCGTCCGAGGACGGCATCGCCTCAAATTTATGGCGTCGAGACGCTTTGGTTTTGGGCGGAGACCTTGACCGTTTTTGTTCAGATGTTTGCGGGATGCGTTGCGGCAATAGATTTATGGCGGTATCGCAACTCGTTCCATTGGGTGCCGCGTCGCCTTTTGAGGTCGAGGCGTATTTGTTGCTTGGACTGCCGCGAGCCCTGGGAGGCGAAGGTTTTTGCGGCATAGAGCTTAATGTTGAAGTGATGCTAAGCACAAGTGCTCGAGCGATTGTGGGAAAGTCCCGTGTATATATCGACATACTTCTGTCTTCGCCGGACGGCAGGCGACAGGTGGCCATTGAATGTCAGGGAAAGGCCTCGCACGGACGCGCAGGGGATGGCTTGCGTGACGCTGACCGCATGACGGCCCTTCAGGCCATGGGCTACGATGTGCTTCTCCTGACACACAGACAGATATCGGATGAGGATAGATTCCGCGCGATCGTTAAGGCCGTATGCAGGATGCTCGATGCTGAATATCGTGATAAAAGCTTAGATGAGCAAAGGGCTGAGACATTACTCAGGTCTGAACTATTCGTTGACTGGACAAAATTGGGAGTAATCGACGGAAAGATGCCCGTTAGACACAAAATGGCTCGATCGTGGACGGCTGCGAATCTAAGTGAGTAGACTTTTGGCACTTTGGCGACTAGGTCGTTTTGCAACAAGGCATTTACCTGCGGCTTTATAAAGTGATATGGATGGTCTGCTCGGCAAGTTCCAAAAAGTCTACTCACTTAGTTTTTGACGAGAAGCCGATGCCGAAGGCGGTCCTATTTCAGGTAGTTAACAAGTTTGTGAGGCACGAAAAAGGCCCGAACCATGCGGTCCGGGCCTCATCGAGCTAGAGGTTATGTCTCAGGTTGCTGGCTTAGCCGAAGTAGCGCTTGAGCAGGCCGGCGAAAGCCTTGCCGTGGCGAGCCTCGTCGCGAGCCATCTCGTGCACGGTGTCGTGGATGGCATCGAGGCCAGCGGCCTTGGCGCGCTTAGCAAGATCGGTCTTGCCGGCGGTGGCGCCGTTCTCGGCCTCAACGCGCATCTCGAGGTTCTTCTTGGTGGAGTCGGTTACGACCTCGCCCAGGAGCTCAGCGAACTTGGCAGCGTGCTCGGCCTCCTCGTGGGCAGCCTTCTCCCAGTACAGGCCGATCTCGGGATAGCCCTCGCGATGAGCGACGCGCGCCATGGCCAGGTACATACCGACCTCAGAGCACTCGCCCTCAAAGTTGGCGCGCAGGTCGGCAACGATGTCCTCAGAGACACCCTCCATCTTGGCGACGCCCACGACGTGCTCGGCGGCCCACTCGAGCTGGCCCTCCTCCTGCTTCAGGAAACGAGAACCGGGAACGCCGCACTGGGGGCACTTAAAATCCTCGGGCAGCTGGTCGCCGTCGAACTCTTCCACATAACCGCAAACGGGGCAAACAAACTTCATGATTCGATCCTTTCGATCGATGGCGATTGCGCGCTCGTCCGGTCCCGTAAGGGCCCTCTCCGGACGTGCGTCTTGACGAGTTCTATTATCCATAAATGCAACCAAATGTGAAGCCTATTAGGAATGATTTTTAATAAAACAATTTTGAGATATGAAGATGTTGATTGATTAACGATTGGCAGGCCGTCTTTGACCGCCGCTGAGTACAATCGGGCGAGCAAATGTTGACCTATCAACAAATGAAGGAGTTTCCTTTATGCATCTAGCCCGTCGTGCCTGGTGCCGAACATATCAGACGGTTTTTCGCATTGCATTGCCGATCCTGCCCTATACCGAGCCGCGCATTTTAGAGCATGCCGAGGATGTGCCCGCGGTGCTTCAAAAGCGCTCGATCCAGAAGGTCCTTATCGTGACGGATCCCGGCATTGCCCGTCTGGGGCTCACGGCACCGCTCGAGACGGCGCTCGCATGCAGGGGGATTGGCGTTACGGTCTATGCCGAAACGCGTGCAAACCCCACGGTTTCAAACGTGGAAGAAGCGGCGTCCCTGTATCGAGAGAGCGCCTGCCAGGCCATTATCGGCTTTGGCGGTGGCTCGGCCATGGACTGTGCCAAGGGCGTGGGCGCACGCATTGCGCAGCCAAACAAGCCCATCAACAAGATGCGCGGCCTGCTGCGGATTCATCGTCGCCTGCCGCTGCTCATCGCCGTTCCCACTACCGCCGGTACGGGAAGCGAAGTCACGCTTGCGGCGGTAATTACCGATGACGGGACGCACTACAAATACCCCATTAACGACTTTGTGCTCATCCCGCGTTTTGCAGTCCACGACCCCGAGTTTACGTGCGGCTTGCCCGCTTCCATTACGGGGCAGACGGGCATGGACGCCCTGACGCATGCCGTTGAGGCCTTTATCGGGCGAAGCACCACGCCCTATACGCGCAAGATGGCGCGACAGGCGGTGCAGCTTATCCACGACAATTTGCTCGAGGCCTATGAGCATGGTGACGACATGCGCGCTCGTCGCAATATGCTTTCGGCGGCGTATAAGGCGGGCGTTGCGTTTACCCGCTCCTATGTCGGATATGTGCATGCCATCGCGCACAGTCTGGGCGGCCGATACGGAATTCCGCACGGCTTGGCCAACGCTATCATCCTGCCGCATATGCTTCGCGCCTATGGCGAAGCTGCTGCTCCTAAGCTCGCCGATCTTGCCCGCATGGCCGGTATCGCGCCGGCTACCGCGCAGGACAGTCTTGCGGCCGAGGCCTTTATCGATTGGGTCGACCGCATGAACGAGGCCCTGGGAATCCCCAAATACGTCTCGGGTATTCGCCGCTCCGATATTCCGCAAATGGCGGCCCATGCCGATGCCGAGGCCAATCCGCTATACCCCGTTCCACTTTTGATGGACCGCCTGGAGCTCGAGCATATGTACGAAGTCGTTGCAGGTGGTATGTTTGAGGGCGAGAATTAGGAGGGTCCATGAACACCGAGGAAATTGCGCGCATCGTCGGCGATCAGCGCGCCTACTTTAAGACGCACGCCACGTTTGATGTCGATGCTCGACGTCGCGTGCTCGTGAGTTTACGCGATGCGGTGCGGGCCCACGAGGACGATATCGCCCATGCGCTCAAGACCGATTTGGGAAAGTCGCATGACGAGGCATATATGTGCGAGATCGGCACGTCGCTTTCCGAGATTCGTCATCAGATTGCGCATGTGGCTCGATGGAGTCGTCCGCGCCTGCGTCCGTGTGACCTCGCTAACGCCGTGAGCGTGTGCAAAACGCAAGCCGTGCCCTATGGCGTCACACTCATCATGGCGCCTTGGAACTATCCGTTTTTGCTGACGCTCGAGCCGCTCGCTGGCGCCCTTGCCGCGGGCAATACCGTGGTCATCAAGCCGAGCGCCTATGCTCCGGCATCGAGCGCGGTGCTCAGGCAAATCTGTGATGAGGCATTTGATCCGTGCCTGGTGACGGTTGTCGAGGGCGGGCGCGCCGAGAACGAAGCGTTGCTCGATGAGTGCTGGGACAAGATCTTCTTTACCGGTAGCGTTCCGGTTGGCAAGCTCGTCATGGAGCGCGCAAGTAAAAACCTTACGCCCGTGACGCTTGAGCTGGGCGGAAAGAGTCCCTGCATCGTGGATGCGACGGCAAACTTGAAGGTCGCGGCACGGCGCATCGCCTTTGGTAAATGGCTCAACGTGGGGCAGACCTGCGTGGCGCCCGACTACCTGCTGGTCGATACGCGCGTGCACGACGAGCTGCTGGGCCTCATCAAGGAAGAGGTCCGCCGTATGTTTGGCGAGCATCCGCTCGATAACGAGGATTACGGGCATATCGTCAATGCTAAGCATTTTGCGCGCGTGCGCGGGCTGATCGATCCCGATAAGGTCGTGCTGGGAGGCACGGCGCGCGAGTCGTCGCTCAAGATTGAGCCGACGATCCTAGACGGCGTGACCCCCGATGACGCCGTGATGCAGGAGGAGATCTTCGGTCCCATCTTGCCGGTGCTGACGTTTGAGAGCCTAGACGAGGCCGAAGCGTTTATTACGGATCGTCCGACGCCGCTGGCCCTGTATATCTTTAGTCAGGATCGCGCAGTTCAGCAGCGCTTCGTGCGTTACGTGCCCTTTGGCGGTGGCTGTGTCAACGACACGATCATGCACTTGGCTACGAGCCATATGGGCTTTGGCGGCATGGGCGCGAGCGGTATGGGGCAGTACCATGGACGCGAGAGCTTCGATACGTTTAGCCACAAGAAGAGTATCGTGAACAAGGCAACTTGGCTGGACGTGCCGTTTCGGTATGCGCCCTACGCAAGCTGGAAGCACAAGTTCGTGCGCATGTTTGTGCATTAGAAAAGGGCGCAGATAATACGAACAAGTGTTCCTATTACCTGCATTTTGCGTTAGACTACTGTTATGGAGCACGGATGGGCCAACTCCCTTTAGAAGGGATTTGGTATGAACGTAAGCGATGTTATTTCGTTATTGGCGTTGTTGATTGCGGCTATCGAACTCGGTCTGTTTATCGGCCGAATGAAATAGCCGCCCCCGCGTAAGCGAAGACGGCCACTTCTCACGATGAAAACGTGTATCGGAGTTGGCAAGACCCGCGGCAACGGGTGCCATCCGTGTTCCTATCTTATCTGCAAGCGTTCTGTCGCGCAAGCGTTGAGGCAAACGATTGAAGGACGCAGACAGGATGTATTTGTGTCCGCACGGACCCGTAGACTTCTCAATAAGGTTACACACCGGTTTATCCGGCCGTTAGAGGAGCTGCTATGTACGAGCCTTCACGTGTTCTTCTGTCGTTTCACATCGCGGGATTTCAGTATGCCGACGGTGCCTTGGTCCTGGGCGATCTTAAGGTTGGCGATAAGCTGAAACTGTGTGCCGAGCGCGATAACCCTCATGATCCCGAGGCGGTTGCGATCTACTTCGGCAACACCAAGCTCGGCTATGTTCCGGGAAACGGGGTCGGCCCGCTATCCGTGATGATGCATTATGGACACGAGGGTGTATTTGAGGCGCGCGTGCAGCAGGTTGCCCCCGAGCGTAGCCCGTGGCACCAGGTGCGCGTTGGCCTCTACGTGGTGGATGCTCGCTAGTCGGTAAGGGAGGCTGCCATGTTTGATGACGATGGCCTGTTCGATCTGACGGATGACCCGTTTGAGTGGGATATGCTGCTCGACGATGATGAGCTGGAGCAGGACCGTAAGAAGCGGCAGGACAAGAAAACTCAGGGTGACGCTTCGAAAAAGCAAGACAAGCGCCGCCGCGGACTGTTCGGCGGGCTCTTTGGATAACCGCCGCATCGCTGCGTCTGTATACTTAGCACGAGTTGAACACGTTGCGAAATGAGGACAGAGACGATGATGTGGTTTACCGCCGACCTGCACCTGGGCGACACGAATATCCTGCACGACATGGACCGGCCATTTGGCTCGGTCGAGGAGATGAACCGCAAGGTCATCGATGCCGTGAATGAGTGCGTGGCTGCGGACGACCGCCTCTATATCCTGGGAGACTTTACGTATCGCTTGCCCATGGCGGAGGCGGTGCGCCTGCGCGAGCGTATCGAATGCAAGAATGCGACGCTCATCCGCGGTAACCATGACGGCGACTGGGAAGATTCCGACGCCCCGCAAATTTGGGAAGACGTGCGCGATTACCTGGAGATTGCTCCCGGCTATGCCAAGGGCCATCGTCTGGTTATGAGCCACTACCCCATGCTCAGCTGGAACGGCAAGGCACGTGGCGCCATTATGCTGCATGGGCATATCCACAGCAGGGGTGACCGCACCAACGCACGCAACCGCGATCGCGAGCGCCCGATCCTGCGCTATGACGTTGGCCTTGATGCCAACGACTACAGACCCGTAAGCCGCGATCAAATCCTGGGCTTCTTTGGACTGTAATGCTCGAACCACCACAAAGGGGACAGGCACCTTTGTGGTGGTTCTGGCGCCGTTGCCATTATGGCGGCGGCGCCTTTTTTGTCCGCGTGGCGCGGTAGAGTGTAGGCGGTTGAAATTTGCGTCCATCGAGGAGCTGCTATGAACGAGATCAAGTGCCCGCATTGCGGCGAAGTTATTAAGGTCGATGCGTCCGGCTATGCGGATATCGTCAAGCAAGTGCGCGATGCCGAGTTCTCGCGCGATCTTGATGAGCGCGTAGCGGCGGCTCGACGCGAGGGCGAGCAGGCGCTGGAGCTTGAGCGTTCGCGTTCGGCGTCTGCCCTGCAGGAGGCGGAGTCTCAACGCGACGCTCAGCTTGTCGAGCAGAAGAACACTGCGGATCAGAAACTGGCGCAAGAGGTTGCCAAGCGCGATGCTGAGCTTGCCGAGCTGCGCGCTAAGCTCGAGGGCGCTGCCGCAGAGCGCGAGAGTGCAAGCCAGCGCGCGGCGGTTGAGGCACGAGCCAATGCTCAAAAAGAGAATGCCGAACTCCAGCGTGAGATTGATAGCCTGCGTGCGCAGCTTGGGCGCAAAGATGACGAAGCAAAGCTTGCCGAGTCGGCGGCGCGCAACGCTGCTCAAAACGATTTAGCTGCACGCGACGCTCAGATTGCCGAGCTGCAGGCCAGGCTTGCCGCGGCGGACAAGGCCCAGGAGATGGCGCTTGCCGCTGCCGCGGCAGAGTCGCAGCGTGAGCTCGATGCCGCTCGCAGCGAGGCCGAGCGCGCGCTTGCTGACTATCGCGCGAAGGTGCAAGAGAAGTTTTCCGCCGCAAAGGCTCAGTCCGAGCAAGAGGCCGAGGGCCTGCGTGCCCAGCTGCGCGAGCAGGAACTGATGGCAAAAATGAACCTGTCAGAGGCGGTCGCCGCGGCGGAGCGAGAGCGCGATGAGGCGCGTGCCAAACTGACGAGCGAGCTGGCGGTGCGCGATTCTCACGAGGAACAGGTCAAGGCGGCACACGAGCTCGAGCTTGCGCAGGCCAAGCGCGCGAGCGATGACCTGATTCGCTACAAGGACGAAGAGATTGAGCGCCTTAAGGACATGAAGGTCCGCCTGTCCACCAAGATGGTGGGCGAGTCGCTCGAGCAGCACTGCGAGACCGAGTTTAACCGTCTGCGCATGACGGCGTTTCCTAACGCGTACTTCGAGAAGGATAACGATGCGTCCGAGGGCACCAAGGGCGACTTTATCTTCCGCGAGTGCGACGCAAGCGGTAACGAGGTCATTTCGATTATGTTCGAGATGAAAAACGAGAACGACGAGACCGCGACCAAGCACAAAAACGAGGACTTCTTTAAGAAACTCGATCACGATCGTCGCCAGAAAGGCTGTGAGTACGCGGTGCTCTGCACACTGCTCGAGCCCGAAAGCGAGCTCTATAACGCAGGGATAGTCGACGTGAGTTACCGCTATGAGAAGATGTACGTGATCCGCCCGCAGTTCTTCATTCCCATGATCACGCTGCTGCGCAACGCCGCCATGGGTTCGCTGCGCTATAAGCAGGAGCTGGCGGAGTACAAGCAACAGAACATCGACGTCACGAACTTCGAGGCCAAGATGGAGAAGTTCAAGAACGACTTCGGCCGCAACTATGAGCTTGCGAGCCGTAAGTTCCAGACGGCGATCGAGGAGATTGACAAGACGATTAGCCATCTGCAGAAAACCAAGGAGGCATTGCTGTCCTCCGAGAACAATTTACGTCTAGCCAACAAGAAGGCCGACGATCTTACCATTCGCAAGCTCACCTGGGGCAACAAGACCATGAAGGCGGCGTTTGACGAGGCGCGCGGGGCTGCGACAGGGGCAAACGATGAGCCCGCCGAGGCGGATTCGTATGAGGTCGAGGATGCCGAGTAGGGGATAGCGTATAGTGCAAAAGCGGGGCCGCTGGCGATATTGCCAACGGCCCCGCTTCGTTCCAGTATGTACGGCTAGTCCTCGAGCAGGTCCTCGATAAAGCCGACGCGGTAGTTTTTGAAGATGACCTCGCCGCCGTCTTGCGTGGCATCCAGGTCGACATCGCCCATGATGCCAAAGTCGTGGTCGCCATCCTCGTCGGCAAAAATCTGGTGCACGTGCCACACGTGATCGGTCTTCTCGTCGCTCCCGTCGATGGTAAACATCGCGGCGCTGCGGGCATCTCCGTCGGTGAGGATTTCCTCGTGCTGCTCATGGTAGGCATCGAGCGCCTTTTGCCAGCGGACCTCGCTCATGCCCCAGTCCTCGTCGAGTTCGCCCAGGTCGCGAACGTGCTCGCGGGCGGCAAGGGTCACGCGGCGGAAGAGTGCGTTGCGCACCAGCAGCGTGCAGCCGCGACGGTCCGCAACGACCTCGTCGATGCCCTGCGGCGGCGCGGCGTCGAGGGCCGCCGGGTTGCCGGCGTTCTCCCACTCGTCCACCAGGCTCGAGTCGACCGAGCGCACCACAAAGCCGAGCCACGAAATGATGTCGCGCAAGCGCTCATCGCGCTTCTCAATGGGCACGGTGCGATCGAGGGAGCGGTAGGCCTCGGCTAGGTAGCGCAGCAGAATGCCCTCGGAGCGGGCGATGCCGAGCTTTTGGATATAGCCCTTAAAGTCGCTCGCGCTCTCCAACATGTCGCGCAGGACGCTCTTGGGCGAGAGCTGGTAGTCGTTGGCCCAAGGTACTTCCTGGCAGTACTTGTCGAAGGCGGCATCGAGCAAATCCTCGAGCGGCTTTTCGTAGGTGACATCCTGGATGCGCTCCAAGCGTTCCTCATATTCGACGCCGTCGGCTTTCATCTCGGCCATAGCGCGGTCGCGCGCGGCGCGCTCCTGCGCGCGCAGCACCTGCTTGGGATCCTCGAGCGTAGCCTCGACCATTGAGATCAGATCCATGGTATAGGTCTCACTCTCGGGGTCGAGCAGCTCCAGCGCGGCAAGCAAAAACGGCGAGAGCGGCTGGTCGAGCGCAAAGTCCTCGGGCAGATCGACCGTCAGTGCATAGTCGATGTCTGGCGCGGCGTCAGTCGGGGCGTCGGGCGCGGGCGGCACCTCGGTGCGAACGACGACGCCGGAATCGATGAGCGTGGCGAAGATTTCGTCGGCGCGAACCTCGAGCTTGGCCTTTTCCTCGGGGGTCTGCAAGCTCGTCTCGATGAGGTCGTGTACGCGGACTCGGGCATCGCCGCCCTGCTCGACCACGCTAATCACCATGGAGTGCGTGATGCGAAGGCGCGGCTTGAGCGTCTCGGGCTGCGTCTCGATCAGGCGCTCAAAGGTCTGCTTGTTCCAGGTGACAAAGCCCTCGGGGGCCTTCTTCTTTTTAATCTTGCGGAGCTTCTTGGGGTCGTCGCCCGCCTTGGCCATGAGTTTGGCGTTCTCGATCTCGTGCTCCGGGGCCTCGGCGATGACCATGCCCTCGGTATCGAAGCCCGAGCGGCCGGCGCGACCGGCAATCTGATGGAACTCGCGGGCGCGCAGGCGACGCATCTTGTAGCCGTCGAACTTGGTGAGCGCGGTGAGTACCACGGTGTGGATGGGTACGTTGATGCCGACGCCGAGCGTATCGGTGCCGCAGATGACGGGCAGCAGGCCCTGCTGCGCCAGGCGCTCCACCAGCAGGCGATAGCGCGGCAACATGCCGGCATGGTGCACGCCGACGCCGCATCCAAGCAGGCGTTTGAGAATCTTACCAAAGGCCGTGGAGAAGCTCGTCCCCTTTGCCGCTTCTTTGATGGCCTCGCGCTGCTCCTTGCTGGCGATGCCAAAATTGGCGAGCGACTGTGCCGTTGCAAGGGCGGCATCCTGGCTAAAGTGCACGATATAGAGCGGGGCCTCGCCGCGGCGCATGGCGAGCTCGACCGTGCCCTCGAGGGAGGTCGTCACGTAGTCGTAGCTCAGCGGCACGGGGCGCGGGGCATCGACGACCAAGTCGCAGGTAGCACCGGTGTGTTCCTCGAGTGAGGCGGCGATGGCAGTGACATCGCCGAGCGTGGCGCTCATGAGCATGAATTGCGTGTGGGGCAGGGTGAGCAGCGGCACCTGCCAAGCCCAACCGCGGTCGGGGTCGGCAAAGTAGTGGAACTCGTCCATGGCCACGCAGCCCACGTCGGCATCTTCGCTCTCGCGCAGTGCGTCGTTGGCAAGGATCTCTGCCGTGCAGCAGATGACGGGTGCCTTGGTGTTGATATGCGTGTCGCCGGTAATCATGCCTACGTTATCGCGGCCGAGCACCTGCACAAGGTCGAAAAACTTCTCGCTGACCAGAGCCTTGATGGGAGCCGTGTAGTAGCAGCGCTTGCCCTGCGCCATGCCCATAAAGAGCATGCCCAGCGCGACGAGCGATTTACCCGATCCGGTCGGTGTGCCTAAAATGACGTGATCGCCGGCAGCCAGGTCCATGAGGGCCTCTTCTTGGTGATCCCACAGTTCAATGCCGCGATCGCTCGTCCATTCAAAGAAGCGTTCGAAGGCTTGATCGGGCGTGAGCCACGGTTCGGGCTCGCTGCCGCCCTCGGGCTCCCACCAGGTGGGGGAGAGCGCGCCGAGCGAGCCAAACTCGGCTTCGGTTCCCGTGCCGCCCGAGAATGAGCTGGCGGCGCCGGCGCCGGAGACGGTGCTGGCGGCGGTATCTGTCGTGGTCTGTGCCATGTGGTTGCTTTCTCTCGCCGTTTGTCCGCCAACTATTATGGCGTAGCAGCGGCGCGGGGTGCCAGCGCGCGAGAAAATGCAGGAAATGGGCGTTCTGCCCAGCCGTTTGGTGCAGTTGCCAGCTAAGTGAGTAGACTTTTTGCAATATCGCGAGCACATGGCTTTTGCGCAAGAGCTCTACCTGCGGTTTTAGTTTTCGTTATGCGGGTTGTGCTTGGCTATTGCAAAAAAGTCTACTCACTTAGGTTTGAGGGTCGTTCGCTGACGCCTATTTTCACTTGTTTGCCGACGCCGCGACCATCAGAAGCCCCTAGGACTCCTGCGGCAGGCGCTTCTTGCCTTTGCGGGCGCGGTTTCTAAAGTTCTCGACGGCCTCTTCCATGCCCAGAGGTACATAGGTGAGCGCATCGAGGTTTTCGGGCAGGTAGCAGGCAAGGCTTTGCTCCTGCGCGCGGCCCGCCGCGAGCTGTTCATCGCTGGGCTGCGCTCCAGGTGTGGCGCGAATGCCATAGACGGCGGCACCCATCTCGCGCGTGCGGCGCTCGTACTCGGTCTCGGGATGCTCGGGATGGTCGCGGCGTACGTCGTCACTTACCCAAAGCGTGTCGTAGCCGGCCGCGGCAAACTGTCCCAGGGCGTAATCGCGCAATGGTTTGCTGTCGGTGCGCAGCGTGACGGTGGCGTTGGCTGCAAAGAGCGGGCGGTAGAGCATCAAATGGTCGACATGGACGAGTCGTTTTTTGGCGTACTTGGCCTTGGGCTGCGGCGTGGGAAAGTTGATGGTGATGGCATCGAGCTCGCCTGCGGCAAATAGCTGTGGCAGCGATGCGGCGCCTCGGGGCAGGACGAGTGCGTTGGATAGCTCCTGCTCGCAGATTTTCTGCGCGGCATAGGCAATGCAGATGGGCTCCTGGTCCATGCCGATAAAGAGGGTGTTTGGCTCGTGGCCCGCGCGCTCTACAAGGTACGTTCCCTTGCCACAGCCAAGATCCAGGTGAAGGTGTTCGAAGGGCTTGCTGCCAGCTGGCGCACAAGCCTCGCGCCAATCTCCGGCATAAGCCTCGGGGTTCGTCTCGATCGCATCGGCGTAGCGCTCCAGGCGCTCCTCGAGCACAAAGTTCTTAGGCGTGCGAACGTGGACGGCTCCCATGAGGCTCCTTGGTCATAAATGCGAAACGCATGGCCGCGCGTTCCGTCAATGGGTTGAAAAGGGCGGGCATAGATTGCCCGAAAGATGTGGTGCGGCTCGGCGGCGAGTCGTCGGTGCCTACAGGCGCTTGAGAATCACATAGCGGTTGAGCTCGCCGCTACGACCGTCGGCATGGAAGCGCTCAAGCTCGCGCACGGGGACCTCGCCGCTCTTGTAGAACGTACGGACGCCGCGCACCAGGTCGGTGATCTGCTGATCGTCAAAGTGATGGCAATAGCGGTAGGCGTGGCGGTCGTTTTGCCAGCCAATGAGGTGGTCGCCGGCTTCAAACTGCGCGGAATCGTAACCCTCAAACGGCGGGGTGAGCTCGGCGCGGGCCTCGGCACGAACGGCCTTGCGCGCCATGCGTTCGTCGTTCATAAACTCCCAAAAGCTGATGGCGATGATGCCGCCTGGGCGCGTCTGGCGCACCAGAGCGTCGAGCACGCGTACGCGATACTCGCACGACGGCACGTGGTGCATAAAGCCAAAGCAGACCGAGATGTCGGCGAGCGGGGCGTCGAAAAGCACGTCGGGCGTCTCGGCGGGGTTGAGCTTCATAAGGGCGTCGAGCACATCGAGTTCCTGGAAGTGCAGGTTGGGAATGCGCAGGGCGTGACCGCGTGCATCGATGGCCAGGTCTTGGCACGAGTCGACGCCATAGAACTCAAACGGGCAGCTGGCATCTGCCGAGGGGTTTGCGCCGTCGACGCCCTTGGCGGCAAGTGCGCCGCCGGCGGCAAAGTTTTCGAATCGCATATTGCCGCAGGCGAGATCGAAGACGCGGACGGGATGCTCGATTGTGGCGACGTCGAGCTGCTCGAGCGCGATGTCCATGGTGCGCACCCAGCCGGGCCACGGGGCCTGGCGCGTATCGGAGAAGGAGGCGGAGTGCTCGCGATAGAACGTGTTGTTGAGCTGGATGAGCGATGAGGCGAAATCGCGGTTCACGGCGCGGAACTCCCTCCGTTGGCGGTGCGGAATAAACGGTACGACCATACTACCGTTAACGCAGCAACGGGGACAACCAAGCTACGGGTCATTGCTTTGTTTGGACACATTTCCGCAGCTCATATGTGCCCGCAACCGCTGGTTGTCAAAAATCTCACTAGAATAGGTGGCATGCTTTTGGCGGTGGCGGATAGATTTTTAACTGTGCAAGGCGCCTTAAGAACAAAAACGGTCCGGCGGCACGGCTGGCATCACATAGGAGGAACCATGAATGTAGAAACTGCGCAGCGGCTCGCCGACCTTCGCCGCAGCAAAGGCTTTAGCCAAGAAGGGCTGGCGCGAAAGTTGGGGCTGTCGCGCCAGGCGGTCAGCAAATGGGAGCGCGCGGAGAGCTCGCCCGATACCGAGAACCTGATCTCGCTTGCCAAGCTCTATGGCGTGAGCCTGGACGAGCTGCTCAATCCGAGCGATGAGATCGAGGACGATATCGAGTTTGAGAACGAGGACCGCGCCCGTCAGCGCGAGGCCGAGGCAGCAGAGCGCGCTCGCACCCATGAGGCGGCGGCGCGCGCTACCGAGGCGGCAACGCAGGCGAGTGATGCCGCCGCCAAGGCGGCGCAAGCGGCAAGCTGGAGTGCGCAGGCCGCCAATGCCGCTACGGCGCAGGCGACGAGTGGCGGCGCAGTTGGCTCGACTCCGGTGAAGGGCCCGTTCCAGTCGTTCCCGTATTGGGCCGTGTGCTGGCTGCTGTTCTTTTTGCTGATGTTCCCGTTTGGTGCCGGCCCCTTTGCCGCGCTGATCTTCTTCACGATTCCCATCTATCACTGGGTGGCGCGTGCGCTCGATGGTGATTGGGCGCGTGGAGATATTCAGGTTGGTCCGGCGCCGGTGGCGGCTAGGGCTCAGAATACTTCCGCTTCAGTTGATACTGACGTGGCTACCGCGACCACCGCTGAGCCGATCGCCAAAGAGGGTGATGAATGATGAAGCTTTCGCATGAATCCAAGGTACGCTTGGGCGTTGGCATCGGAGCGTTTGTGCTCATCATCGGGCTTGTATTTGGTGCCTCGCGGCTATTGGCTCATTCCAATATGGTGCGAACGACCGCTATTCTATCCGGCGCTTTGTCTGATTTTGACGATATGTTTGACGACGATGATCTCTTGGATAGCGGTAAATATTCCGCTCGGCCTCAGCAGCTTTCGTGTACGACCTTTGATGCTGATGAGTTTCGCTACCTCGATTTCGATATCGATGCGGCTACGGTGGACGTCAAGGTTGTTGATGGCAACAAGGCTCGCGTTATCGAGCGGGGACGCGTTGCCAATGGTATGGATGCCTTCAAGGCCGCGACGCAGAACATCGCATCCGTCGAGGACTCGACGCTCAAGGTTTCTCAGTTTGGAAGTGATGACGGTAAGGCAATTGACCGCTCGGTTACGGTTGAGCTGCCGCGCCGTGTTGCCGAACATCTGAAGGGAGTCAACGCGCACGTGGGCTCGGGTGATCTGCAGATTGCCGATGTCACCTGTGATGGTTTCGACCTTTTCCTGGGTGCGGGAGATGTAGAGTTTGCGGGCAGCGTGACTGATGCGCTTAGTGCAGAGGTCGGGTCGGGCGATGTAACGTTCGAGCTCTACCAGGCCCCCGCGAAGTCGATGGACGTAAGCGTGGACTCGGGCGATGTGGAGATGACGGTTCCGAACTCTACGGGCTTTAAGGCGAGCCTCACCGTGGGCAGCGGTGACTTCGAGAGCGATTTCCTTCCGCTTGGCTACGATGGCGAGACCATATTGAATCTTGAATTCGACAACGGCGATAAGTCTGCTACGTATCGTTTCGAGGTCGGTTCGGGCGACATGTCGTTTGATTCAGAGTGACGGGCGGTTATCGAAGACTTATACACCATAGCTGCGCTCTTTGATGAAGGCGCCGGAGCCGTGACGGGCTCCGGCGCCTTTGCCTTTACAATGGGGTCATGGAACAGATTATCTTGAACATACTCGAGGCTCTGCGTCGCGGCGAGACCGTGGACGACAAGGCGCTCGTCAAACTGATACATGCCGAGGCGCGCCGTGAGGGTGCCGACAAACGCGATTTGGCCAAGCGCCGTCTGCTGCCGTTCTACCAGCGGGTAAAACGTGAGGAGCCGGCTCGTTGGGCTGGGTGGAATGTCGATGCCGAGCTGGAACGTCGACTGCTGCAGGTGCTGCGTATGAAGCCTCGTCGCACGGCCTCGGGCGTGGCGACCATTACCGTCATCACCAAGCCCTGGCCGTGCTCGGGCGATTGCCTGTTTTGCCCCAACGATCTGCGCATGCCTAAAAGCTATCTGCATGCCGAGCCGGCGTGCGCCCGTGCGGAGCAAAACTGCTTCGACCCGTATCTGCAGGTGAGCGCTCGTCTGACCGCGCTTTCGCAGATGGGGCATGCGACCGACAAGATAGAGCTCATCGTGCTCGGTGGCACCTGGAGCGACTATCCGCAAGGGTATCAGACGTGGTTTATGTCGGAACTTTTCCGTGCGCTCAATGACGATGCCGTCGCCGGCGTGGCGGCCAACCCCATGCTGGTGCGTCCGGGCATCAGCCGTGCCGAGGCGGGGCGCCTGCTCGATGACGCTCCCGCCGATGCCCTGCCGCCGGTGGTAACAGAGCGCCGCGAGCGCTATCGGGCTGCCGGCATTGCGATAGACGAGGCTGAGCTTGCTGCCGGCGTTGCCGACGAGCAGGAGCGTGTGGATGCCGCCGTGGGCGGCTATAACCGCGCGGTGCGTCGTCTGTACGGCCCTGGTACGCCGTGGGGCGAGGTTGCCGAGCGGCAGACGGCAACGATGGAGGAGCTTGAGCGTCAGCAGCGCATCAACGAGACGGCGAAGCATCGCGTGGTGGGGCTCGTTATCGAGACGCGCCCCGATGCCGTAACGCCGCAGGCTCTTACGCTCATCCGCCGCCTGGGCTGTACCAAGATCCAGATGGGTATTCAGAGTCTCGACCAACATTTGCTCGATATCAACGAGCGTCGCATTTCGGTGGCTCAGATCGAGCGGGCGTTTTCGCTTGCGCGCCTGTTTGGCTTTAAGATCCACGCGCACTTTATGCTCAACCTGCTGGGCGCCACGCCGGAGGGGGACAAGCGCGACTACGCGCGCTTTATGACCGAGGGGGCCTTTATGCCCGACGAGGTCAAGGTCTATCCGTGTGCACTCATCGAGGGCTCGCGTCTAGTGGGCTGCTACGAGCGCGGCGAGTGGCGTCCCTATACCGAGGAAGAGCTGCTCGATGTGCTGGCCGACGACATCGTGGTGACGCCGGCGTTCTGTCGCATCAGCCGTATGATTCGTGACTTTAGCTCCGACGACATTATGGTGGGCAACAAGAAGCCCAACCTGCGCCAGCTCGTTGAGAACCGCTTGGCGGCTCGTGGAGAAGGCGCGGTGGTGCGCGAGATTCGCTATCGCGAGATCAGCACGGCGGGCGCCGACTTGGATGAGCTGACCCTTGACGAGGAGGTGGCGTACGAGACGCCGGTGACGCACGAGCGCTTTTTGCAGTGGGTGACGCCGCAGGGCAAGATCGCGGGCTTTTTGCGGTTGTCGCTGCCCGACCATTCGTTTGTTGCCGCGCATGCGGACGAGTTGCCGACGACGCCGGACGAGGCGATGATTCGCGAGGTGCACGTGTATGGCATGGCGGCACGCGTGGGCGACCAGGGCCAGGCGGCGCAGCATCACGGGTTGGGGCGTTTGCTCGTAGAGCGTGCGTGCGAGATTGCCCGGGATGCGGGTTATACGCGCATCAACGTGATCAGCGCGATTGGTACGCGCGAGTACTATCGCCATTTGGGTTTTTACGATCATGGATTCTATCTGCAAAAGGAGCTCTAGATGAACAAGCCGAGTGTTTCTGCTGGCGTCGTTGCCGGCGTTGCCCTGGGAGCCGCGGCACTTGGTGCGGCCGCCGTCGCTGTTCGTGCTGCCTGTCTGCAGGTTGCGCGAACCCGCAATGGGTTGGCGCGTGTGAAGCGCGTGCACGATGGGGACGGCGATGAGATTCGCGTGTTGGTGCAAGGCGGCGTCTACCAAAGCGCAAGCTACGTTGGTGAGCGTTGGGCGGAGCCCGTCTTTGCGTACTATCGTGCGTTTGACGACGTGTTTGAGTCCGAGGATGCGATGCGCGATGCTTATGGTCTCGGCATCAACCGCATGCTTGTGCTGGGTGGCGGCGGGTTTGCCTATCCCAAGTTCGCGCTGATGTCGCACGAGGGCTTGCGCATGGACGTCATCGAGTATGACGGAGAGATTACGCGCCTGGCGCGCCGCTGGTTCTACCTAGACGAGCTGGAGCGCGCGGCGGGCGATCGCCTGCGGGTGATAACCGCTGAGGCTCGCTCGTATCTGGGTGTGACGAGCGTGGGCCATCGTCGCTACGACGTGGTCGTGAGCGATTGCTTTGGCGGTGCCGAGCCCGTGCGCGAGCTGGCGACCGTTGAGGCGTTGCGTCTAGTGCGGGGCAGCCTCAACCCCGGCGGCATCTACATTGCCAATATCGTGAGCGCAAACGAGGGGAGCGATGTGACGTTCCTGCGCGATTGCGTTGCCACGGCACTCGAGGTGTTCGCTCGCGCCTGGGTGGTGCCTTGTGGCGATACGGAGTTCGGCGGCGAGGAGAATTATCTGCTCATCGCCAGCGACGGCGACTACGCCTTTGCCGAAGCTGTGCCCTTCGACACCGACTTCCTCGGTACCGTCCTTCACGACAAGTAAGTCTTCCCGTCCCAAAAAAGACTGGTCTTAGGCGTGGTCGCGCCAGCTGAGGACGCGCTGCTTCATACCCTCGATGTCGAGCACGCCTTCGGCGAAGCCTTTGCGCACGAGCTCTTCGGGAACAAACTCGTCGTACCGATCAAAGTAAGGTACCTCGCCGGGATAGACGAGCTCGATGGGGTCGAAGTCCTTTTCGGCCTCGGCTGCGAGCACCTCAAAGAACGTCTCCTCGTCGGCCTTCATCTTGAACTGCATAAAGTATGGACGCGACGGATCGAGCCCGCGAAGGCCCAGCTCAGCGGCACATTTAATCTTGAGCATGCGCTCGAGCGCCAAAAAGGCGTAGCTGCCCAGCCAGGGGAAGAGCACCCAGGTATCGCCGCCCAGGTTGATGAGCGGTTTAGTTCCCGCACCCGAAAGCTTGGCTGTATGACGAGCCTGCGCTAAGCGGGCCCGTGCGTTACCCATGAGGTACGGATATGTCGCGTGCTCGTTGAGCGCCTTGCGCATGCGCTCGAGTACGTGTGTATTGATGTCGCCGGGGCAGTCGCCAAAGTAGGCCGGCACCCGGCCCTTGACCTGCGTGGCAAAGACAGTGTGGCGCTTCCAGTCCACTTCCTCGACAATCCAGCAGTGTCCGGCGATGGCGATGCGCTCACCGGGCGGTGGCGGGTTGACAATCGTGCCCAGCTCGGCCGATTCACTGCGAACGGTAAACTCCTCGTTTTCCTGGAACACGGCGTAGAACTTAAAGTTGTTAATGATGCGCTCGCCCGCGAGACCCACGATGAGCCCGCCACCTTCGGTGACCTGGATATGGTCGATCTTAATGAGGTGACGTAGCAGCACACGGTAATCGTCTGCCGAGACACGGTGGAAATAACTGAGCGTGAGCACGCGCTGGGCTAGTTCGGCCGGCGTGAGCTCGCCGGTGCTGGCAAGGGTCGACATAGTCTGGTGATAGAGCAGGCTGTAGGGGAGTCGATCGAGCTCGGGCGGCTCGACCCACTTTTCCTCGCGATAGAGTTGTACGAGCGCGATACCCTGCAGGAGCTTCCAGGGAATGGTTTCGGGCATCATCGTGCGCGGCTCGGGTTCTTCCTCGCGCATGACAAACCACATCTCGGGCGGAAGGTCGCGACGGCCTGTGCGCCCCATGCGCTGCAAAAAGGAGCTGACGGTAAACGGCGCGTCAATCTGGAAGGCGCGCTCCAGGCGGCCGATATCGATACCGAGCTCCAGCGTAGAGGTGGTGACGGTTGTCTGCGCCTGCTCCTCGTCGCGCATGAGCTCCTCGGCCGTCTCGCGCAGCGATGCCGAAAGATTGCCGTGATGGATGAGAAAGCGGTCGGGCTCGTGTCGACTTTCGCAGTAGCTGCGCAGCATGGAGCACACGGCCTCTGCCTCCTCGCGCGAGTTGGCAAAGACCAGGCACTTGCGGCCGCGCGTATGCTCAAAGATATAGCCCATACCGGGGTCGGCGTTGTCGGGCGCCGTGTCGGTGGGGTTGAGAAGCGCCTGCTCGGTCGCTCGTGGGATGTCGACTTCGCCCTCGGGGGCCGAGGAAGTTCGGCGGTCCTTGGGTGCGGCCTTGCCCCGTGCCCGCTCACGACGTTGACGGCGCTCCTCTTGTGTGAGCTGTCCGCTGTGACGCATGTCTTGGGCGCCGGCGGGCAGTGCCGCTGGTGCCGCTGCCTCAATGCGCTCGCATGCGAGCACCTCAGCTTCCTGCGGACCTGTGCTCGCGAATCCTCGCTGCTGCGCCTGGGGACCCGAGTTGTAGAAGTGCTCCATGGAGATGCGCCACACGCGGCGCGGCTCCTCAAAACGGGGGATGACGCAGTTGCGTCCCGTCCCCTGCGACAGGAAGGCGCCCGTGCGCTCGGGGTCGCCGATGGTTGCCGACAGACCGATGCGGCGGGGCTGCACGCCTGCCATGCGCGAGAGCCGCTCGATAAGGCAGAGCGTCTGCCCGCCGCGGTCGCCGCGCATGAGCGAATGGACTTCGTCGATAACCACATAGCGCAGGTCGCAGAATATACGAGGGATCGCCATGTGCTTATGGATCAGGAGCGCCTCGAGTGACTCGGGCGTAATCTGCAAGATGCCGCTCGGTTTTTTGATGAGCTTAGCCTTGTGCGACTGCGAGACATCGCCATGCCAGTGCCAGACAGGGATATCGGCTTCTTCGCACAGATCGTTGAGGCGGACGAATTGGTCATTGATGAGCGCCTTGAGGGGGCCAATGTAGAGGGCGCCCACGCTTGCGGGCGGGCTCTCCCAAAACTCGGTCAGGATGGGAAAAAAGGCTGCCTCGGTTTTGCCGGAAGCCGTGGATGCCGTCAGGAGCACATTGTCCTGCGTGTTAAAGATGGCATCTGCCGCCGCAACCTGGATAGAGCGCAAGCTCTCCCAATCGTGGGAGTAGATGAAGTCTTGGATAAACGGGGCGTAGCGGTCAAAGGCGTTCACGGGGCCTCCTCTCAAAAACGAATCTCTTAACGCGGCTGGCAACGGCTTGCTGCATTACAGTCTCAACGTTCGCCCAGATAAAACCTGCCAAAATAAACCTGTCCCTTTTTGGCAGGTTAGATGGTGAATTCGGCGAAGTTACGGTCGCCGCCTGCGGTGCCGGTGTCGCCTGTTGCTGCTGCCGACACCAGCGCGTCGCCGCCGACGCTTTGCAGCAGCTCGGCTACGTTGGCGTCGGGGTTCTGGCATAGGATGTCGAGCAGCTCGATAAAGTCGCGAATGACTTCACGCGGCGTCAGATGTGTGTCGGCTCCCACACGACCGAACTCGATCTTGAGGAAGTCCACCAAGTCGTTCTCGGTAAGCGTGGGCGTCCAGCCAAAGTAGCCGGCGTGAATTTGCATGAGTTTTTCGATCAGCACCAGCAACTCCTCATAGGTGAGTGGCTGCAGGCGGATGATGGGCGCGAGCATGTCCTTAAGGTCCTCGCGCGCAAAGCGGCCCTGAGCGAGTCGGCTGCGCAGGGCCTCGTAGGAGAACACGCCTCGGCGGCGGTCTTCGATAGAGGTTGGAGTGCCGCCCATGATCATGCCCAGGTACTGCGCCTTGCCCTGGAGCGTGTCGTTGTACATAGTCAGAATCTTCTCGTAGTTGTATTGGCGCGTGATCGCGTTGGGAATCTTGTACAGATTCACGAGTTCGTCGATGAGCACCAGCATGCCCTTGTATCCGCTGCAGACCAAAAAGCGTGCAATGAGCTTAACGTAGTCGTACCAGTCGTCATCGCTGATGATGGTCGAGGAGCCCAGCTCGGCGCGAGCCTCGCTCTTGGTACGGTATTCGCCGCGGATCCATTTGGTCACGCGGCTCATGGCTTCCTCGTCGCCCTCGGATACGGCCGTGCGATAGCGGCGAAGCATGCGGGTGAAGTCGAAGCCGTGGACCATCTCCTCGAGCGGGGCCAGTTGGGCATTGACGACCGACTCGTCGACGTCGGCACACGAGGCAACCCAGCGATCCAGAATTAGGTTGAGCGCACCGCCCTCGGGGCGCGTCTTGGTCGATATATTGCGTATGAGCTCGCGGTAGGTGGCAAGGCCCTGCCCCTGCCCGCCCTGCAGACGGCGCTCGGGGGATAAGTCTGCATCGGCGACGACGAATCCCTCGCCCATGGCATGCGTTCGGATGGTTTGGAGCAAAAAGCTCTTGCCCGCGCCGTAGCGACCGACCAGAAAGCGGAAGCTTGCGCCGCCGTCGGCGATGAGACTCAAATCGGTGAGCAGGGCGCGAATCTCGACCTCGCGTCCCACGGTGATATAGGGAAGGCCGATGCGCGGGACCACGCCGCCCTTGAGCGAGTTGAGAATGACGGCGGCGACGCGCTTGGGCACGCGGGGTGCTGCGGATGCGGTATCACTCATAGTCTAGGTATCCTCTCACGTCTGCTTCGTAGTCCTCGATAATTTGCGGTCCTGCCGCGCCAAATTCAATTACGGTGTCACCCACCAGGTCAAAGAGCGCCTCGTTGATGCTATCGACGAGCATGTCCTCGCTCTGTCCCGAGTGCGCCACTGCCGATGTCGCTTGCGCTGCGTTCTGCTCGAGCAGTGCGCGCAGATACGCGGTTGCGGCGGGCGCGAGTTCGCTCGCGGCGTCAGTGGGCGCAGCCGCTGCGAGCGGGGGCGTCGGCGCGAGAAGCGGTGCCACGACACCAAACTGTTCGGTGGATATGGTTGGCTCGTCGGTCTCGTCCTGCCGAATGGGTGCCGCGACCGCCTCGACAATCGCGTCGGCTACGGGCTCGGCTTCCGGTTGCCCTGAGTCCGCTGCCTCGGCTTCCACAGGTGTGCCGTCCTCGCGCTCTTCATCGATCAAAAGCGCTTCGCGCGTTTGCGCAGCGGCGCTCCGAATGTGCCCCAGCTGACTCAGATCGATATCGATCTTGACGGGTTGGTGTGCGGCGTCCCACGAAAGCCATGCCACAATCTCGTCATCGATAATCTTGGCCAGATATTTGGGGACCTTTTCTTCCTTAAGGGGATGGGCGGGGTCCAGCGCCAGGCGCAGGCGTTGGTCGCAGGCGCGCATCATTTCACCGAGCTTGCTGCTCTTTTGCCTACTACCGTGGATACGCATGCATTCCCAAAAGCCGTTTTGGCAACGGTAGATATGGATGGGATCCAAGCGGTATTCGCAGTCCTCGTGGCGCTCGGGCGCAAAGAATACGGCCGAGGCAAACATGGTGTAGGGCATGGCCGTCTCCTCCCCAAATAAGCTCGCCACGATGCCGGTCTTTCGGTGCGTGTCATAGTAGCGCGCCATACGGACATACACCTGTCTCTTATACACATCTGACGCTGCCGACGAA
>UQHZ01000003.1 GCA_900541055.1 uncultured Collinsella sp.
GTTCGTCGGCAGCGTCAGATGTGTATAAGAGACAGGACTATTAGCGGCTAAAATCGCCCGGCGCTAACAGTTCTTAATACCGCATGTCCGACCATGTGGTCGTTAACCCCATCTAGGCAACTCGAGATATCCTCTAAGCGTTCTAAAAACGTTGTTACGTCAATTACCGATTATTGTTTCGATGCGGAACGTGACCGTAAGATGCTGGAATTGCTGTCGTCGGAATACGAAAAGGTAACGATTTGGATTCAAGGAAGCCATGATGTTGATTGGTGTCTTGATCAAATAGTCGATCTGAAGCAATTTAATGTCATAGGCCCCAATATCGAAGAGCTTAATCGTGTAATTGAAACCGAGGAGTTTGATTATGTGGGGACGCGTCTCCATGCGGGCATCCGCTGTTTAAATGGAGGACATCGCTCTCTAATTATTGCAATTGATAATCGAGCCCGCCAGATCGGTGAAGATACGGGACTTCCCGTTCTTGAACGCGAGGACGGCTATCTCCATAAATTAGCTGATTGGGTAAACCATCCCGTTAAAACTGAGATTAATCTTCCCTGGACGAGCATCGATAAATGGAAGAAACAGTTTAATTAGCTGTATTCCTTGGCTATTGCTTTCCCTATTTCTTATCGTGTTGTGCCTTTGGCGTTTCTCCGATTATCCAACCCATATTTGTGGCTCGAATTAGATTCGTCAACATATAGGCGACTGATCCAAATCCAATCAGGTTAATTGCTGCCATCGCCATTGGGGCTATGTTGGGCCAGTAGGTAAAAGAAATGTAAACCAGTGGAGAATGAAAAAGATATATTCCCATACTGTTTTTGCTAATCTTTTCGGTTAGTAGGTTTGCCTTTTGGGGGATGACACAATAAATTGATGCAAGCGCCATGCAAGTAAGGGCGGTGGAAGCAATGGGGGGCACCACTTGTTTTAGTAAGTTTACAAGGAATAATAGTATTAGGACTATTGATATGCTTTTACGCCTTTTATAGCTCTCGAACCATTTGTTTGCTTCCAAGTAGTGGATTGTTAGGCCAAGTGCAAACCATATTGCATTTGCTTCTGCCAAATTGATATATCTGTTCGCTGATGGTATTCCAAAATGGTAAAGATAAATTGAAGCGCCGAAAACTATCGGAACCTTAAAACTTGTTAGAGGGCTCTTTTCGAGTATTTGAAAGATGCACGACGTGGCTGCTGTAATGAAAAAAAGAGTCGGGAGAAACCAAAGGTGACCGTTGTCTTCGCCCAACAGAATTGATTTAAAGATGATGCGCGGTATAGTTAGGCCATTGTAATAGGGATACTTAACGAGCATCCTGATGGGGAAGAGCCAACATATTCCAATCATGATATAGGGGATAATTAAGCGTTGGGCTTTTTTAATGATCTGACTGATAAAATCGCTTGATCGATTCCAGCTCCATAAAAAACAAAAGCCAGACAACGAAAAGAACAAGGGCATCTGGATTCCGTTTATTAAGAATTTGAGATTATCCAACAGAATTGATTTTTGTTCAGTTGGATAATATCCCCACGCACTTGAATACAGAATAATGCTGTGGCCTAGGACTACAAGGAATATTGCAAGGGCCCTCACGTTCGTTATGTCGTCTCTACGGGTTGTGTCCTTGCGGTTGTTCATCAATTGCTTCTTTCGTTAATATTGAGATGGATTAACTTAATAGAATATCAAACTCTTACTAACCGCTCGATTTATAACTATTTTCGATTGTAGAGGACGGATTTTATGAAAGGCATCATCCTCGCCGGCGGGTCCGGCACGCGCCTGTACCCGCTCACGCTCGTGACATCCAAGCAGCTGCTGCCGGTCTACGACAAGCCCATGATCTACTACCCGCTGTCCACCCTCATGCTGGCGGGCATCCGGGACATCCTGGTCATCTCCACGCCGACCGACCTGCCCAACTTCGAGCGCCTGCTCGGGGACGGCTCGCGCTACGGCGTGAACCTCTCTTACGCCGAGCAGCCCTCGCCGGACGGCCTGGCCCAGGCCTTCACGATCGGCGAGGACTTCATCGCCGGCGAGCCGTGCGCACTGGTGCTCGGCGACAACATCTTCTACGGCAACGGCCTGTCGCGCCACTTGACGCGCGCCGTCCAGAACGCCGAGTCGGGCAGGGCCACGGTCTTCGGCTACCACGTGGACGACCCCGAGCGCTTCGGCGTCGTGGAGTTCGACGGCGAGGGGAGGGCCGTCTCCATCGAGGAGAAGCCCGCCCAGCCCAAGAGCTCCTACGCCGTTACCGGCCTGTACTTCTACCCGGGCGATGTCGCCGCCAAGGCACATAGGGTGGAGCCGTCCGCGCGCGGCGAGCTGGAGATCACCACGCTCAACCAGATGTACCTGGAGGAGGGGACGCTGTCGGTCGTCACCCTGGGCCGAGGCTACGCGTGGCTCGACACCGGCACCATGGAGAGCCTGCACGAGGCCGCGGAGTTCGTCCGCGCCGTGGAGCACTCCCAGGACCTTCCCGTGTCCGTCCCCGAGGAGATCGCCTGGGAGAACGGCTGGATCACCACCGCCGAGCTTGAGGAGGCCGCGAAGGCCTACGGCAAGTCGGTCTACGGCCGGCACCTGAAGAAGGTCGCCGCCGGCGAGATCGTCAATAGCCCACGCGAGTACTAGCGCAAGCTTGTTTTCTTTTAGGGGTCACCGTTTATCTGGTGGCCCCTTTCGTTATGATTACGTTGACCATAAAGACAATATGATTGGGAGTGGATGTGTTAAGCGTCTACTTTGGCG
The DNA here is from genome assembly GCA_900541055.1 of uncultured Collinsella sp. Lineage (GTDB taxonomy): Bacteria > Actinomycetota > Coriobacteriia > Coriobacteriales > Coriobacteriaceae > Collinsella. The sequence goes on from UQHZ01000003.1 coordinate 2,777, forward strand.
ATATGCCAGAAGCGATTTACAACACAGCGACATATTTCAAAAACTCTTACCGGTCTTCTTGGATTACGGATCCCTATGCAGTCTCGATAATTAAAGATGTCGATCGATCGGTTGTTGTCTCCGAAAACGTCATCGAAAGCCCTGTGCTTGGATCCATCTCCCCACTCCAGCTTTCTGGTGGCGTGAAAACGCTGCTGCTTATGAGATTTGATCGTAAGCATATTTTTAACGCTTCTACCTGTGGTGACAACTGTGCCAAGTGGATTCTCGACATGGCGAAAGACCGCAAGCTCGTTGTGAATCTCTATCATGTGATGGACTTTGGTCGCGAGGATTTTAAAATTAAAGTCGTGAATAGCGGCCGAATCGTTCACAACATGGCCGATTTGATTCACGAGTCGATTCCGTATCTGTAGGTGCTGCTTATGAACGGTTCGCATCTCGTTAAGATTTCCCGCCGCAGGGGAACCAAGTACACATTTACCATTAAACGGAACATTACTATTGTGCGTGGGGATAGTGGCACGGGTAAGACGACACTGTTTGACATGGTCGCAGACTACATGCGAACGGGCGAGCAGTCGGGTGTTTCCTTGCAATGCGATTGTCCCTGTGTCGCCCTGACCGATTATGATTGGCGAAACCAGCTTTCGTCCGTTCATGACTCGATTGTATTTGTCGATGAGGGCTTAAAAGAGATCCATTCTGATGAGTTTGCCCATCATGTGCTGTATTCCTCGAATTATTTCGTGCTGATCTCAAGGGCTGATTTCCCCAATCTTCCGTATAGCGTGGATGAGATTTACAAGATTAAGACGAGCGGAAAATACCATTCTTTCGTCCCTGTTTATCAAGATCGCGGGAATCATCGTTATGCTATTTCCCGGTCGGCGCCAAAACAGGACATTACTTACGTGAAATAACTGGGGATTCGGTTTTTCACTACGACAAAGACTGCATTCCGGAGGCGTTTTGTACGGGAGGTAATTCTGCGAAGGTTATGGCTCTTATCGCATGCCGAAATGTCCGATAGTTTTGTTGAATAGCGTCGCGGCGTCACTTCCTGCGGCATACTAAAGAAGCTGTACATGCTTCAGATTGGATTTTCATGTCTGAGATCTTTGAACCCAAGAATATCATCGTCACGGGCGGCTGCGGCTTCATCGGCAGCAACTTCGTGCACTACGTCGTGGACAACCACCCCGGGGTGCACGTGACCGTCCTGGACAAGCTGACCTACGCCGGCAACCCCGAGAACATCGCCGGGCTTCCCTCCGACCGCGTGGAGCTCGTCGTGGGCGACATCTGCGATGCCGCTCTGCTCGACGAGCTGGTCCCCGGCCACGATGCCATCGTGCACTACGCCGCGGAGTCCCACAACGACAACTCCATCGCGGACCCGGAGCCGTTCCTGCGCACCAACGTGGAGGGCACCTTCCGCCTGCTGGAGGCCGTCCGCAAATATGGCGTCCGCTACCACCACGTCTCCACCGACGAGGTCTACGGCGACCTGGCGCTCGACGACCCCGCCAAGTTCACCGAGGAGACGCCGTACCACCCGAGCAGCCCGTACTCGAGCACCAAGGCGTCCTCTGACATGCTGGTCCGCGCCTGGACCCGCACCTACGGCCTGCGCACCACGATCTCCAACTGCTCCAACAACTACGGCCCCTACCAGCACGTGGAGAAGTTCATCCCCAGGCAGATCACGAACATCGTCGACGGCGTCCGCCCCAAGCTCTACGGGAAGGGCGAGAATGTCCGCGACTGGATCCACACCGAGGACCACTCCTCGGCCGTCTGGGACATCCTGACCAAGGGCCGCATGGGGGAGACCTACCTTATCGGCGCCAATGGGGAGAAGAACAACATCACGGTCCTGCGCATGATCCTGGAGGCCATGGGGCGCGACCCCGAGGGCTTCGACTGGGTCGCCGACCGCCCCGGCCACGACCGCCGCTACGCCATCGACTCCACCAAGCTGCAGCGCGAGCTCGGCTGGAGGCCGGCCCACACCGACTTCGCCGAGGGGCTCAGGCAGACCATCGACTGGTACGTCGAGAACGAGTCCTGGTGGCGCCCGGCCAAGGAGGCCACCGAGGCCCGCTACCGCGCACAGGGGCAGTAAGACCGCATCCCGGCGAACCGCACCGCGGGGCGCCCGCGCGGGGCCGCAGGGCATGGGGATGATCCTGCGTCCACGCGCGGGCGCCCCGGTTTCCCAACCTCTTCGATAGGAGCTTTTCCCACATGGCTGACATCGCATTCGAGAAGGACCTCTCCGTCGCCGAGACCGGCATCGAGGGCCTCAAGGTAGTCGACCTCGCCGTCCACGGCGACTCGCGCGGCTGGTTCAAGGAGAACTGGCAGCGCGCCAAGATGACCGCCCTGGGCATCCCCGACCTCAGGGTCGTCCAGAACAACATCTCCTACAACGACAGCCGCGGCGTCACCCGCGGCATCCACGCCGAGCCCTGGGACAAGTTCATCTCCGTGGCCCGCGGCTCCGTCTTCGGCGCATGGGTGGACCTGCGCGAGGGTAGCGAGACCTTCGGCAAGGTGTTCACGACCGTTTTGGATCCCAGCAAGGCCATCTACGTCCCGCGCGGCGTGGGCAACTCCTTCCAGGCCCTGGAGGACGGCACCGCCTACACCTACCTAGTGGACGCCCACTGGTCCCTCGAGCTGAAGAAGACCTACACCTTCGTGAACCTCGCCGACCCCGAGCTCGCCATCCAGTGGCCCATCCCGCTCGACGAGGCCACCGTCTCCGAGGCCGACCTCAACCACCCGATGCTGAAGGACGTCGTCCCCATGGCGCCGAAGCGCACCCTCGTCACCGGCTGCGACGGCCAGCTGGGACATGCAGTCCGCAAGCTCGCAGAGGAGCGCGGCGTCGCCAAGGACTTCGACTTCTGTGACATCGACACCTTCGACATGTCAGACCCGGACGCCTACACACAGTACGACTGGTCGCTCTACGGCACCGTGATCAACTGCGGCGCCTACACCGCCGTGGACAGGGCGGAGACCCCCGAGGGCCGCGCGACCGCCTGGAAGGCCAACGCGACCGGCCCCGCCCTTCTCGCCCGCACATGCTCTGATCACGGGATCACCCTCGTCCACGTGTCCTCCGACTACGTCTTCGACGGTACCGCCGAGGTGCATGAGGAGGACGAGCCCCTCAGCCCGCTGTCCGTCTACGGTCAGACCAAGGCCGCCGGCGACATCGCCGTGGCAGGGTGCCCGCGCCACTACATCATGCGCAGCTCCTGGGTCATCGGCGAGGGGCACAACTTCGTCAAGACCATGAAGGGGCTGTCCGACCGCGTCGCCGACCCCGAGGACGGGCTCGCGCAGGTCACGGTCGTCGACGATCAGCTGGGCCGCCTGACCTTCACGCGCGACATGGCCGAGGCCATCTTCCACGTGCTGGAATCGAAGGCCCCCTACGGGACCTATAACTGCACCGGCTCCGGCGCGGTCAAGTCCTGGGCGGACATTGCCCGCGCCGTCTTCGAGGCAGCCAACGGCAACGGGGAGAAGGTCGTGCCTGTTTCGACCGCCGACTACTACGCCGGCGCCGAGGGGCCCGTCGCCCCGCGCCCGGTCCACTCCGCGCTCGACCTGTCCGGGCTCGAGTCGGTCGGGTTCCACATGCCCGACTGGGAGGAAGAGCTTGGGGAGTACCTCAAGACGCTCTAGCCGATATCAACTTTTCGAGAGAAAAAGCCGCCGCTTGTTAACGGCGGCTTTTCTTATGCCTGGCGTATAGTCCCACTGCAATAAGGGCGGCTGCGGTCGCCAGACTCACTGCAAGCCCCGCAAGGGCGCCCGGAGTCTTATAGGTCATCACGATCCTATTTGCGCCTTTCTGCATGTTCAGGGACGACAAGCCCTTATCGGCGGCGGGCGTTAGTTCTGCGGCAGTTCCGTTTACCGTTACGTTCCATCCCTCATCGTACGGAATGCTCAGCAGCAGGTTACCGTCGTCCTTGGCGGTATACTCGCCTTCGATCCTTCCGTCTTCAAAAGCCGTCGGAATAAACTCGCTCGTCTTAAGCTCGTTAATAATCTGCTCAAAAACGTCCAGATTGAAGGCGTAAAAGACCGGCTCATTGTCTTGGGGCATGTCTGTATAGCCCTCTGCGACTCCGATTGACACCGTATGCTGGCTCGGGGCGTCCGATGCATCCGCAATCTGGCGGATATTATTGTCGAATCTCCAGGCCTCGTTTTCGATCGTTCGCTGGTCGATGGTAAGGGTGACGGGCCAATAACTGCCGGCGGTCGCGTCTTTGTTGATGTAGAGATACCCGATGGAGCTTGCCGGTACAGTGACGCTCCATTGCTTTAAGCTATCGCTATTCTCCGTGCTCGTGGCCTCGATCTTGGTATAGAGCTCGACCTCGCGGCCTAGGATTTTGCTGTAGAGGTCGTTCTGCTTTTCGAAAGGGTTTTCGCTCTTCAGCGTGCTGTTTTTGATATCGCTTGAGGCTGCGATGCCAATGCTGAGCGCATAGGGGTTCTCGTACACCGCGCTTGTGGAGTCGGCCTGATTCGTCTTGGCTAAAACGTATTCCGCAGGCGCGTTTTCAGGAATGGCATACTTGACTCCCAGTAGGGCATCGACGGAGAGAATGGGCTCGGCATAACGGGTCGAGAATTCGCCGACGCTGCTGTATCCAAGGGAGTTGAGCAGTGCGATGGCCTGCGGGTTATTTGCGGATGAGTAGGACGACAGCTGGTTGTACCCAAGCGCTAAGCCCTCGTTGAGGGCGGCGCTATCGGCGCGCGTGGTCGTTCGATCGATGCGGTAGAATGACGCAGAATCTTGGTCTTGAATGGCTGTGATCGTGTTGGTTGCGGTGGTCACATAGGTACAGTTGGCATCTTCGGAATAGCCTGCGTACAGTTGGTTCCACATCACATGGGCGTTGACAAACAACTCAATTGCGGTGATTGTCAGGATTGGTAATACGACGGCGGGTCGATAGACATGACGAAATTTGGGCTGGCCCTCGAACACCTGCAACGAATAGCCTGCGGCCCACATCGTAAAGAAGCCCAGCAAAAAGGCTGTGCGCGAATAGAACCCGTTGGGAACGCGCATGCCGCACCAGATGTACTCGAGCGGGCTCAAAACGGAGCTAGCGATCAGGACGGCTGTGACGACGAACGTTGCGATGCGTATCTTGGCCGAAACCTTGCGGTTAAACAGTAGGCTTATTGCAAGTAACATCATGATTACGCCGCAATAGAACTGCGGCGTGTTCCCGTTATTCACCCACATGCCGGGGATGAAGCCCCTGATGAGCGATTTGAGGCCTGTTTTAAGCAAAGGGCCAAGTGCCAGCACGGGGCCGCCTTTTGCCATGGCAAGGATGGTCGGCAAAAAGGTCCAGGCGGACAGGAGCAACCCAAGCACCATAGCCCCTGCAAATCGTAGGGCTCGGTTGAGCGTGGGCATCCAGCTATATCCTTCTGCAGCGACGTAATCGACAAACTCAACCAGTACGAAGATGCAGAGGAACAGGATGCTGATATAGGCCGTATACCAACAGAACATGACATTGAGAGCAATCGCAATAACGAGGCGTATCATTTTTTGTTCGCGAATGAGCTCGTAGCATCCGAAGGCGCAGATGGGTAGCAGGATAAGGCAATCAATCCAGAGCGGATTACACAAATTGCTTATGGTCCAACTGCAAAACGTAAATGAGAGGGAAAGCAGGAATACTGCGGGCTTGGGTAGACCAAAACGCCTTTGCAGGAACCAAGCGCTGCTGATGTGAATGCAGCCAAGCTTTAGCGCGCTGATGATAAACACAAAGAGCGTCAGCTTGTCCTGGGAAAACAGTACGCAGAGCAGGTTAAAGGGGCTGGCGAGATAGTAGCTATAGAGCCCCCATGTGTTCATACCGAGTCCCTGCGAGAAGGAATAGCGAAGGTTTGCCTCGCCTAAAAGGACGCGGCGAAACCACGCGAAGAAGTCGATGTATTGGTATTTAAGATCGTTGGTGAGAAACGAGTTGTCGCCAAAGGGGTAGACATGCCCCGCCGCTGCAAGTGCGACAAAGAGTGCGACGGAAAACGTGAAGCAGGCGGCGTAGAACGCCACATTCTTGAGCATGCTGTTATTGGGCCGTGTCATCAGATTCCTCGTTGGATTCTCGAATGATATAGATGGGGCGGCGCTTGGCCTCCAAGTAGGCTTTTGCCAAGTATTCACCGATGATTCCCAGGCACAGGAGCTGCATGCCGCCAAACAGCGTAATGAGGCAGGCGAGGGACGGCCATCCGCCTACGGGGTCGCCCCAAACAAGCGTTTTGACCAGGATGACGATAAATCCCAGGATGGCGATGAGGCAGAAGACGATACCCGTGAGGGCGGCGAGGGAGAGCGGTGCCGTGGAAAACGCGACGATGCCGTCGATGGAATAGAGGAGCAGCGACCAAAAGCTCCATTTGGTCTCGCCGGCCACGCGGTTGACGTTTACGTAGGGGAGCCATTTGGTCTTGAAGCCGACCCAGCCGTAAATGCCCTTGGAGAATCGGTTGTATTCGCCCATGGAGATGATGGCGTTGACCATAGGTCGCTTCATGAGCCTAAAATCGCGTGCTCCGTCGACGATGTCGGCCTTGGAAATGCGGTTGATGATCTTGTAGAACATGCGGGCACAGAACGACCTGATGGGAGGCTCGCCTTCGCGGGTGGTCCTGCGTGTGGCGACGTTATCGTAGTTTTCGGTCTGCAAGATCTCGTACATCTGCGGCAGGAGCGAGGGCGGGTCCTGCATGTCGGCATCCATGGTGGCGACATAGTCGCCCTTTGCGTGCTGGAGTCCGGCGAATAGTGCCGCCTCCTTGCCAAAGTTCCGCGAGAAAGAGTGCCAGTGGATGGCGTATGGATGCGCCGCCGTGGCTTCTGCTTTCATGACGGCAAGTGTTTTGTCTGCCGAACCATCGTCGATGAGGACGGCTTCAAAGGAGATGCCGGGGTCTTGCTGGGTCATGATGCGAACGACGCCATCGAGCTCTTTGAGAAAGATCGGAAGTGATTCCTGCTCGTTGTAGCACGGCACGACGATGGAGATGAGCGGCATGGTGGTTTACCTCTCGCTTGGCTTGGAAGTAGGGTGGCCGGGCTGGTCGTCGTAGGCGTATTTGCTGTACACGTTTACCTCCCACTGCTTTTTTTCGACCTTTGCCACGGAATCGAGGATGAATCCGGTCGCAAGGCTTAGGCCGCACAGGAACATAAACGAGGCGGCGAGCACGGCGGTGGGGAAGCGCGGAACGAGGCCGGTCTGGAAATACTCGACAACGATGGGCATGCCCAGGGCGAGACCAGTCACCGCAAACAGAAGCGCGACGAGGCTGAAGAACTTCAGCGGGCGGTAGTCCTTGAACAGCGTGCCGATCATCGCAACGACTTTAATGCCGTCGCTCACTGTGTTGAGTTTGGACTCGGAACCCTCGGGACGGTCGCGGTACTCGATGGGCACATCTTTGATGCGCCAGCGGTGGTCGACGGCGTGGATCGAGAGCTCGGTTTCGATCTGGAAGCCCTCGGAAAGCACTGGGAAGGTTTTAACGAACGGGCGGCTCATGGCGCGGTAGCCGGTCATGACGTCATCGAAGCTGTAGCCATAGATCCACTTGATCATGGCGCGGACCAGATTGTTGCCAAAGCCGTGGAAGGCGCGCTTGTTTTCCTCGGCGTAGGTGCCGTTTGAAAGGCGATCGCCTACGGTCATGTCGGCCGTACCGTTAAGGATGGGCTCGCAGAGGGCCTTGGCCGCCTCGGCGGGGTAGGTGTCGTCGCCGTCGACCATCAGGTAGCAATCGGCGTCGATGTCGCGAAACATCTGGCGGCATACGTTGCCCTTTCCCTGACGGGGCTCAAAGCGGACCGTGGCGCCGTGCTCGGTGGCGATGCGTGAGGTATCGTCCGACGAGTTGTTGTCATAGACATAGACCGTCGCTTGCGGAAGCTCGCGGTGAAAGTCGTCGATGACTTTGCCGATCGTGGGCGCTTCGTTGTAGCAGGGGATGATGACGGCGATGGATTCAGAATTCACTCAATGCTCCTTATACGTTCAATCCTTGAAAGTATAGCCGTTTGGGCTTGGCATCCTAAGATGTGGGTTAGTTCTCCAGTTTTGTTGCGCGAATCGTTTGCATGGCCGTCGGGTCTATACTGTTCGTTTGTCAACGATTACGAGTAAAGGAGTTGCATCCGTGTCGGATCAGACAAAGCAACAAGAAACTCGCAGTCTGCCTGCGACGTTTGCTAAGAACGAATTTGAGAAGGACGCGTTTATCCTTCGTCAGCTGGTTACCAAGGATTTTAAGATCAAGTATCGCCGTAGCGTTCTGGGCGTCGCATGGTCGGTGCTCAACCCGCTGCTGATGATGATCGTCATGGCCATCGTGTTCTCGACGATTTTTGGCCAGGGTCGCAATGGCTCAATGACGCCCGAGATGTACCCGCTGTACTTGATCGTGGGTAACATTACCTTTGCCGTCATGTCCGAGTCTACGAACCAGGCCCTGACGTCGATCGTGGGCGCTGCCCCTCTGCTCAAGAAGGTTAAGGTGCACCGCTGGGTCTTCCCGGTGCAGAAGGTGCTCTTCTCGCTGGTCAACTTTGCCTTCTCGCTGGTCGCCGTCGCCATCGTCATGCTGTGGTTCCGCGTTATGCCTTCTTGGCACCTGATTCTGCTGCCGGTTTGCCTGCTGCTGCTTATGTGCTTCTGCATGGGCCTGGGCATGATGCTCTCTGCCCTTACGGTCTTCTTCCGCGACGTTATGCATCTGTGGAGCGTCGTCATTACGGCGTGGACTTACATTACGCCCATCTTCTGGACGACTGACTATATTGCGCAAATGCCGCATCTCGTGCGTATCTTGATGTATGCGAACCCCATGTTCAACTACCTGCAGTTTATGCGCGATATCTTCCTGTTCCAGACTACGCCCTCGCTTATGACGTTTGGTATGTGCGTCGCTTGGGCGGTTCTTGCGCTTATTATTGGCTATACCGTGTTCCATAAGTCCGAGCGCAAATTTATCCTCTACATCTAAGGAGTGCTGTGATGACTGAATCTGTTGTTGATTACAGCGAGCAGCCTCTGGCTGTCGAGGTCGACGACGTCACCATGATCTTTAACATGGCGTCCGAGTCGCTGACCAACCTCAAGGAGTACTTCATCAAGCTTGCCAAGCATGAGTTGTTCTTTGAGGAGTTTAGGGCGCTTAAGCATATCTCGTTTGATATTCATCGTGGCGAGGTCGTGGGTCTGGTCGGCACCAATGGCTCCGGCAAGTCTACGATGCTCAAGATTATCGCTGGCGTGCTTGAGCCAAGCGAGGGCAGCGTTAAGGTGCACGGTAACATCGCGCCGCTGATTGAGCTTGGTGCTGGCTTTGACCCCGAGCTGACCGCCCGCGAGAACATCTATCTGAACGGCGCCCTGCTCGGCTATACCAAGGAGTTCATCGATGCCAACTTTGACGGCATTATCGAATTCGCTGAGCTGCAGAACTTTGTCGATATGCCGCTCAAGAACTTCTCCTCGGGCATGGTGGCGCGTATCGCCTTTGCAATCGCGACGATTACCGAGCCCGATATTCTGATCGTTGACGAGACGTTGTCCGTCGGTGATGTGTTCTTCCAGCAGAAGTGCGAGGCCCGCATCCAGCACTTTATCCAGAGCGGCGAAGTGACGGTTCTGTTCGTTTCGCACTCCATGGAGCAGGTTGAGCGCATCTGCCAGCGTGCCGTTTGGATTGAGAAGGGTGACCTTCGCATGGACGGCCCGGTCAGTGAGGTCTGCAAGGCGTACCGTGAGCAGTTCAACTAGGTTATAATTACTTACGCTTGGCCGAATTGTTTGGCTGGGCGTGCGGTTATTTGCTCCATTAGCTCAGTTGGATAGAGCAGGGGACTTCTAATCCCAAGGTCGACGGTTCGAATCCGCCATGGAGCACCATCGTTTATTAAGCCCAGACCGCTTGGTGGTCTGGGCTTTTTCACATGCCGGTGTTCTTTATTCTTGCCGGGTATACGTTTAGGCCGAAGCGGTGGTGCGAGCGTTCTGCGGACAGGCAAGCCTTGCCGTCTTTGCCTTTCATGCGGTTGACTGGTTTATCCCTTGGCAGACGATGCCGTTGCTTTTAACGCTGCCAGTACCATGGCTCTTTGCGTCGATTGTGCGCTGCGGGTGCGACATAGGGTTGGTGTACGTGATCAAGAAGGCGTAACAAAAACGGGGAGGACCAACTTGGCCCTCCCCACTATATCTAGTCTGTCTAGTCTGCCTTCAGGCACTCGGGCAAGACGTTTGCAACTGCATTCATCGCCTGCGGCCTCAGGTACTGCTCATTGAGCTTTGCCTTTCTGTAGGCGTAGCGAGTGTCTGTCGAGTACTTGATCAATACGTCGGTGAAGAATCGCTCCCAACTTAGGTACTTGCGGCTTTCGATATAGCTCGAAGGATCCTTGAGGATTTTTGGAATGTCGTTACTGGGAATGAGGCCAGATTGCAGAAGTGTCCACTCAAATGATTCCGGGAGGAACAAGCGAACGTTCTTGTAAACGCGCTGTCCGAGCACCTTTTCGATGTAGGGACCAAACGCTGCGCCGTCTCCAATGGCAAGAACGTTTTGCTCGGGGCATTCGTGAATTGTCCGCTTTAGATTTGCTACGCCGGTGGCGGTATAGCAGGGGATCCCGAGCCGGTTGCAAAGAGCGTTGTAGAATTGATAGCCAGATTTGCTATCTTCGACAACTACGGCGTCGGGTACCTCGAATCCAACATTTAGATCCTGATACAGCATACTTGCCGTGTGGTCATATAGCGGCTTGGTCACCGAGTAGAAGCGTCTGTCGCTCTTGCGGCCATTGATTGTTTTACTTGTCGTGTTGACTAACTTCAGGATCTCATCAACGCTGTAGGGGAGCTCGTTGGCATCGCGACGAGATATCAGAACATAATAGTTGGATGATCCGTTGACGGCTTTGGCGAAGTCCTTTGAGTAGATAAACTCGTTGCCCTCATCTAGAAAGACAATTGAATCTTCGATGATCGACAGCTCGCGCTCCCAGCGTCTGCCGGAAAGCGTTTCGCAAGGCACGTTGCAGCTGAGCGTAACGCCGCTTTCCGGTCCTCGGTCGTTGTAGTCGCGAATCATCGAGATGAGCGTCGTTTTGCCCGTGCCGCTGTTGCCGCGTATAAAGGAAATATTGCGCTTAAACGTGAGTGTGTATTTGACCTTTGCACGCTCTACGACAACGGTATGCGTTCCCTTCATTACTCATCAACATCCAAAAAGTCATTCGTGGCACCGACAAACTCCTGCATGTTCCTGACGATGCGGCCGTCGTTATCGATGCGAATCTCAAAACGCTTCCAGGGGAACTTCATGATGTGGTAAAGGGTTACCAGCACATCCTGTTCTTTGCCAATTTTGAGCAGCCAGCGGGCACAATTGTCTCCGCAGGTGGATGCGTTGAACACCATGTTTGGGATATTGCGTACCAGCAGCAGCGTCTTAACGCCGCCGGACAGTTCGAGTGGAGTGATTGAGCCCAGCTGCTTGCTTACGATGTTGCGGGGACCGATGAGCTCTGATCCGTCCACGCTTTTAATAATCTGTGCGGCCATAGGATCTTCGAACCATGAGTCCAAGTATGAGTTCCTAAAATAGGTTTCGGTATCGTAGATGGAACCGGGGTAATCTCCCAGGTGAATGCTCAGCATGTGGGTCTCCAGACGTTGTGTGACTGCAACGATTATATGCCAGTAATAAAATGCCGGCAGCAGCGAGGTCGCTGCTGCCGGCGCTGGCATTATTAGCGTGTGAATCGCGTTGATGGATTTGCTCGCGAGGCTACTTTTCGAGATGCTCCCTCAGCAGCTCCAGCGCGTGAGCGTAGCCCTGCAGGCCCTCACCGGTGATGGTGGCAAAGCAGGCCAGGCGGGCGTAGCTTACCTGTCGGAAGTCCTCGCGCGTCTCGACGGCACTGATGTGGACCTCGACGGCGGGGATGGCGACAGCCTTGAGGGCGTCCAGGATCGCCACGCTCGTGTGCGTGTAAGCCGCCGGGTTGATGACGATGCCGTCGACCTTGCCGTATGCCTCCTGGATCTTGTCGACGATGCTGCCCTCGTGGTTGGACTGGAAGACCTCGACCTCGTCGAAGCCCTGTGCGGCGCCGGCCTCCTTGCAGATCTGGACCAAGCGATCGTAGTTGTCGCTGCCGTAGATGCCCGGCTCGCGAATGCCGAGCATGTTGAGGTTAGGGCCGTTGATGACGAGAGCTTTCATGGTTGCTTCCTTTTTGGTTGGGCGGGCGGTGCAGCGGTGCAGCGGAGTGTAAAACCACCACAAAGGTGCCTGTCCCCCTTGTGGTGGTTTAGAGGGTGTCGAGGAGGGCTCGGGCGGTGTTGGCCGCGCAGTCGCGCGAGTCGATGATGTAGTCGGCCCAGGCGCGGTAGCGCGGCATGCGCCGCTCGGCCAGCTTGTCGATACCGTCGCGGGCGGTGATGGGGCGGCCCTTGTGGGCGAGCTCATCGAGCTTACGGTTGAGCATCACAATCTGGCTGTTCTGGTGCAGCAGCGGGTAGTTCTCGTCTCGCGTGACGACGCCGCCGCCGGTGGAAAGCACCAGGCCGCTGCGCTTGGAGATGTCGGCCAGAGCCGCCGTCTCCTGCTCGCGGAAGGCCGGCTCGCCGCGCCCGACGATAAAGTCGGCGCAAGGCATGCCCAGACGCTCCTCGAGCGCACGGTCCAGGTCGATGTGCTCGCGGCCGGTGAGCTGGGCGATCTGCTCGCCCACGCGGGTTTTGCCCGAGCCCGGCATGCCGATCAGGGCGATGTTCTGCTCGCGGTGAGATAGACGCTCCGTCACGTCCAGGATGCGCTCGCGCGGGGTGACCTGGCCGGTATAGCGCTCGACGGCTTGCGCCGCCTGGGCCACAAGCATGAGCAGGCCGCCGATGCAGGGGATGCCGCGACGCTCGGCCTCGATCATGAGTCCCGTTCGGGCGGGGTTGTAGACGATATCGATGACGCCCTCGAGTGCGTCGAGGCCCTCGAGTGTGCAAGGCGCGTCGGGGCAGTGGGGGAACATACCGGCAGGCGTGCAGTTGACGAGCAGCGCGGCGTCGGACTGCTGTGCGATGTTGCCGTAGTTGACCTCGCTCGCGCGTCCCACGGGAACCACGATCGCGCCCAGGTCGCCCAGCACCATACTTGCCGTGGTGCCGGCGCCGCCGGTGGCTCCGAGCACGAGGACCTTCTTGCCGGCAATCTCCACACCCAGTTCCTCGACCAGGCACTGGAAACCGAAGTAGTCGGTATTGTCGCCGCGCAGGCGGCCATCGGGCAGACGCGTGATCGTGTTTACGTTGCCCATGCGCTCGGCCAGCGGGCTCAGCTCGTCCAGGTATTCCATGACGGCGCGCTTGTAGGGGATGGTCACGTTGGTGCCCTCCCACTCGTCGCCCGTCATAAAGGCCGCGAGGTCTTCGGGCTCGCGCTCAAAACGCACGTACTCAAGCCCCGCGAGCTCCTTGTAGATGGTCGGGGTGTAGCTGTGGCCCAGCACACGGCCCAGTACGCCGTAGGGACGGGTTGTGGCGACGTCAGTCATCTAGAGCACCTCCGTGTAGCTGCCAAAGTAGGTGAAGCTCTCGCACACGTCGTCAATCGAGTCGAGCAGGTCGTCGAGCGCCTTGCTGCCAAAGGGACAGTCCAGATCGAAGTAGAACATAAACTCAAAGTCGTGCCCGGGGATGGGGCGGCTCTCGAGCTTGATGAGGTTGATATTGAGCGCATAGAAGCGCTCGAGCACGCGATAAAGGGCGCCGGGCTCGTTAGCCGTGGTGATCATAAGCGAGGTGCGGTTGGCACCGGGATATACGCGCGGCTCGCGGCTGATGACGACGAAGCGCGTGTAGTTGTTGTCCGAGTCCTGGATATTGGGCTCCAGCACCTCTAGACCGTAGAGCGCCGCGCAACTGCGCGAGGCGATGGCGGCGACGTCGCCTCGCTCGGATTTGGCGACCATCTCGGCCGACATGGCTGTGTTGGGATACTTGGTGGCGTGCAGATCGTGCGCCTCGATAAAGCCGCCGCATTGCGCGATGGCCTGACCGTGGCTATAGACCTCACGAATATCCTGCAGCTTGGTGCCGGGCTTGACGAGCAGGTTGTGGTCGATCTTGAGACGCAGCGAGCGCACGATGTGGAAGTCGAACTGCGCGAGCAGGTCGTAGACCGCGTTGACCGAGCCGGCGGTGGAGTTTTCGATGGGCAGTACGCCAAACTCGCAGAAGCCGTCACGCACAGCGCGCATGACACCTTCGAAGGTGTCGAAGAACGCGATATCGGGTACGTCGAAGAGCTTGCATGCGGCGATCTGACTGTAGGCGCCCTCAACGCCCTGGCAGGCGACGCTGGCAGCCTGGGGGAAGGGTGCGTTGAAGGCCTCGGCAGTGGCGTGGGCCTTTTGCGAGACCGTGATGCCCTTGAGCTCGTTGATATAGCGCTGCTGCTCGGCCTTGCTCATGCTCATGAGGAGGCGGAACAGCGTGATGGTCTGCGCCTCGTAGCGCTCGGGCGCGCGGCCGGCAAGGTTGTTGAGCTTTGAGCGCTCGCGGGCGGGGTCGAAGACGGCCTTGCCCATCTCGATTTTTGATTTGGCGACCTCGGTGGCAATGTCCATGCGTTCGACAAAACTGTTGAGGAGCGTGGTATCGATGCCATCGATGGTCTGGCGAATGTCAGCAAGGTCCATCGGGACCCCTTTCGTGAATCATTGCCCGGGGTGGGCGGGTTAGCGCTGGGCGGCGTCCTCGAGGAGGGCGTCCCAAATCGCGAGCGCCGCGGCTGCTTCGGCAACGGGGACGGCTCGAGGGACGATGCAGGGATCGTGACGGCCGTGGACCGAGAGCTCGGCATTTTCCATAGCGTCCATGTCTACGGTCTGCTGCTCGCGGCCAATGGAGGGCGTCGGCTTTACGGCCATACGCCACATGACGGGCGCGCCGGTCGAAATACCGCCCAGGATGCCGCCGGCGTTGTTGGATTCAACCTCGATCTCGCCCGACTCTGCATCGATGCGATACGGATCGTTGTTCTCGCTGCCGCGCATGGCGGCCACGGCAAAGCCCATGCCAAACTCCACGCCCTTTACGGCGGGAATGCCAAACGCGATTTGCGCGATGCGGTTCTCGATGCCGTCGAACATGGGGTCGCCGATGCCCGCGGGAAGCCCGTAAATGCCGCACTCCACGATGCCGCCGATGCTGTCGAGTTCGTCGCGCGCGGCCAGAATTTCCTCGCGCATGCGACCGGCAGCGGCGGCGTCAATGCAGGGCAGGTCGTTCGTAAGGATCGCCTTGCGGTCGGCCTCGCGATAGACCATGTCGTCCATGGGCAGGTCGGAGATGCCGCCGATCTGCGCGACGTGCGCCATGACCTTGATACCGCGGGCCTCGAGTGCCTGCAGGGCGATGCCGCCGGCGATGCATAAGGGGGCCGTTAGGCGGCCGGAGAAATGCCCGCCGCCGGCGACATCGTGCATGTTGTGGTACTTCACACGCGCCGGGTAATCGGCATGTCCTGGACGGGGCTTGCGGCGCAACTCGGAGTAATCCTTGGAGCGCGTGTTGGTGTTCTCGATAATCGCGGCGATGGGCGCGCCGGTGGTATGTCCATCGACAACACCGGCGATGATGTGAGCGGCGTCGGCCTCGCGGCGTTTGGTCGCGGTCTCGTCGCGACCGGGGGCGCGACGGTCGAGGAAGGCCTGCAGCTTCTCCTGGTCCACGGCGATGCCCGCCGGGATGCCATCGAGCGAGCAGCCGATAGCGGGGGAGTGCGATTGGCCGAAGATGCTTAAGTGCAAGACGTTGCCAAAGGTCGAGGACATGCTATTCCTCCTCGAGTGTGACCTTGCCGCCCAGCAGGCGGTAGTGGTCGAAGAAATCGGGATAGGACTTGTTGACGGCCTCGGCGCCGTGGATCACGACCTCGCCGGTGGCACGGCTCGCGGCGATGGCGGCCATCATGGCGATGCGGTGGTCGTTGTGCGAATCGACCTCGCCGCCGGTGAAGGCATCGACACCCTTGATGATGAGGTCGTCGCCGGCAATACGCACCTGCGCGCCCAGCGCGGTGAGCTCGCGGGTGGTGGTGACCAGACGGTCAGATTCCTTGATGCGCAGGCGCGCACAGTCACGGATGAACGTGCGGCCCTGAGCCAGCGAGGCCACGGCCGAGATAACGGGTACCAGGTCGGGAATGTCGTGGGCGCTCATCTCAAAGCCGGCGAGCTTGTCGGACTGCACGGTGGCGGCGTTGGTGGAGCGCACGATGCGGGCGCCAAAGCGCGAAAGCGCGGCAAGCACGTTGCGGTCGCCCTGTGCGGAGCTCAGGGACACACCCTCGACGGTGATGGGGTCGGTGCCGATGGCACCGGCACACAGCCAAAAGGCGGCGTTGGACCAGTCGCCCTCGACGGCCACGCTGCCGGGCGTGCGGTACGAGCCGCTGCTCACGCGGAAGTTCGTGACCTCGGGCTGGCCGTCCTTGGCCGGAATACGCTCGACGTTAACCTCGACGCCAAAGGCCTTCATGGCCTGGATCGTCAGGTTGATGTAAGGGCGGCTCTCAATAAGGCCGGTCACCTGCACGCAGGAGGGCTTGGCCAGCAGCGGGGCCGCCAGCAGCAGGCCCGAGATATACTGCGAGCTCACGTTGCCCGGCAGCACAAAGGTGCCCGGGCGCATGCGGCCGCTTGTCTTGAGCGGAAAACCGCCCAGACCCTGCAGGTCGCAGCCGGCGGCGATGATCTCGTCCGAGAGCGGGGACAGCGGGCGGGCGCCCAAGCGTCCCTGACCCACAAAAGTTGCTTCTGCGCCCAGCGCGCAGGCGACGGGCAACATAAAGCGGAGCGTGGAGCCGCTTTCGCCGCAGTCAAGCGTTCCGCCGGCAAGTGCCTTGAGCAGGCCAAACTCAATGCTCTTCATAGTGGGGTGGACCTGGAAGCCATCCTCTACGGTCTCGATGCGAGCACCCAGGGCCGTAAGGCAGCGCACCGTGGCCTCGATGTCGGCGCAGGTGGTGTTGCAGGTAACGTGCGTCTCGCCGTTGGCAAGCGCAGCGCAGATGATGAGGCGATGCGCCATCGACTTGGACGCGATCGCGGGAACGGTGCCCTTGAGCGGGGAGGGGGTGATGCGGGCTAGCATGCGGATGCGTCTCCCTTCTGGCCGAGGCCCTCGGCAATGAGTCCGTGGAAAGTGGAAAGCGGCGTACGGTCGATGCTGCAGCGGCCAATGCCGTGCGGAATCACCAGGTCGATGGTGTCGCCCGCGCGTTTTTTGTCGTGGAGCGCCTCGGCAAAGACGGCATCGGCATCTAGGTCGCAGCGGGTCTTGAGGCCATGGCGGGCGCAGAGCTCCTCAATACGACCGGGCAGTGCAGCATCGCAAACGCCGTGCAGGGCCGCGGCGCGCGTGATAATGCCCATGCCGATCGACACGCAGTTGCCGTGTCCGAGCTCAAAGTGCTCGCAAGCCTCGACGGCGTGTCCGGCGCTGTGTCCAAAGTTAAGGAGCTTGCGCTGGTTGGTTTCGCGCTCGTCGGCGACGACCACGGCGCGCTTGATGTCGATATTGCGGGCGATGATGAGCGCTACGCGGGCCACATCGCGGTTGAGCAGCTCCAGCGTGAGCGGGGTCTTCTCCAGCTCGGCGAAAAGCTCCGGGTCGGCGATCACGGCGTGCTTGACGACCTCGCCGCAGCCGTCGGCGAACTGCTCGGGCGTGAGGGTGGCCAGGCACCCCACGTCGGCGATAACCACGCTCGGCTGCCAAAAGGCGCCGGCCAAGTTCTTGCCGGCAGCCAGGTCGATCGCGGTCTTGCCGCCCACCGACGAATCCACCATGGCGAGCAGGCTCGTCGGGATCTGCACAAACTTGCAGCCGCGCATGTAGGTGGCGGCCGCAAAGCCCGCCACGTCGCCCACTACGCCGCCGCCGAGTGCCACGATCACGTCAGAGCGCGAAAGCTCGTGCTCGGCCACAAACTCCAAAATGGCAACATAGGTTTCGGCGCGCTTATGGGCCTCGCCGGCCTCGAAGGTGCAGATGCTCACCTCGTAGCCTGACGCCTCCAGGCTCTGCTTAACGGGCATCTGGTAGAGCGGGCCCACGTTGGTGTCCGTCACGATGACGGCCTTGGTGCCGCCGGCAGTGGCGCGCACGAGCGGTCCCGTTTGCTCCAGCAAAAACGTGCCAACATGCACCTGGTAGGGGCGTGCAGTGTCGATATCGATGGTAATCGCCATAAGCTTCGGTCCTTTCGACCTGGCGTGATAGGTGGTCTAGTGGGAGGCCTCGTCGTCGAGCGCGCGCTTAATGCGGTCGCCCTCGGCAAGGAGATTCTCCAGATAGCGCTGGTCGCGGTCCTTGAGCGCACGGCTGTAGGCGCCAAGCGACTCGATCAGATGGTCAATCTCGAAGGCGAGCGCGTCGGCGTCGTCGATCATGAGCTCGGACCACATTTGCGGGTTGAGGTGCGCCACGCGGGTGAGATCGCGGTAGCTACCGGCCGAAAAGCCGTGGTGGACCTGGGCGGTCGGGCTCTTTACGTAGGCGTTGGACACCACGTGCGCAAGCTGGCTCGTGAAGGCGATGACGCGGTCGTGCTCGGCGGCGCTGGTCACGCTGAACTTGCCAAAGCCCAAGGGGCGCACCATCTCGCGCACCTGGCCCAAGAGCTCCAGCTTAAGGGCATCGTCTACCGCGGGCGGAACGAGCACCAGGGGAGCGCCCTGGAACAGGTCGGCGCGGGAGTGCGCGTAGCCCGAGAACTGGGTGCCCGCCATGGGGTGCGCGCCCACAAAGTAAAAGCCGTTCTCGCGGGCAAGCTCAAAGGCGCGCTCGCACACGATGCCCTTGACGCCCACGGTGTCGATCACCACGGGACCCATGATGGCGTCGGTGTCGGTGGCGTCGGCGAGCGCCTGGGCGTGCGCCTCGAGCCACTCGATGCATGCCTCGGGATAGCAGGCAAGGACGATGATGTCGCATTCGCCGAGTGTCTTGTCGTTGAGCTCTCTGGCGACAGTGCCCATGCTGGCGGCCGTCATGACATCGTCATCGGGGTCCCAGGCCAGCACGCGGACGCCCGCCTGCGCATAGCCGCGGGCAAAACTGCCGCCGATGAGGCCAAGGCCGACGATGCCGGCACACTTGGGGCCGCCCTGGTTAACGCGCGCGTTTCTCACCGTACCCATGGGCTACTCCATGGTCTCTTGGCAGACAACCTCGCGGATGGCTCGGATGCGGCGCATGGTGTCGTCGAACTGATCGGGGGTGAGGGCCTGGGCGCCGTCGGACCAGGCGCGGCTCGGCTCGTCGTGGACCTCGATCTCCAGGCCGTTGGCGCCGCAGGCGGTCGCGGCGAGCGCCATGGGCTCAACGTAGCGGGTGTAGCCGGTGGCGTGGCTGGGATCGGCGACGACGGGCAGGTGCGACAGGTGGTGCAGCACCGGCACGGCGTTGAGGTCGAAGGTGTTGCGGGTGCGGGTCTCGAAGGTGCGGATGCCGCGCTCGCACAGGATGACGTTGTCGTTGCCCTCGCTCATGATGTACTCGGCTGCCATAAGCAGCTCGTCGATCGTGCCGGACATACCGCGCTTGAGCAGGACCGGGGTCTTGGTCTTGCCGACCTCTTTGAGCAGAGGGAAGTTCTGGGCGTTGCGGGCGCCGATCTGCATGACGTCAATCTTCTTGTCCAAGAAGACCTGCACGTCGCGTGGATCCATGATCTCGGTGACGATCGGCATGTCGAGCTCGGCAGACGCCTCGCACAGCAGGTCGAGGCCGGCGGGGCCCATGCCCTGGTAGGCGTAGGGGGAGGTGCGGGGCTTGTAGGCACCGCCGCGCAGCATCGTGGCGCCGGCGGCCTTCACGCGGCGTGCGATGCGGATGAGGTTCTCGCCCTCGACGGAGCAGGGACCGGCGATGACCTGGAACTGGTCGCCGCCGATCTTGACGCCGTGACCGCAGTCGATGACGGAGTCCTCGGGGTGGAACTTGCGGTTGGCGCGCTTGAACGGCTCGGAGACGCGCTGCACGCGCTCGACGACATCCATGGACTCGAGCAGGAACGGGTCGATCTTGGTCGTATCGCCCACCAGGCCGATGATGGTCTCGTTCTCGCCGCGCGAGACGTCGGTCTTGAGACCCTTCTTCTCAATCCAGCTGACGATATGGCCGACGGCCTCGTCGCTGGCGCTCTGCTTTAAAATTGCAATCATGGTGTGCCTCTCACCTCGATGGATAACTTTTGCAAAAACGGCCCGCATCGCGAGCCGTGTATATATGGTGCATGAGAGTTTATACTATCTGACTCGCTTTTGCCTTCTAAAGTGGGCCGTTGCGCCGCGTCTTCCTCGGAATTGCAAAGCTTTTTCTTTTATTTTGATAGCCCGTGGTGCACTTGGGTATAATGCCAAACGTTGGCCCTATTAGCTCAGGGGATTAGAGCGTCTGCCTCCGGAGCAGAAGGCCGTTGGTTCGAATCCAACATGGGGCACCATCGAACGTAAGACCGTCCGAACCTCGCATGGTCCGGGCGGTTTTTCTTATACCGACGCGACGTGATGGGACGTGGTATGGCAGCAACGGATATCGAGCGCGGACTCTCGACCGCCGAGGTCGAGGAGCGCATCGCCGCCGGTAAGATCAACCGCAACATGGAGCTCAAGACCAAGTCGGTCAAAGAGCTCATCATCGAGAACCTCTGCACGTTGTTCAATTTGATCAACGTGATCTTGGCGTTCCTGGTCATTTTGACCGGTTCGTTTAAGAATCTGACGTTCCTGTTCGTGGTGTTCCTCAATACCGCTATTGGCGTCATTCAGTCCATGCGTTCCAAGAAGATGGTCGATAAGCTCACGCTGCTGACCTCTAAGAAGGCCATCGCGGTGCGCGACGGTGCCGAGGTGGAGCTCGACTTGGACCAGATCGTGCTCGACGACATCATCCGCCTGGGGCGCGGCGACCAGATTCCCGCTGACGCCGTGGTGGTTTCCGGCGAGGCGCTCGTGAACGAGAGCCTGCTGACGGGCGAGAGCGACCTTATTAAGAAGCAGCCCGGTTCCGAGCTCATGAGCGGCAGCTTTATCGACTCGGGCCTGCTGCGCGCCCGCGTGATCCATGTCGGCGCCGACAACTACGTGGCCAAAATTAATAACGAGGCCAAGTACGTCAAAAAGGTCAATTCCGAGATCATGAACGCGCCGAACGCCATCGTGCGCTTTGCGAGCATCATCATGATCCCGCTCGGTTTGGCGTTGTTTGCCTCGAGTGTGAGCGAGCTGTGGGATGCCGCGGGAACCCCGGGCGATAGCGCGCTTTCGTGGTGTTTCTCCGAGCTGTTGGCTGGTCATGTGCCTTCGTCGGCGCTACTGTCCACGGTGGGCGCCCTGCTGGGCATGATCCCGCAAGGCCTGGTGCTGCTGACCTCGTCGGTGCTCGCCATCGCCACGGTGCGCCTGGCCCGCCGCAAGGTGCTGGCGCAGCAGCTCTACTGCATCGAGACGCTCGCTCGCGTCGACGTGCTGTGCCTGGACAAGACGGGCACCATCACATCGGGCCGCATGGAGGTCGAGGGCACGTATCCGCTGCCGGTTGAGGGCGTGAGCCTAGGCGCCGGCTCGGACGAGGCGGCCGTTCCCGTCGATACCACGGTGCTCGATTTTGCGCTGGCTAACGTCGCGCGTGCGACTTCGGCCGATGCCAACGAGACCTGCCAGGCGCTGCTCAACTATTACGCCGATCGCCCGGTCGAGGTGTCTGAGCCGCTGTCGGTCATTCCGTTCTCGTCGTCTAAAAAATGGAGTGGTGCTTCGTTTGCGCAGGGCTCCTATGTGATGGGCGCCGCGCAGTTTGTGCTCTCTGATCGTGCGTTTGCCCAGGTCGAGAACCGGGTGGCCGAGCTTGCCGATACCTGCCGCGTGCTCGTGGTGGCGCGCGTGGACGGCTTTACGCCCGATGGCGATATGGTGGGCGAGGCCGAGCCCGTGGGCTTTGTGACCATCCGCGACGAGATCCGTACCTCGGCGGCCGAGACCATCGGCTACTTTAACGAGCAGGGCGTGACCCTCAACGTGATCAGTGGCGACGACCCGCGTACGGTGTCGTCGATCGCGCGCGTGGTGGGCGTGCCGGGGGCGGACGCTTATGTGGACGCCACGACGCTCGATACGCCGGCCAAGCTCGATGCCGCAGTGGACCGCTACCATGTCTTTGGTCGTGTGACCCCGCAGCAGAAGCGCGAGCTCGTGCAGGCGCTCAAGCGCCGCGAACACACCGTGGCCATGACGGGCGACGGCGTCAACGACGTGCTGGCGCTCAAGGAGGCCGACTGCTCCGTGGCCATGGCGGCCGGCTCCGATGCCGCGCGCAACGTGGCCGAGATCGTACTCGTCGACAACGACTTTGCCTCGATGCCCGCCGTGGTGGCCGAGGGCCGTCGCTCCATCAACAACCTGCAGCGTTCGGCCTCGCTGTTCCTGACCAAGACGCTGTTCTCGATGGGCCTGGCGGCGCTGTGCATCGCGCTGCCGCCGTACCCCTTCGAGCCCATCCAGATGACGCTCATCAACTTCTTCTGCATCGGCGCGCCGGGCTTTGTGTTGGGGCTGGAGCCCAACAATGCTCGCGTGAAGGGTGCGTTTTTGACCAACGTACTCAAGCGTGCACTGCCGGCGTCGATTGCGGTCATTTTGGCTGCGGCGCTCGATATCTTTGTGGCGCGCGTGTTTGGCTTTAGCCAGCTCACGTTGTCTACGATGTGCTTGCTTACGTCGTGCGCGGCGAGCGTCAGCCTGATCTGGCGCATCTCGCAACCTCTCACGCCCTTACGTGTGGTGCTCTTTGTGTTTGTAGTCGCCGGCATCCTGGTGGGCGTTATCGGATTCCCAGAGCTGCTGTCCATTGCCAACCTGTCGATGGGCCAGATGGTTATCTTGGCTGTCATTGTGGTCTTTACCTGCTCGGTGTTTTTTAAGCTCGCCACGATGATGGATTCGCTCAAGCCGCGTCGTCGTCATGCCGCAACTGGTTTTGGCCGCGGTGTGCGCGTCCGCCTGGGTCGCGGTGGCGGCAAGGTGAGCTCGACGGGCTCGACGGCCGAACGTTTTGCCAAGCGCGTTGCCGCCGACATGGCGCAGCGTCGCGAAGATCGCACCGCTCGCGAGGCCGAGGCCCGCGCACTCGAGGGCGTGGCCCAGGCCCAGCCCAAGAAAAAGAAGAGTACCGGAGCCAAGCGCTCTCGCGTGACCA
Source organism: uncultured Collinsella sp. (assembly GCA_900541055.1). Taxonomy (GTDB): domain Bacteria; phylum Actinomycetota; class Coriobacteriia; order Coriobacteriales; family Coriobacteriaceae; genus Collinsella. Next base: position 26,152 of record UQHZ01000003.1, read on the forward strand.
AGTCCGCTCAAGGCATCAAAGTCTCGATGCCAAGCAAAAAGAAGAAGTAGCTACGCGCCCTGGCGATGTTGAATTGGTGCCTTGTTCCTGTGGGGCCGTGGCGATGTTATGCTCTAACCTCGATTGTTTGAATTGCTACGAAAAGAGGATGCCGTGATCTGCCCGCATTGCCTTAAGACTATCGAGGACGGCGCCTCGTTTTGCCCCTACTGCAACGCCTATGTGGGTCCGGGCGATGGTCCCGAACACACCGAGTTCGTGTTCTGTGAGGGCTGCGGTGCCCGTCTTTCTCCGCATGATCGTACGTGCCCCAAATGCGGACGCCCCGCTCCGGGAATCCTCTCCGAGGACGCGGCCGCATCCGACCTAGCAGCGGGCCGCACGGCGGGCTTTCCGCGCCTAACGCAAGAGCAGATCGATACCGAGGTGCCTCATGCGCCGGCCTCTGCCGCTGCGGTGCTCTCGGACGCCGCCGATCCTAACGAGACTTGCGTGCTGCCGGCTTTTGATAAGGATTTCGGTATCCCCAAGGTCGATATTCCCACGCCGGTTTCCCTGCATGACGATGCTCAAAAACCCAAGCGCAAGGTGCATCCCGACGAGGACGCCTATCACAAGCACAAGCGTCATATCCCCAAACCGCTCATCGTCATCGTGGTCCTTGCAGTCGTTTGCGGTGGTGCCTATTGGTTCGTGACGGCCGATCCCATGGGTGTCATGCCTGGCTTCTATGACCAGTTTGGCCAGGCCGCGCAGACGACCTTCCCCACGCGCCAAAAGGGCGAGGCGAATGAGGACGATACCAAGCAGGACGATTCTGCCGAGGTGGTCCAGGAAGAAACCGTGCTCACCGATGATCAGCTCTATACCAGGCTCGACGGTCTGTATCAGACCATCGTGTCCTACGGTGACGAGGACCAGATCGGCGAGGTCATCGATTCCTTTAACAACGGCTATCTCCGATCGCCGCTGTCCACCCGTCAGGAGCTGTCGCAGAGTGCCTACGCCCTGCGCGACCAGATCAAAAAGACGCAAGATGAGCTCAACAACCTTAAGTATCAGGACGATACGGTCTATGCGGATGACATCGCCCACTTAAAGCAGCTTGCCGAGTGGATGTATGAGCGCGTCGACGTAATCTGCCAGAGCTGGGATATCTCGCTGGCCATTCCCGATGGCGAGTCGATGAGTTCCCACCAAAGCGAGATCCTGGCGCCCATCGCACAGGGCGGCAACAGCGCGCTGAATCAGTACGACGCCAACGTGGGCTCCTGGAAGCCGCAGCAGCGTTCCTAAAATTAGTTCGCCATAGTCGGCATAACCTACGTGCGCAATTGATGTAAGCGCATGCTTATTGCTACAATTCGTACAAATATGCTTTAAACGCACGAGGAAGGAACCACATGTTTGGTTTTAAGAAAGAGCTCTACACGCCCGAGTATCAGCTTGCCGGCGACGAGTGCGCCGTTATCGAGACGTCGAAGGGTACCATCAAGGTCAAGTTTGACGGTGAGGGCGCTCCCATTCATGTCGCGAACTTCTGCGAGCTTTCCACGATGGGTTTCTATGATGGCCTTAAATTCCATCGGTATGTGCCCGGTTTTGTCATTCAGGGCGGCGACCCCAATACCCGCGATATGTCCGGCGCCGACGTCGCTGCCGGTCTTGAGGGCCCCGACGGCATGCCCGGTACCGGTGGCCCCGGCTACTGCATCAAGGGCGAGTTTGCCACCAATCCGCGCAACAGCCATGTCGATGGTGCCCTTGCCATGGCACGCTCCATGGACCCCGATTCCGCGGGTTCGCAGTTCTACTTCTGCTTGGGTGCCCAGCATAACCTCGATTCCGGGTACACCGTCTTTGGTACCACGGTCGAGGGTCTCGATGTGATTTCGCAGCTGCGTGCCGGCGACGAGATCGTCCATGTCGAGATCGTTCACGAGTAAAGGGGACTTCCTTGAATAGCCAGCTGATCCAACAGGGCCGCGCCGCTTACCGCGCGGGTGATTTTTCCGCTGCAGCCCAGATGCTTGGGGCGGCAAAAACTCCCGATGAGATTATGGGCGAGGCCGATCATCTTCGTGGCAACGCCTTGATGCACCTGGGCATGTATGCCGAGGCCGCCGAGGCCTATGCCGCCGCCCTCAACGACGGCACCTATGGCAAGCGCGGCGCGCTGCTCACCAACCGCGGCAAGGCACTCGCCGCCGTGGGCGACTACACAACGGCCGCTCAGGCGTTCTCTGCTGCTACGCAGGATGCTTCTTATGCCACGCCGTTCAAGGCCTATCTGGGCCTGGGTAACGCGCTGTTCCAGTCGGGCGACTATGCCAACGCAGGTACTGCCTTCCGTCAGGCCGCCATCGACGGCGCCAATCCGGCTCCTGCCGCCGCACTCGGCGAGCTTGGCCGTTGCTTCATTAAGCTCGGCCGTCCGGCGGATGCCGTGGAGACCTACCGCACGGCTATCGACTTTGCCGGTCCCCGCGACGACACGCGTGCGCTCAACGCCGGCATGGGTCAGGCGCTTTCTGCCGCCGGCCGTCCCTCCGACGCACTCGACGCCTTTAACGCCGCTACTGCCGATGGCATCTACCAGCTCACCTCCGAGCAGGCCGACGAGCTTGCCCGCGTGCACGATTCGCTTGCCGCGTTGTCTGCCCAGACGGCTATGGCCACGGCTCCGGCGCCCGCGATGGACGCTCCCGCCGTCGATCCGCTCGATCCTACGGGCGCGACCGGCCAGTTTATGCCCGATCCCTCGGACACCGGCTTCTTTACGCTGTCCGAGTCCGAGATGGTTCAGCAGGACCGTCAGGATCGTAAGCAGGCCAAGGTCCGTCGTCGTCATCGCCACACGGGTCTCAAAGTCTTCATCGTGCTGCTTCTGCTCATTTTGATTGCTGCGGGCGGTCTGGGCTTTGCCTACACGCGCGGCTTTGGCTTCCCGTCCCAGGAGTCTGTCGTTACCGATCTGTTCCAGGCTGCCGGCGACGGTGACACCGCAAAGGCCGAGTCTTGCCTGGCCTCGAGCCTGTCCGAGGACGCCAAGTCGATGATCATCTCCTCGATTCCGCAGGGTGCCACCGTGTCCGTCGAGGGCATGGATCAGTCCATGACCGAGACGACCGCCAAGGTGAAGGCATCGCTGTCCAAGGGCGGCGAGCAGGAGTACACCGTCAAATTCGTGCGCTCCGATAACCATATCGGCTGGGCCGTTTCCTTGCTCGATATGGATTTCTCGGCTGCTGACAACCAGTAGTGACCTTATGGGATTTAGCTTTGCCCGGCGCTTCACCGCAAGTGAGGTGCCGGGCTTGCGCTAGTATGATGAGCTAGTAGTTTTCCAGCAATCATCCAACACATCAGGAGTTGCGTTGTTTTCTTTGATGGATATGTTCTTCGGTAGCTATGCGGGCGATCTTGCCATCGACCTCGGCACCGCAAATACGCTTGTCTCCGTGCGTGGCAAGGGCATCGTCATTCGCGAGCCCTCTGTTGTCGCCATCGACAAGAACGACGAGCGCATCCTCGCGGTCGGTATCGAGGCAAAGCGCATGCTCGGCCGTACGCCCGGCAACATCGTGGCCGTTCGTCCCCTGAAGGACGGCGTCATCGCCGACTTCGATGTTACCGAGGCCATGCTCCGCTACTTTATCGACAAGGCTTCCGAGAAGCGCTATCCGTGGACCCCGCGTCCGCGCGTTGTCGTCTGCGTTCCCTCCGGCGTCACGTCGGTCGAGAAGCGTGCCGTATTTGAGGCCACGATCCAGGCCGGCGCCCGCCAGGCCTACCTGATCGAGGAGCCCATGGCTGCCGCTATCGGAGCCGACTTGCCCGTCGAGGAGCCCACCGGCTCCATGGTCATCGACATCGGCGGCGGTACCACCGAGGTCGCCGTTATCGCTATGGGCGGCATCGTCGTCTCGCAGTCCATCCGTATTGCCGGTGACGAGTTCGACCAGGCCATCCTCACGCACGTTCGCGATGCCTATAACCTGGCCATCGGCGAGCGTACGGCAGAGGACATCAAGATCAAGGTCGGCTCCGCCGTGCCGCTCAAGGACGAGCTCGACGTCGAGGTCAACGGCCGCGACGTGATCACCGGTCTGCCCAAGACCGTACGCATCGAGAGCGAGGAGATTCGTCGCGCACTCAACAAGCCGCTCGACGAGATGGCCAAGGCCGTCAAGGACGCACTCGACGCTACGCCTCCCGATCTTGCCTCGGACCTTATGTACTACGGCATTTTGCTGACTGGTGGCGGCGCGCTGCTGCGCGGTCTCGACGTGCGCCTGCGCGATGAGACCGGTGTTTCGGTCAACGTCAGCCCCACGGCGCTCGATAACGTCGTTAACGGCTGTGCCCGCGTGCTCGAGGCCAATGCGTTTGATGGCGGCTTCGTCCAGACCAATGCTTAATTTCCAAAAGGTGGATTCCATTTGGCACGATCTTCGGGTTTCTCCACAAATCTGAATACCAAGCGACAATCAACGGGTATGCGCCCGTTGATTGTTTTCAGCCTGATTTCGGTGTTGCTGCTCACGTTTTACATCCGCGAGGGCGAGGCAGGGCCGATTCATGCCGTGCGTTCGGGCGTTACGACGATTACCTCGCCGGTGCGCTTTGTGGGCTCGGCTGTGGCGGCTCCTTTCAATGCGATCGGCAACGTGTTCTCTAACCTTACGGCGTCGCAGGACACGCTTGACGAGCTTAAGAAGCAAAACGAGGAATTGACCTCTAAGGTTGCTGAGCTCTCCGAGGCTCAAAAGACCGCTGAGCGTCTGGAGGGGCTGGTCGGCCTGCAGTCGACCTACAACCTCAAATCGACCGCTGCTCGTATCGTTGGTGCCTCTGGCGATGCCTGGACCTCGACCGTTACCATCGACAAGGGTTCTGCCGACGGCCTTACCATCAACATGCCCGTGACGAGTTCTGCCGGTGTTATCGGCCAGATTATCGAGGTATCGGCCAAGACCTCTACCGTGCGCCTGATTGGCGACGAGAACTCGGGCGTGTCCGCTATGGTGCAGGACACGCGCGCCCAAGGCATGCTGCAGGGTCAGGCTGACGGCACGCTGCGTCTTGAGTACGTGAGCGTCGACTCCGATGTTAAGGTTGGCGACATCATCGTGACCTCGGGCATCGGCGGCGTGTTCCCCAAGGGCCTTCCGCTTGGCACCGTCTCGTCGGTTGAGAAATCGGCAAACGACGTGTACTACACCATTGTGGTGCGCGCCCAGACGACGGCCGAGAACAACGAGGAAGTGCTGGTCATCACCTCGCTGACCGACGAACAGTCGGCCTCGGATGAGGACGTGAGCACGGCCAACAGCACACCGCAGGGAACGTCGCGCGATGCTGCGACCAAGACGAAGGACGAGAGCTCGGATGACAGTTCCGACACGTCCGAGACGACCGATTCCGGCTCGAGCGAATAGGGGGCATGTCCATGGATCTACACGAGCAGGGGATGAGCTCTCGCACGTTTGTGATCGCCGCCATCGTGTGCGTGCTGCTGCAGGCAGGCCTGGCACCGCAGATCTCCATTGCGGGCGGTCGCGTCAACTTCATGATTATTCTGGTGTGCCTAAGCGTGTTCTCGGGCGACCCGACCCGTGCCGTCGTGTGCGGTTTTTGCAGCGGCTTGTTTTATGACCTGTCCGCTGCCGTGCCGGTGGGCGTTATGTCACTCCTGCTGACCGTGGGTTCTTTTGCCCTGGTGCACAGCGCCGTCGGTCAGACGGGCGGTACCCCGAGTGCGCGCGGCGTCACTGTGGGCGCCTTCGCGCTCGTCATTAATGTGATCTACAGCATCATCTTGCTGTTTATGGGTTTGGAGACGAGCTTTGTTGTGGCGATCTTCGGCCATGCGCTGCCGTCCTCGATCCTGACGGGTCTGGTTGCCATTCCGTTTTTGATGTCCGGCGTCGTGCCGCAGTCCGGCTATGGATTCTCCGCACGTGGCGGACGCCAGACGGGTATGCGCTTTAAGCCCAAGACCCGCAAGCTCAAATAGGGGAGGCCCGTAGATGTCTTCCCAGATGACGGTTATTATCGCCGGTATCGTGCTGGTTGTGGCCATCGTGGTCGCGCTGGTCGTCATGCGTCGTGGCGATTCCCGTTTTACCTACGATACGCAGCATGGAACGGCCCCGCGCGCCACCGAGGGCGAGGGCAATACCGCGTCGACCGCCTTTAAGGGCCGCTTTTCCATCCTCACCACGGGTGTGGGCGCGATGTTTGCGGCGCTTGCCGTCAAGCTGTGGGGCATGCAGATGGTCTCATCGGACTATTACGAGAAGCAGGCCAATAGTAATCAGACTCGCACCGTTACAACACCCGCTGTGCGCGGTCGCATCCTCGACCGCAATGGCGTGGCGCTTGTCCAGAACCGTCCCTCACTTGCTGTCGTGGCCTACCGCGACCTTGCCGAGGATGAGGTTCTGGTTCGCCATCTTGCCAACGTGCTTGGAATGCCTTACGTGGCGGTCCTTCGTAATATTCAGGACAATACAGAGGGCGCCCAGAGCCTGCATACCATCGCGACGGACGTCCGTCGCTCCACGGTTGCCTATATTCAGGAGCATGCCGGCGAGTTCCCGGGCGTCAAGATTGCCGAGCGTACCGAGCGCCAGTATCCATATGGCGAGACGGCATGTCATATCTTGGGCTATACCGGCACCATTACCTCCGAGCAGCTCGAGGCCCAGAATAAGAAAACCTCTGGCGATGATGATGCTTCTGCTGGCAAGATTACGTACCAGTCGGGCGATATCGTGGGCCAGGCGGGCGTTGAGAGCTACTACGAAAACCTGCTGCAGGGTATTCGTGGCGAGCAGACCGTCAAGGTCGATGCCTCGGGCAATGTGACCGGTCAGGCCGGCGCCGTGCCCGCGAAGGCCGGCTCCGACATTAAGCTCACGCTCGACCTTAAGATCCAGCAGGCCTGCGAGACGGCGCTGGCGAGCGCTATCGAGCTTGCCAAGACCACTGGCTACAGCAATGCCGGCAACGGCGCCGTAGTGTGTCTCGATCCCAACAATGGCGAGATCCTGGGCATGGCGAGCGAGCCCAAGTTCGATCCGTCCGTCTTTATCGGCGGTGTCTCAAATGACGTGTGGACCGAGCTCAATGATGACAAGGGTTCGCACCCGCTGCTCAACCGCGCCATTAGCGGACAGTACATGTCGGCCTCGACCATCAAGCCGCTCTCGGCGCTGGCCGGTCTTGAGTTTGGAACCTACACGTCGGGGCAGACGACCAACTGCACGGGTTATTGGACGGGTCTGGGCAAGTCGTGGGGCAAGTACTGCTGGCTGCATTCCGGCCACGGCACCATGACGCTGCAGTCGGGAATCGCCAACTCGTGCGACCCTGTCTTCTACGACATGGGCAAGGCGTTCTTTTATGACGAGAAACATTCCGAGGGCCTGCAGGAGGTCTTTCGTCGCTGGGGTCTAGGCAAGACCTGCGGTATCGATCTGCCGAGTGAGGGCGCGGGCCGTATTCCCGATGCCGAGTGGAAAGAGTCGTACTTCACCGACGCCTCTGCCGAGGACCGCAAGTGGAATGCCGGCGATATGACCAACATTGCCATCGGTCAGGGTGACATTCTGGTGACGCCCCTGCAGATGGCGTGTGCCTATATGGGTCTTGCCAACGGCGGCAAACAGTACGTGCCTCACGTGTTTTTGTCTGCCGTGTCGCGCGATGGCGACGGCGATGCCTATAAATACAACGGCAAGGGCAAGAAGAAGCGCCTGGAGGCCAAGATCAACAGCGATTCGGATTTGGCTCTTGTTCGCAACGGCATGCACGACGTGATTTACACGGCATCGACGTCCCTGGCGGCGCACTTTGGCACCCTGACGCCGCAGGTATACGGCAAGTCGGGCACGGGCGAGAAGAGCGGCGAGGACGAATACGCGTGGTTCTGCGCCTATGCACCGGCCGATGACCCCAAGTATGTCATCGCTACTGTCCTGGAGCAGGGCGGCGGCGGCTCAGATACCGCGATGCATGTCGTGCGCGACGTGCTCGGCGTGATTTATGACGAGCCCGATACCTCTTCGGCCTCGGGCGATTCTTCGGTTCGATAGGAGGTTGCGATGGATTTTTCTCCGGCGGATCTGTTCCGTTCAACCAAGACCGGCTCTCGCAGCAGCCTGGACCGTGTCAACAAGCAACTTTCGGCCTCGCGCGGCACGTTTCGCCAAAAGGTGCATATCGGTGTGCTCGTGGCTACTGTGGCGCTCGTCGCCTACGGAGCCATCATCATCTGGTCGGCTTCGCAGTTTAAGGCCGATGCCTCGTTCTCACGCCATCTGCTGGGAATTGGCATCGGAGCGGTGCTGGCGGTGCTGGTCTGGCGTACCGATCTGCGCGGTATTTCCAATTTCTCGACGGCGTTGCTCGTCATCGACCTGATCGTGATCCTCTCGCCCAAGATTCCGGGTCTGTCCTATACGGGCGGTCTGGGCATGACGGGCTGGATCAAGATTCCCGGTATCGGCTTGACATTCCAGCCGGTTGAGCTTGCCAAGCTCATCACCATCTTCTTTATTGCTACGCTTGGCTCGCAGTATAACGGTCGCATCGATACCGTTCGCGACTACGTCAAGCTCTGCGGCATGCTGTCCATTCCGTTTTTGGCCGTCGTTGCCATGGGCGACCTGGGCTCGGGCCTGGTCGTGCTGGTTTCGGGCGCCATCGTCATCTGCATGAGCGGTGCACGCCGCGAATGGGTGCTGTCGACCCTGGCCCTGCTCGTGGGCCTGGTGGCCCTCGTCCTTGCGCTCGATTCGGTCTTTGATTCGTTGCTCGGCCACGATGTGCTCATCAAGCAGTATCAGATGAACCGTCTGACGGTCTTTATCGACCCCGATAATGCCGATTCGGACGATGCCTACAACCTGCAGCAGTCGTTGATCGCGGTCGGCTCGGGCGGCTTCTTTGGTAAGGGTTTGGGCCATGCGACGCAGTCGGCCGGCGGCTTTCTGCCTGAGTTCCACACCGACTTCGTCTTCGCCTTCCTGTCCGAGACCTTTGGCTTTTGCGGTTCCTTTTTGCTCCTGTGCCTCTACGTGCTGTTGATCTTTTCGACGATTCGCGTCGCCTTTAAGTGCGAGTCCCTGTTTTTGCGTCTTTCGTGTGTTGGCATCGTTGGCATGTGGGCGTTCCAGACCTTCGAAAACATCGGCATGTGCATCGGCATGATGCCGATTACCGGTATTCCGCTACCGTTTATTAGCTTCGGTTCGTCTTCGATGATGATTCAGCTGCTGACGGTGGGTATCGTACAATCCATATGGCGGCATCGTTCGGGCGCCGCGTAACCGCTGGAGGGGTTTGCTATGAAAATTCCCGTAGATAAGCTGACCCGCGCTTTTAAGATGGGCGCGTCCGTTAAGAAGGATTCCGATACGCCGGTGCGCGTCTCGGTCTATCTGGATTCGTCCGCCTCGCGCTTTCTGGCCGAGACGGTGCGTGACGCCTTTGTGCCGCAGACGACCTCGGGCATTGTGCGCGTCGAGCGTCTGGGGGAGGAGCGAATTGCTCCAAAGACCGATACCGATGTGGTGCTGGTGCTCTCGTGTGGTTCCGACCGCTTGGAGAGTGCCGTGCAGGAGCTCGTGATCGCCGGCGCGCCCGTGTGCGTGCTTGCCGAGTCTGCTGTGGAGGTGCCGTTTATCGAGGAGTCCACGCCCATGCTCGGCGTGGTGGCGGCAACCGATAAGACGTATCTGCTCGAGACGCTTGCCCGCTGGATTCTCGATCGCACCGACAAGGAAACGGCTTTTGCGGCGAACTTTGCCTTCATGCGCATCGCGGCGGCCAATCGTATTATCACCTCGTGTGCGCTCACCAATATGGCGACCGGTGCGCTGGTGTTTTTGCCGGGTGCCGATTATCCCGTTATGGCGCTGGCGCAGGTGGGCATGCTCTTTGAGCTCGCTGCCGTCTTTGGACGCGGCATTAAGCCCGAGCGCGGCTACGAGGTCGCGGGCGTGCTTGCCGGCGGTCTTGTGATCCGAGCGGTCACCCGCGCACTTGTCAAGCAGACGCCGCATATTGGGTTTGCCGTCAAGGCGCTCACTGCTGCCGCGGGCACCTATGGCATGGGCCGTGCGCTCGTTTCGCTCTACGAGCGCGATGTCGACTACAGCCGTGCCAACGAGGTGGTCACTGCCACGTTCTCCCGCGTTCGCGATCTGGTGTCCACCGTCGCGGGCGCTACCCGTCCTATGGCGTCCTATCAGGACGCATCAGATCTCGCTGCTTAGGGGTTTTCCGTTGCGCGTTGCATACCAAGACTGTTTTCATTTAATTGAGCCGTTGCTCGCCAAGGTCGAGAAGCCGAGTCGCTATATCGATCACGAGTGGGGCACGCTTTCCAAGGCCGATGCCGACTACCGTTGCTGCCTGATCTACCCGGATGTGTACGAGGTCGGTCTGCCCAACCAGGGCATCGCCATCCTCTACAACATCCTTAACCAGGCCGAGGGCATCTCCTGCGAACGTGGCTATGTGCCGTGGCCCGATATGGGTGATGCCATGCGCGAGGCAGGCATTCCGCTGCTCTCGCTCGAGGGTGCAGCGCCGGTCGCTTCGTTCGATATCGTCGGCCTGCATGTGCCGCACGAGATGGCGGTGACGAACTTCCTCGAGGCTCTCGACCTCGCTGGCATTCCGCTGTTAGCGACCGACCGAGGTGAAGACGACCCCATTATCATCGCCGGCGGTCCCTCGGTGTACAACCCCGAGCCGTACGCGGCCTTCTTCGATGCCATCCTCATCGGTGAGGGTGAGGAATCGCTGCTCGAGACCTGTCAGCTGCATCGCCGCCTGCGTGACGAAGGAGTCCCGCGCGCGCAGATTGTTGAGCAGCTTGCATCCATTGCCGGCAACTACGTGCCGTCGCTCTATGAGGTTCGTCACGACGAGCCCTGCTCGCCGCATGGCTACACCGTGCCGCGTGAGGGCAAGGATGCGCCGACCGTGGTCTACAAGCGCGTCGTCGAGGATTTCGGCGCCACGAATCCGCTGTCGCAGTCGTGCGTGCCCTATGCGCAGCTGGTCCACGACCGCCTGTCTATCGAGATCCTGCGCGGCTGCGCCCGCGGCTGTCGTTTTTGCCAGGCCGGCATGACGTATCGCCCGGTGCGCGAGCGCTCTGCCGACCAGATCGTCTCGTCGGTGATTCAGGGTCTGGAAAAGACCGGCTACGACGAGGTGTCGCTGACCTCGCTTTCCACGACCGACCACTCCTGCATTCGCGACGTGCTCGGCAGGCTCAACCGTCGCCTGGAGGATACGGGTATTCGCGTGTCTATTCCGTCGCAGCGCCTGGATTCGTTTGGCGTGGATATGGCCGAGTCGGTTGCTGGCGAAAAGAAGGGCGGCCTGACGTTCGCGCCCGAGGCCGGCAGCCAGCGCATGCGCGACATCATTAACAAGAACGTGACCGAGGAGGACCTGGACCGTGCGGCCAAGGCGGCCTTCGAGGCCGGCTGGAACCGCATGAAGCTCTACTTTATGATGGGCCTTCCCGGCGAGCGCGACGAGGACATCGTGGCCATCGCCAATCTGGCCGATCACGTGCTGGAGCTCGGTCGTTCCGTGGTGCCCAAGGCTCGTCGCGGCTCGATCTCGGTGTCGATCTCGGTTTCGGTCTTTATCCCCAAGGCTGCCACGCCGTTCCAGTGGTGCCCGCAGCTCGACTACGACGACGTCAAGCGTCGCCAGAAGCTGCTCGTCACGAGCGTTCGCAACCGTGCCGTCCGCGTTCATTACCACGATGCCGAGACCTCGCTCATCGAGGCCGCGCTGTCCCGCGCCGGTCGTGACATGACGCCCGTCATCATCGATGCTTGGCGCTCGGGCTCTCGCTTTGACGCCTGGGTAGAGCATTTCTCGCTCGATAACTGGAAGGAAGCTGCTGCCAAAAACGGCATCGACCTCAATGAGCTCGTGCACCTGCCCTACGAGTTGGACTGGCGCCTGCCGTGGGAGCACGTGAGCCCCGGCTGCACGCGCGGCTTCCTCGAGCGCGAGTACCGTCGCTCGCTCGAGGGCGTCACGACTCCCGACTGCACCCGCACGTCGTGCACCGGCTGCGGGATCTGCCCCACGCTCCACGCCAAGAATGTATTGATGGGTGATCGCGCATGAGTGAGCGCCTGACCGACAACCCCTCGCTCTTTAGGCTTCGTGTTCGCTATGGCAAGCGCGATCGCCTTAAGTACCTGGGCCATCTCGAAGTAATCCATACCATTGAGCGCATCGTGCGCCGTGCGGGGCTTCCCTATGCCGTCACGCAGGGCTTCTCTCCGCACATGCGCGTGGGCTTCTCTTCGGCGCTACCGGTGGGTACGTCGTCGACCTGCGAGTGGTATGACCTATTTATGACCGAGTTCGTGGCGCTCGACGAGGCGTTTGGACGTCTGGCTGCGGCGTCTCCGGCCGATCTGGCGCCCATCGAGGCGGCGTACATCGACGTGCGCACGCCGGCGTTGACGGCGCAGCTCACGCGCCTGTCGTATCGCATCGACCTGCACTTGGATTCCGAGGCGCCCGTAAGCGCCGACGAGGTGCGTCGTGCGATTGACACGCTGCGCGCGGGTCACGGCATCGACTACGCGCGCGGAAAAAAGAGCAAGCGCTTGGATTTGGACCACACGCTCGTGGGCTATGAGCTCACGGCGGGGGAGCGCCCGGACCATTTGGTGCTCATGCTCGACACCCATGCCGACAACGAGGGCTCCATGCGTCCGGAGATTTTGCTTTCTGCTGCTGATGTTTTGTTGCAGGGCTTGACCCCGGGCGTGGATGCACCTATTGTTTCCACCGGTATGCAAGACCTCGTGACCATCTGCTCCTACGATGTCGAGCGTCAGAATCAAGCATGCGAGGACGACGAGGGCCGACTCGTCAGCCCCATACCTGTGCGAACTTGTGGATTTGCTCCACATACTCGTTGACGGGGGTATTTTCGCCTGCTACTATATTCGGCTGTTGCACTAACTGATGCATGAAGGGCAAGTAAACATGTACGCAATCGTTAACACGGGCGGCAAGCAGTACAAGGTCGCCACCGACGATGTCATCACCGTCGAGAAGATCGAGGGCAATGAGGGCGACAAGGTCACCCTGCCGGTTATCTTCCTCAACGATGGTAAGAAGATCGTCACCGATCCCGACAAGCTGGCCAAGGCCAAGGTTACCGCTCAGATCGTTGAGCAGTTCAAGGGCGAGAAGCAGCTGGTCTTCAAGTTCCACAAGCGCAAGCGCTATCGTCGTCTGAAGGGTCACCGTCAGCAGCTCACCAAGCTGAAGATCGTGAAGGTTCAGGCTACCTCCCGCGCCAAGAAGGCTGTCAAGGCAGAGGCTGAGGCTGTTGCCGAGGCTCCCGTCGCCGAGTAGATTACACTCGTAACGAAAGAGTAGGTATACACAATGGCACACAAAAAAGGACTCGGTTCCTCCCGTAATGGCCGTGACTCCCGCGGTCAGCGCCTTGGCACGAAGCGCTATGCCGGCCAGACGGTAACCACGGGCACGATTCTCGTCCGTCAGCACGGCACGCACATCCACCCGGGTGAGAACGTTGGCCGTGGTAAGGACGACACGCTGTTCGCGCTGGTCGACGGTACCGTTGAGTTCCACAAGGGTATCAAGCACAGGGTCAGCGTACGCCCGCTCGCGAACGCGTAATTCACCCTTCATAGAGCACATATGTGGGAGGCACTTGAGTTTTAGGATTCAAGGGTCTCCCTCTTTTTGTAGGAGGCGATTCTGTTGTCACAGTTCACCGATATCAGCCGCATTAACGTGTGCGGCGGCGACGGCGGAGCCGGATGCATGTCGTTTAGGCGCGAGGCATTTGTCCCCAAGGGCGGCCCCGATGGCGGCGACGGCGGTCGTGGCGGCAATGTCGTTATCCAGGCCGATGCTCAGCTGTCTTCGCTGATCGATTACCGCTTTAAGCATCACTTCCGCGCCGAGCGCGGCACGCACGGGCAGGGTGCCCGCCGTAACGGTAAGAGCGGCGAGGACCTGATTCTCAAGGTCCCTATGGGTACCGTGGTGCGCGAGCTCGACCCCGAGACGCAGACCCCGATGTTCGAGATTGCCGATCTGGTGCACGATGGCGAGCGCGTCGTCGTGGCGCCCGGCGGTGCCGGTGGCCTGGGCAACACGCACTTTGTGACGTCGGTGCGCCGCGCGCCCGCGTTTGCTCAGCTGGGCGAACCGGCCGAGGAGCACTGGATTGAGCTCGAGATGAAGCTTATGGCCGATGCCGCGCTCGTGGGCTTCCCCTCGGTGGGTAAGTCATCGCTCATCGCGCGCATGAGCGCCGCCCGTCCTAAGATTGCCGACTACCCGTTTACCACGCTCGTGCCCAATCTGGGCATGGTGCGTGCCGGCGAGTACTCCTATGTCGTTGCCGACGTCCCCGGCCTCATCGAGGGTGCGAGCGAGGGCAAGGGCCTGGGCCATCAGTTCCTGCGCCACATCGAGCGCACGGCACTCATCATGCACGTCGTCGATATGACGGGTGGTTTTGAGGATCGCGATCCGGTCGAGGACTATCGCATCATCAACCGCGAGCTCGAGCAGTATGGCGCCGAGCTTTCGGAGCGTCCGCAGATCGTCGTCGCTAACAAGTGCGATGCACCGGGCACGGCTGACAAGATTGCCGACCTCAAACGCGCTGCGCTCGACGATGGACATATGTTCTTTGCCGTGTCTGCTGTGACGGGCGCCGGCCTCAACACGCTGATGCTTGCCGTGGGCGAGCAGGTGGCTAAGCTGCGCGCCGAGTTGGCTGTCTCCGATGAGCCGGTCGTTCTGCGCGACGATGAGTGGGAGCGCCGCCGCCTGCAGCGTGAGAAGCGTTTCCGCATTGTCCAGGAAGAGCCCGGTGCCTTCCGCGTGGTCGGTCGTGCCATCGAGCGCATGGTCATCCAGACCGACTGGGAAAACGAAGAAGCCGTCATTTACCTGCAGCATAAGTTTGCGCGTATGGGTGTTGACGATGCGCTCGAGAAGGCCGGCTGCCGTGCGGGCGACGAGGTCCGTATTTGCCAGCGCGCCTTTGACTTTGAGGGCGCCGAGGACTTCTCGGAGTACGAGGAGCTCGAGGATGCTGGCGAGGACGTTGCCGTTGAAGCCATTGACGTGGCCGATGCTGCGGATGAGGGCGTCGAGGTTGTCGATGCGGCGGATGCCGCGGGCGATGCCGAGACCTCGGAGGGCGAGTAAGCCATGTCGCTGCGCGGTGGAATCGGTCTGCCCGAGCTTCCTCTAGAGGACGGGCGGGAGTTTAGGCTCGGCATTATGGGTGGCACCTTTGATCCCATCCATTACGGGCACCTGGTGACCGCCGAGCAGGCGCGCGAGTCGCTCGACTTGGACGCTGTGCTCTTTATGCCGGCGGGTTCTCCTGCCTTTAAGCTTGACAAGCCGGTTACGCCTGCCGAGGACCGTTATGCCATGACGGTCCTCGCCACCGCCGCGAACCCGGCCTTTTTGGCGAGCCGGTTCGAGATCGACCGTCCGGGCGTAACCTATACGGCCGATACGCTTCATGCCCTTCGCGACTTTTACCCGCCGCAGGTAAAGCTCTACTTTATTACGGGCGCCGATGCGATTATCGATATTGTGACCTGGCATGATGCCGAACGAATCGCTGAGCTTGCTACCTTTATTGCGGCGACGCGACCGGGCTTTGATATCGATACGGCGCGTGCCCGAATCAAAGAGTCGGGGCTGCCGTTCGACGTGCGCTATATTCAGATTCCGGCGCTGGCGATCAGCTCGACGAACATTCGTAAGCGAGTTGCCCGCGGCATGAGCGTGCGCTATCTTACGAGCGAGTCCGTGCTCGGCTACATTCGCAAACGCAGGCTATATGCCGATTTGGGCCAAGAAGATTTTGAGTGATGGGGGTCTACGTTGTCGGTAGAGGATCAGTTTGAGGGCGATGAGCGCGCGCTGCTCAAGCGCATTCAAGAGCTGCTCGATGTTCGCATGAAGGATAAGCGCAAGCGCTATGTGCATTCGCTGGGTGTTGCTGAGACCGCACTTCATCTGGCCGAGGTCTACGGCGTTGACCGCTTTGATGCCGCTGCCGCCGGCCTGATCCATGACTGGGACAAGGTGCTTTCCGACGACGAGCTGGTCACGCGCGCTCTGCACTACGGCATTAAGATTGCCGGCTCTCCTTCCGCCGCGACGCCGCTTTTGCATGGCCCTGTTGCCGCCTATGAGCTTCCGCAGCTTTTCCCTGAGTTGTCGTTGGCCGTTTTCCAGGCTGTCGACCGTCACACCGTGGGTGCCTGCGACATGACGCCGCTCGATATGGTGGTCTTTGTGGCCGATGCCATCGAGCCCAACCGCCACGGCGACTATGCCCATGCGTTGCGCAAGATGGTGGGGGAGTCGACGCTCGATGAGTTGTTCTTCTCCTGTTTTGCGCAGGGTCTGGTCTATGTGATCCAGTCCGGGCGCTATCTTTATCCCACGGCTATTTCGATTTACAACCATTACGCCCAGCTGCGCTAGCTCGGGCTGTCTAGAAAGAGGTATTCCATGGCCGACGAGACCATGACCGACGAGCAGATTCTTGAAGGTGTGGAGCACAAGAGCTTCGTCGCCACGTCCGACCGCACCGCCGCCTCGCTGTCCGCGAGCGGTGTCGCCGCCGAGGATGTCGCCCGCGCCGCCGCGCAGGCCGCCTACGACAAGAAGGGCGAGGACGTTCAGGTGCTCGACCTGACCGAGCTTTCCGACGTATGCGACTACTTTGTGCTTGCCACCGGTACCAACAACCGCCAGGTCGATTCTATCGTCGACGAGATCGAGGAGAAGGTCGCCGAGGCTTGCGGCGAGCACCCGTTCTCCATCGAGGGTCGCGAGCAGAAGACCTGGATGCTCATGGACTATGGTTCGGTTGTCGTCCACGTCTTCACTCCCGAGGCGCGCGACTTCTACCGTCTCGAAAAGCTCTGGGGTGACGCTCCCCAGCTCCCCCTCAACCTCCTCTAGTAGCTCATTTGAGACGGGGTTTAGCTAGCCTCACGCATATCGCCGGGCAGTTGCGGTTTTCCGCACCTGCCCGGCTTTCTTTTTGCCCAAAGGCGGTTAATCGTTGAAGCGGGATTGGCGGCCGAAGGAAAGGGCGCTGTCGCCGAATTTGTCTCGGACGGCGTCGATGGCGACGGAGAGGTCGCGGCGGTCGCTGGATTGGGCTCCGCGGTCATCGATCTCGCAGAACAGGTCGGTCTGGATGCCGCCTTGGTGGTCGAAGTCGCTCATGCCGATGCCCGCTAAGCGAACATGCATGCCTTCCTGCCAGATGTTGTCGAGCAGTTCGAGCGCAACCGCCACGAAGATGTTCTCATCGTCGGTCGGATGAGGCAGCCGGCGCTGTGCCGTACGCCCGCTGCCATACGAATACTTGAGTTTGAGCGTTACCGTGGCACCCGTCAGCCCCTGACGGCGCAGACGGCGTCCCACTGACTCTCCCAACAGCGCAATCGCCGCCTCAATATCCCCACGCTCAGTCAAATCTTTAGCAAAGGTGCGTTCATTGCTGACCGACTTGACCTCGCGCTCTTCATCGAGACTCGTGACTTCGGAGATTTCGAGTCCCAGCGCACGCTGGCGCATGCGTTCGCCGTTGACACCAAAAATAGAGGACAAGGTGGATTCCGGTGCGCGTGACAGCTCGCCAAGCGTGTAGATGCGCATGCGGCGCAGCCGTTCCTCGGCCGAGCGTCCGATGCCGCTCATGGCAGATACCGGCAGCGCGGCCAAAAAGCGCTGCTCGGTTCCGGGGCGCACGATGGTCAGTCCAAACGGCTTATCCCGCTCGCTTGCGATCTTTGCGACCGTCTTGTTGCAGCCCACGCCAATGGAGCACGTTACTCCCAGCGTTGCCACGCGGTCGCTTATACGCCGCGCAACCAGCAGCGGGTCTTCGGGCGCAAAGCGACCCGGTGTGATATCGATAAAGGCTTCGTCGATGGACACGCGCTCAACACGCGGGGTCTCGTCGGCGAGAATCGCCATGACTTGCGCGCTCACCTCGCGGTAGCGATCAAAGTGCCCGTGCGTCCAAATGGCTTGCGGGCACAAGCGCCGCGCCTCGGCCGAGGGCATGGCAGAGTGCACGCCAAAGCGACGTGCCTCATATGAACACGTGGACACGACGCCACGCGAATCGGCGTCTCCGCCCACGATGAGCGGTTTTCCGCGCCATTCGGGATGGTCGAGCATCTCCACGCTCGCAAAAAACGCATCGAGGTCCATGAGGCCCACCGCCGGACCCGTCCATTGAGGCGGCGTGACGCCCATGGCATCCTCATAACCGTATGTATGTTCGCGTCTTTCCATGTCATGAGTATACCGCGCAGCTCATGTGGGGTGCGTGTATGTGCTTGCAAATCCCGAATTCTTGTCTAAGATATGGATTTGCCCTCGACTACACCGAAGAAGTTGGTCTCACGGACTTCACCTGCCCGCGTCGATGGCGTATTATGTTCAACTGTTTGTTTGTAGTTGCAGCCTAAAGCTGCTTGGTTGGAGGAGTTTCCTTTGGCAGTCAAGATTCGCCTTGCTCGTCACGGCGCTAAGAAGCGTCCGTACTACCGTGTCGTCGTCGCCGATTCCCGCGCCCCGCGTGACGGTCGTATCATCGAGGAGGTTGGCCGCTACAACCCGATGACCGCCCCCAAGACCATCAACCTCGACCTCGAGAAGATCGCCGACTGGCAGTCCAAGGGCGCTCAGCTCACCGACGCCGTCGCCGCTCTGGTCAAGGCCGCCAACGAGGGCGAGAAGACCGAGACCGTCGTCAAGAAGTCCAAGAAGCAGCTCGCCAAAGAGGCCGAGGCCGCTAAGGCTGCCGCTGAGGCCGCTGAGGGCGCCGAGGAGTAAATCGTGCCTGAGGTTGACGCTGCACAGCTCGAGGGTGAGGCAATGCTCTCAGATCGCATCGCCGATCTCGTCGAATATCTCGTTGTTCAGATCGTCGACAACCCGGATTCCGTGAGCCTTGAGGTCATCGATGGTGACGACGCCTCTACGATTGAGGTTTCGGTCGCCGAGGATGACGTCGCTAAGGTCATCGGCCGTCGTGGCCGTACCATCAAGGCCATTCGCACGCTCGCCCGTGCACTGGCCGCTCGCCTCGACACTGCTGTCGAGGTAGAGGTTCTGGGCTAGGACCTTGAGGTCCCAGTACAAAAACATCGCCCGTGTGGTCAAGCCGCACGGAAGGAAGGGGGAGGTCCTCGCGCAGCCGCTGCGGGGGCTTCCTTCTGTATTAGAGCCTGGTATGCGCGTCGCCCTGACGCCGCCGGCGCTCAAGCGCGACCGCTTTTGCACGGTCGTGTCCGTCACAGATACGGGCGATGGCGATCTGGTCTCGTTTGAGGGCATTGACGACTTGACGGCCGCCGAGGGCATCACGGGATGCTACGTGCTGGCAAATCGTGACGACTTTGAGCTCGATTCGCTCGACGCTGCCTATACCGACCTGATGGGTCGCGAGGTGGTCGACGAGCGCTTCGGTTCGCTCGGCACGATCGTTGAGATCATGTCGACGCCCGCTAACGATGTTTGGGTTGTCGAGGGTGATCGGTACGGCGAGGTACTGATTCCCGTGATCGAGCAGGTCGTGCTCGATCTTCCCGACACAGGAACAATTTCCGTCCACGTGATGGACGGCCTGATCGATATGGACAAGTAGGGAGGACAACATGCTGATTGAGACCCTTTCGGTCTTTCCCGAGATGTTTGAGCCTATCATGTCCACGTCGATTTTGGGCCGCGCCCGCAAGGCCGGCCTTTTTGATTTTAAGGCGTATAACCTGCGCGACTGGACGCACGACCGTCATCGTACCGTCGATGACGAGCCGTACGGCGGCGGGCAGGGCATGCTCATGAAGGTCGAGCCTATTGCCGAGGCCATCGAGGCCATCAGCTCCGAGGGTCCCAAGCCCACCGTAGTGTTCTTCACCCCCTGTGGCGAGCCCTTTACGCAACATGTGGCCGAGCGCCTGCTCAAAAGTGAGCGCCTGCTGTTTGTGTGCAGCCGCTACGAGGGCGTCGACGAGCGTGCGTATGCGTATGCCGATGAGCGTCTGTCGATTGGCGACTACGTGCTTACGGGTGGCGAACTTCCCGCTATGGTCGTTGCCGATGCCGTCGTACGCCTGATTCCTGGCGCCCTGGGCGACGAGATGAGCAATGTGGACGAGTCGTTCTCGACCGCCGAGGACGGAGGCCTGCTCGAGTACGCGCAGTACACCCGTCCCGCCGAGTTCAACGGCGAGGGCGTGCCGCCGGTGCTCGTGAGTGGCGATCACGCCAAGGTCGATGCCTGGCGTCGCAAGAACGCCATCGAGCGCACCTGCCGCTGGCGTCCCGATCTGATCGAGACGGCGCGCCTTACGCCCCAGGAGCGTGCGTACGCGCAGGAGATTTTGGACGCTTCGTATTCGCAGAGCGAGGAGTGAGAATGGTTCCATCGCAGCATTCCGCGTTGAGGGGCGCTTTTGAGTGGATCGCGGTCATCGCGATCGCATTGGTCGCCACCTTCTTGATTCGCTCGTTTGTGGTCGAGCCCTTTGTGGTGCCCACCGGCTCCATGGAGTCCACGATCGAGATTGGCGACCAGATCCTGGCACAAAAGGTGAGCCTCGAGCTCGGTCAGCCCGTCAAGCAGGGCGATATCGTGGTGTTTCACAACCCCGATGGCACCTCCGAGCATGATGTTCTTGTCAAGCGTGTTATTGCCACGGCCGGCCAGACGGTCGACCTGCAGGATGGCAAGGTGGTCGTTGACGGCCAAGCGCTCGACGAGGACTATACGACGGGCATGAGCTGGCCACTTTCGGTCCAAGCGCCCGGTGCTCAGGTAAGCTATCCCTACACCGTTCCCGACGGGTGCGTGTGGGTGATGGGCGACAACCGCGAAAACTCTGCCGACTCACGCTACTTTGGTCCCGTCGATCGCTCTGATTTGATCGCTGTGGCGCTTGTGCGCTACTGGCCGCTCAACCGCATCGGCGCTATCGACTAAAAACCGCTATAGTACAGTACCTAACCGTGTAATCGTTTCGACGAGGGGATATTAGAGGCATGAACGCTTCATCGCTTTCCTTCCAAGACATCATCCTGCGCCTCCAGCAGTACTGGGGCGAGCAGGGCTGCGTCATTATGCAGCCCTATGACTCCGAGGTCGGTGCCGGTACCTTCCATACCGCGACCACGCTGCGCTCGCTCGGTCCCGCCGAGTGGCGCACCTGCTATGCGCAGCCCTGCCGCCGTCCCGCCGACGGCCGCTACGGCGAGAACCCCAACCGCATGCAGCACTACTATCAGTTCCAGGTGCTCATCAAGCCTTCTCCGGTTAACGCCCAGGAGCTCTACCTGGGGTCTCTTGCCGCTATCGGTCTGGACCCCAACGACCATGACGTCCGCTTTGTCGAGGACGACTGGGAGAGCCCGACGCTCGGCGCCTGGGGCCTTGGCTGGGAGGTCTGGCTCAATGGCATGGAGGTCACGCAGTTTACGTACTTCCAGCAGGTGGGCGGCATCGAGGTCGACCCCGTGCCCGTCGAGATCACCTACGGCCTGGAGCGTATCGCCATGTACGCCCAGGGCGTTAACTCGGTCTACGACCTGGTGTGGAGCTACCTGCCCGACGGCACGCCCATGACCTATGGCGACGTGTTCCTCGAGAACGAGCGCGAGTTCAGTGCCTATAACTTTGAGGTCGCTAACGTCGAGATGATGCGTCAGAAGTTTGACGACTACGAGGCCGAGTGCCATTCCTGCCTGGAGCGCAAGCTGCCGCTGCCGGCATATGACTGCGTCATGAAGTGCAGCCACGCTTTCAACCTGCTCGATGCTCGCGGCGCCCTGTCCGCGGTCGAGCGTGCCAACTACATCCTGCGCGTCCGCGCCGTCGCCAAGGCGTGCTGCGAGGCCTACATGGCCGAGGTCGCCGGAGTCAACGAGAATGCCGATCAGGAAGGCGAGGTGGCGTAAGCCATGGCAGACGCTAAGGATTTCCTGTTTGAGATCGGTACGGAAGAAATGCCCTCCGCACCGCTGAACAATGCCGTCAAGCAGCTTGGCACCATGATCGCCAAGGGTCTCGACGAGGCCGGTCTGGCCCACGGCGAGGTCCGCGTGATCTCGAGCCCGCGCCGCCTGGCTGCGCTCGTTGCCGACGTCGCCACCGCGACCGACGAGGTTCACGAGGTCAAGCGCGGCCCCGCGGCCAACATCGCCTTCGATGCCGACGGTAACGCCACCAAGGCCGCCCAGGGCTTCGCCCGCAAGTGCGGTGTGGCTGCCGAGGATCTGGTCCGTCGCGAGGACACCGACGGCCGTGAGTACGTCTTTGCCGAGAAGAACATCCCTTCCGCCCCGGCCACCCCGATCCTGACGGCCCTGTGCGAGAAGACTATCGCTGGCCTGCAGTGGCCCAACTACCGCTCTCAGCGCTGGGGTCACGAGCATGCGACCTTTGTTCGTCCGGTCCGCTGGATCTGCTGCCTTCTGGGCGAGGACGTTGTGCCCGTGTCGTTTGCCGACGTGACGAGTGGCAACACCACGCGTGGTCATCGCGTGCTTGGCCCCGGTGACCATGTGGTCGCCAGCCCCGCCGTCTACGAGCAGGTGCTCGAGAACGCCGGCGTGCTTTCTGCCGAGCGCCGTCGCGAGGCCATCCTTGCCGGTATCGCCGAGGTCGAGGCTGCCCGTCCCGGCTGCCATGTCGATACGCCCAAGAAGGTCTTTGAGGAGGTCATCAACCTCTGCGAGTGGCCGACGGTGCTCGTCGGTACCTTCGATGAGGAGTTCCTCAAGGTCCCGCACGAGATCATCTGCGAGTCCATGCTCACCAACCAGCGCTACTTCCCGATCTATGACGGCGAGGGCAAGCTCACGCGTGAGTTCGTGGTCGTCTCCAACAGCAAGCCCGAGAACGCCGAGCGCGTGATCGACGGCAACGAGCGCGTTGTGCGTGCCCGTCTGGACGATGCCAAGTTCTTCTACGAGGAGGACCTGAAGATCTCCCTCGACGAGTTCCGCGAGCGTCTGGCCAAGGTCGCCTTCCAGGAGAAGCTCGGTAGCGTGCTCGCCAAGTCCGAGCGCATCGAGCAGCTCGCGCTCGTTATTGCCCGTGAGGCCCATCTTGGTGCCCACCTTGCCGCCGACGCTGCTCGCGCCGCGCACCTGTGCAAGGCCGACCTGGTATCCAACGCCGTCGTCGAGTTCACGAGCCAGCAGGGCGTGATGGGCGGTTATTACGCGACCGCGATGGGGGAGAACGACGAGGTCGCCCACGCTATTCGCGATCACTATCGTCCTCGCTTTGCCGGTGACGAGCTGCCCGAGGGCACCGCTGGCTGCATCGTGGCCTGTGCCGACAAGCTCGATACCATCGCCGGTATCTTTGCCATCGGCGAGCCCCCGACCGGCTCTTCGGACCCCTACGCGCTGCGTCGTGCCGCTATCGGCATCATCAACATCCTGCGCGACCGCCTGCCGATCGATCCCACATCGCTCATCGACTTTGCGCTCGAGCTCTATAGCGAGCAGGGCATTGAGTTCGACGCCGCCGAGGTCGCCCAGCAGATTCGTGACTTCTTCCATGGCCGCCTGGTGAGCATGGCCCGCGACGAAAAGATCCCGGCCGATACCGTTGCCGCCGTCTCTGCGGTGCACATCATCGCCCCGTCCGTCTTCTTCGCCCGCTGCGCCGCCCTCGACGAGGCCCGCAAGAACGACGCCGAGACGTTCGACAACCTTGCGACCGCCTATGCTCGCGCCGCGCATATCTCCAAGCCCGAGCTGGGCGTGGAGTACGACCGCAGCCTGATGGGCGAGGTCGAGCTCGCGCTTGCCGATGCCTCCGAGGCCGCTCAGACCGCTGTAGATGCCGCCCTCGCTGCCGAGGATTACCCGGCCGCATTTGCTGCCCTCGCCGCCCTGCGCGCGCCCATCGACCGTTTCTTCGATGAGGTTATGGTCATGGACAAGGACGAGCAGCTCCGCGATAATCGCCTTAAGCTGCTCAACCGCTTCGAGGCCGTTTTCTCCGGCATTGCCAACATCGGTGAGCTTGCCCGCAAAAAGTAAGCCAGCTTGCGCATAAGCGCAAAAGGAGCCCCGCATGGATTGCCCGGTCACCGCTCGTCCCACCGTTATCGTTATCTCCGACTCGCTCGGTGATACCGCTTGTGAGGTGGTGCTTGCGGCGTCCGGGCAATTTGATGAAGGGGCTTTTCATCTCTTGCGCCTGCCCAAGGTGAACTCTGTGGAGCAGGTTAAATCGTTTGTGGGCCCGCGTGTCGATGCAGACCATCGCGATATTGCCGTGTTCCATACCATTGTCGATCCGGCGCTTCGCGCCCGCGTGCTCGATTACCTGGGTATGCTGCATATCCGCTCGGTCGACCTGATCGGCCCGACGCTCGCCGTGCTGTCGTCGCTCATTGGCGTGCCGCCCAAGGGCGTCGCGGGCGTGATTCACAAGACCGATGACCGCTATTTTCATCGTATCGAGGCCATGGAGTATTTCGTTGAGCACGATGACGGGCGCGGCTGCGACGATCTGTCGGTTGCCGATATCGTGCTGCTGGGCGTATCCCGTACGTCCAAGACGCCGCTGTCGATGTATCTGGCCTATCAAGGCTACAAGGTTGCCAATGTTCCTTTGGCCCATGGCATGGAGCCGCCGAAGTCAATTTACGAGGTCGACCCGATGCGCCTGTTCGGCCTGGTTTCAACCGTCGACGTTATTTCTGAGATTCGCGATAGCCGCTTAGGCGATGATTACGCGCGCGCCGTCGCCGGCTCCTATGCCGAGCCTGAGAGTGTGCGCAGCGAGCTCGAGGAAGCCCGTGCCCTCATGAAGCGCCTGGGCTGCTTTGTGGTGCGTACCGACGGCAAGGCCATCGAGGAAAGCGCTGCCGAGATCATCAGCCACTTGGAGGAAATCCAAGAAGCCCGCGCCCGCCGCGCCGCCCGCCGTACCTAATAGTAGTGGCATTTTGATAAAGCGATTTAGCAAAAACATCGCACTTGACCTGCTTTTTATTGCAGTGGTATCTTCATAAGGTAACCACCTTTACCTACCGTTTACCGCCAGTTTTAGCACGTTTACCAAACCGCGCATCCTCTGCTTAAGCCCGCTCAAAACCCGCCGTATAGTTCCCTCACGCCCCGCATCTGGCGGGTCGATTCGTTACCACGGTCGTGCGCGTAAGTGCATGGAAGGGGAAGTATCGTGAGCGATTGCAAGAGGGTTTACCGTTTTGGAACCGACGCCCAGGGCACCTGTGTCACTGAGGGCGACAAGTCCATGAACTTCGTGCTTGGCGGCAAGGGCGCAAACCTTGCCGAGATGAGCCGCATCGGCCTGCCGGTTCCCGGTGGCTTTACCATTACCTGCCAGACTTGCGTCGAGTACTCCGGTGCCGGCAACGTGTGGCCCGAGGGCGCACTCGATGAGATCGTTGCTGCCGAGGCGGACCTCGAGGCCCGCTGCGGCAAGAAGCTCGGCGACGCCTCCGATCCGCTGCTCGTGTCGGTTCGTTCGGGCGCTCCGTTCTCCATGCCCGGCATGATGGACACGGTCCTCAACTTAGGCCTCAACGACGACTCCGTTCAGGGGCTCATCGCCCAGACGCAAAATCCGCGTTTTGCTTGGGATAGCTACCGCCGCTTTATTCAGATGTTCTCCAACGTCGTTATGGGCGTTGACGCCGACCTGTTCGAGAACGCGCTGACCCAGGCACGCCTGGTCGCTGGCGTCCGCGTCGACTCCGAGCTTTCGGCCGAGGATCTGCAGGAGCTCGTCGAGACCTTCAAGGGGATCTTCTCCGAGAACGTCGAGGCCGCCCTGTACCCCGAGCTCGAGGTTGTCGATGGCAAGCCCGTCTTCCCGCACGACCCTGAGCTTCAGCTGCGTCTTGCCATCCAGGCCGTCTTTGGCAGCTGGATGAACGAGCGCGCCTGCATCTACCGCAAACAGCACGGCATCTCCGACGAGCTCGGTACTGCCGTCAACGTTCAGGCCATGGCCTTTGGCAACAAGGGTGAGACCTCCGCGACCGGCGTCGCCTTTACGCGCAACCCGGCCGACGGCACTAAGGAGTTCTACGGCGACTTTCTGGTCAACGCCCAGGGCGAGGATGTCGTCGCCGGCATCCGCAACACCGAGCCCATCGCCGACCTCAAGACCACCCCGGGCCTCGAGTCCGCAGGTGAGGAGCTCGAGCGCGTGTTCCTGACGCTCGAGGATCACTATCGCGACATGTGCGATATCGAGTTCACCATCGAGCAGGGCAAGCTCTGGATGCTCCAGACCCGCGTGGGCAAACGTACCGCAACCGCCGCTCTGCGCATCGCCATCGAAATGGTCGAGGAGGGCCTGATCATCCGCGAGGAGGCTGTGAACCGTATCGATCCCGCGCAACTCGACCAGCTCCTGCACCCGCAGTTTGACGCCTCCAAGAAGTACGAGGCTCTGGCCAGCGGTCTTAACGCCAGCCCCGGTGCCGCCGTGGGTGAGGTTGTGTTCTCGAGTGATGACGCCGTCGCGCGCGCCAACGAGGGCCACAAGGTCATCCTGGTTCGTTGGGAGACCAACCCCGACGACCTGAAGGGTATGGTTGCCGCCGAGGGCATCCTGACCAGCCACGGTGGCAAGACGAGTCATGCCGCCGTTATCGCCCGCGGCATGGGTACGCCTTGCGTCTGCGGCGTCGAGCGCTTCCACATCGATGCCGCCGAGAAGGTCGTGCGCATCGAGGGCAGCGACCGCGTGCTGCGCGAGGGTGATGTCATCTCCATCGACGGCACCCAGGGTATCGTCGTCGACGGCGCCGTTGATCTGGTTTCGGCCGAGCTCACCGGCGATCTGGACACCATCCTGTCCTGGGCCGACGAGATCCGTCTGGACGAGACCGACGGTCACGCCAACCACGTGCGCGTCAACGCCGACAACCCCGAGGACGCCGCGCTCGCACTCGAGTTTGGTGCCGAGGCCATCGGCCTATGCCGCACCGAGCACATGTTCCTGGGTGACCGTAAGAACATCATCCAGAGCTTTATCCTGTCTGACGATGAGACCGTGAAGCAGCAGGCCCTGGCCGACCTGCTCAAGGTTCAGACCGAGGACTTTCTGGCGATGTTCAAGACCATGTCCGGTCGCGATGCGGTCGTCCGCCTGCTCGATCCGCCGCTTCATGAGTTCCTGGATAATCCTCGCGAGCTCGAGGTCGCCATCACCAAGAAGGAAGCCGCTGGCGCCAGCGAGGAAGAGCTTGCCGTCCTGCGCACCCGCCTGCGTCGTATCGACGGCATGGTCGAGTCGAACCCCATGCTCGGCCTACGCGGCGTGCGCCTGTCCGTCGTCTTTAGCGATCTGCCGCTCATGCAGGTCCGCGCCGTCGCCACGGCTGCCGCCCGCCTTATCAAGGAGGGCGTCGACCCGCGCCCCGAGATTATGGTCCCGCTCGTTTCCATTACGGCCGAGCATGTTCAGACCCGCGAGGTTATCGAGCGCGTGATCGCCGAGGTTTCCGTCGAAGAAGGCGTCGAGCTCAATATTCCCGTGGGCACGATGCTCGAGCTGCCGCGCGCCTGCATGGTCGCTGACGAGATCGCCCATCACGCAGACTTCTTCTGCTTTGGCACCAACGACCTCACCCAGACGACCTTCGGTTTCTCGCGTGACGACGCCGAGGCTAAGTTCATCCCGCTGTACATGCATAAGAAGATCTTGAAGGACAATCCCTTCGAGACCATCGATACGGCGGTGCTCGAGCTGGTGCGCATGGCCGTCGAGAAGGGCCGAGCCACCAACCCCGACATGCACTTTGGCGTGTGCGGCGAGCACGGCGGCGACCCCAAGTCCATCAAGGGCCTGTTTAACGTGGCCGACGTGGACTACGTGTCCTGCTCGCCCTACCGCGTGCCCCTCGCACGCCTGGCTGCCGCTCAAGCCAAGCTCGAGGCCAAGCGTTCCGCCTAACGTTTTGGGTTTAGACGCCTAGCGTAGCCCCCTTCATGCCGCCCGTCTCATTCGTGAGACGGGCGGTTATCATGTGCGGGTTTTGTCTTTTTGTCTGCGTAAAAAATTGTTCTTGCAGCAGAAACCCGCGCGTGTATACTCGAATACGTTTGTTCAACTACGTGCCGGCCAAGGTGGTACGGCACCTCTAGAAGAGTAAGGAATTGCACATGGATTACATCCGCGCAATCGAGCGTCAGCAGATCCGCGAGGACATTCCTCAGGTTCGCGTCGCCGACAACGTCAAGGTTCACTACCGCATTAAGGAAGGCGACCGCGAGCGCATCCAGGTCTTCCAGGGCGACGTCATCCGCATGGCCGGCGCCGGTGCCCGCGAGACCTTCACCGTCCGCAAGATGTCCTTCGGTGTCGGTGTTGAGCGTACCTTCCCGCTTCACAGCCCGAAGATCGCCAAGCTCGAGGTCGTTCGTCATGGTCGCGTCCGTCGCGCCAAGCTGTACTACCTCCGCGACAAGGTGGGCAAGGCTGCTCGCATCCCCGAGAAGCGCTAAGAAGATCGCAGTGTCTGTCCACTCGTTTGGACGTAAGGGTCACCTTCGGGTGGCCCTTCTTTTTATCTGATTTGCATGCAAGGAGGGCCTGGTATGGCCAACATGACGAGCTCGGTTTCGGCATCGCAGGTTGCCGGTGAGTTGGCGAGCGCTACGTTTGAGGAGATTCCTGCCCTCGTGGAGCATTATCGCGAGGACCCGCGCCAGCAGGTGATCAAGGCTTGCGAGCGTGCTCTTAAGCGCCATGCCAAGGAGCTTGCCGAGCGCGAGCGCGTCAATGACATGTACGAGCTTATGCATGGGCTTGGCGGCGATGGGGTGGTCGTTGGTGTCGACGAGGTGGGTCGCGGATCGGTGGCCGGTCCTTTGACGGTATGCGCCGTCTGCCTTCCCATGGAACCGCGCGTCTGGGGTATCAACGATTCCAAAAAGCTCACGCCCGCGCGCCGCGAGTTGCTCTCAGTGAAGATTGCCGAGGTGGCGACGGCGATCGGTTTTTGCCATATCGCGCCTAAGGATATCGATGAGATGGGCATGGCCCGCGCAATCCGCGCTGCCGTTGTGGGCGCCGTGGCCGATACGGGGCTCGAGCCCGACTGCGTCCTCATGGACGGTAACCCCTTGGGCGCCGTTCCCAACGAGCGCGATGTGGTGAAGGGCGATGCCAAGATCGCCTGCATCGCCGCGGCGTCCATCATGGCCAAGGTCACGCGTGACGAGATGATGGTCGAGTACGACGCCGAGTACCCCGAGTACCATCTGGCCGAGTCGAAGGGCTATGCGAGCCCCGAGCACATCGAGGCCATTCGCAAACATGGACTTTGTCCGCTGCACCGCGTGAGCTTTTGCGGAAACTTTCTGCAGACTGAGCGCCTTTTCTAGGTCAATTGTGGAGACAGGGACCTCTGGGGTTTTATAAACCTGCTGGTAGCGGGCCGTATGCAACACCATTGCTGCGTACGGCCCGTTTTTTGACGGCATTTGGTCAGCTTTTGGTTTGCTTCCGGTACTTACCCGCATGAAAGGTGCTCTCATCATCGGGGCAATGCAGTGTGCGGGAAAGGAGACCCCATGAGTGCCGCAAGCAAAAAGAGTAAGACGCAGCAGCTCAAGGAGTGTTGGGAAAACGGCAAGCTCGACTGCGGGGCGATGACGCCCGAGTTTATCAAGGGACTCAGTCCTCGCGAGCTGGGCATGCTGGGCGAGCTGATCACCATCGACTACTTTAACGAGCGCGGCTACACCTTGCTGGAGCAGGGTTATCGTTGCACCGAGGGCGAGGCCGACCTGGTGCTGCTCGATGAGCTCGACGACGTCGTGGTGATGGCCGAGGTCAAGACCAGACGCGTTGCGCTGGATTGCAGCACGCGGGTCTTTCCCGAGGAGGCCGTGGACGCCCAAAAGCAACGTCGCTACCGCCGCATCGCAAGTTGCTATCTCATGGAGCATTATCCGCTCAAGGCGATTCGCTTCGATGCCGTGGGCGTTACCATTCGCGGCGGGCATATCGCCGAGATCGAGCACCAGTACAACGCGTTCGATTGGCAGGTGTCGTGATGGCGTTCGAGACGTTTGCCGTTCACGCGGCCTGCATCCGCGGCGTCGAGGCGATTCCCGTCACGGTCGAGGTCTCGCTTGCCGGCGGCGTTCCGGGCATCCAGATGCTCGGCATACCGAGTATGGAGGTGATGGAGTCGCGCGGTCGTATTCGCTGCGCGATGCGCTCCGCCGGGTTCGAGATCCCGCGCTCGGGCATTACGGTCAATCTGGCGCCCGGCGATATCCGCAAGACCGGTAGCGGCTTTGATCTGCCCATCGCCATCGCGGTATTGGCGGCCGATGGGCAGATTCCCCGCGACAACCTCGATCGTTGTCTTATCGCTGGTGAGCTTGGCTTGGACGGTACGGTGCTTCCTGTCAAGGGCGAGGTGGCGTTTCAGTTATTGGCGCGTGATTTGGGGCTGTCCTTTATCGCCGGCAGGTCAGACCAGCATGTGCCACTCGCGGGCGTGGATTGCGGATTCATCGATCATTTGTCTCAGCTTGCTCATGGTATGGGCGATGCCGCGCGGCACTACTTGGATTCCGAGGGCGTCGAGGCGACCTTTGAGCCTGAGCTCGACTATGCCGACGTGCTGGGGCAGGAAGTCGCTAAACGCGGCATGGCGCTTGCGGCGGCAGGAGAACTCGGCTTGCTCATGATCGGGTCTCCGGGATCGGGCAAGACGATGCTCGCACGCCGTATGACCGGCATCCTGCCCGAGCTTTCCGTTGAGGATCAGCAGGAGGCACTGTGCATCCATTCGGTTTTGGGTGAGAACATTGATGGCTTGTTGGCGGGGCACCGCCCCTTCCGCAGTCCCCACCACAGTATTTCGACCGCAGGCCTTATCGGCGGCGGGCGCCCGGTGCACCCGGGTGAGATCAGCCTTGCTCATGGCGGCGTGCTCTTTTTGGACGAGCTTGCCGAGTTTCCCACTGGCGTGCTGCAGACGCTGCGTCAGCCCATCGAGCGCGGCTACGTGAGGATCGTACGCGTCGACGGGGCTTTTACCTTCCCGTCGCGCTTTCAGCTGCTGGCTGCGAGCAATCCCTGCCCCTGCGGCTTTTTGGGCGATCGCGAGGTGCCGTGTCGCTGCTCGGCGGCGATGGTCGAGCGCTATCGGTCTAAACTGCGCGGTCCTTTGGCCGACCGTATCGACATGATGATCGATGTGACCCGTCCCGACCCTCAAGTGATTATCGAGGGTGCGGAGGGCATGTCGTCGGCCGAGTTACGTGACTACGTTGTGCGCGGTCGCGCCTTTCGCGCTTGGCGCGAATCCCGCATGGACGATGCGGATGCCGAGGCCGAGGATGACGAGACACGGTCCATTGACGGCGTCGTTTCGACCTTTGAGCTCGATGATGCGGCGGAGAAGTGTGTGCTCGGCCTGTCGAAGCGCACGCATCTCACAGGGCGTGGCATCGTGCGCCTTGTTCGCATTGCGCGCACGATCGCAGATGTCGCCGAGAGCGAGCAGGTGACGCAGGACCACGTGCTCGAGGCGGCGATGTACCAGGGAAGGAGGGACCAATGATGGCTGAGGGGACCTTCGAGCTGCATCCAGGTGACGCGTTGTATCCCGAGACCGTTTTGGAGCTTTCTGATGTACCTCAGACGCTCTATGTGCGCGGCAACCCCGAGGCGCTTTCGACGCCCGCGCTCTCCATCATCGGTGCACGAAAGGCCTCGCCGTATGGTCTTGCCGTGGCAGAGCTTGCGGCGAAGGTGGCGGTTGAGGCGGGAGTGACGGTAGTTTCGGGCGGTGCGGTCGGTTGTGACCAGGCCTCGGGTTGGGCTGCGGTCAACGCCGGCGGCAAACACGTTGTGGTGCTGGGGACGGGCGCCGACGTGGTCTACCCGCGTTCGAGCGCGGGGCTCATCGCGCGCACGATCGATACGGGCGGCGCGGTCGTGTCCATCTCGCCTTGGGGCATGGGGCCGCGCAAGTTTGCCTTTCCGCGGCGTAACCGGGTGATTGCCGCGCTTTCACAGGCGCTTTTCGTGTCGGAGGCCGGCATGCCCTCGGGCACGTTTTCGACGGCGGAGGCCGCCATGGACCTGGGACGCGAACTGCTTGCGGTACCGGGCTCCATTTTGTCACCCGAGTCGCGCGGGACCAACTACCTCATCGCCAACGGGGCCTGCTGCATTGTCGACGAGGAATCCATCGAGATGGCCATCTCGCGAATTTACGGCACCCTGCGCTATTCGCGTCCCGATGCGCCCGGTATCGCCGATCTGGACCCCGCGCAGCAGGCCGTGATGCATGCCCTCATCGCCTCGCCGCTCAAGGTCGACGACATCGCGGCACTCGTCTCGCTCGATGCCGTCGGCGTGCTCAAGCTCCTGGGGTCGCTCGAGCTCGAGGGCCTCATCGAGCGCATGATGGATGGAAGGTATGCGCCCTCCAAGTTTGCCCTTCACGCCCAGACGCCCTTCGGTCACAATGGAAAACGTGTCAATTAGAAAGGTGTTTGCAGATGCAGTTCGATCAGGTGACAGTTATCGGTGGCGGTCTGGCGGGTTCGGAATGCGCGATCCAGCTGGCAGACCGTGGTTTTTCCGTAAAGCTGTGCGAGATGCGCCCCCAGGTGAGCTCCCCGGCCCACCATACCGATCATCTGGCCGAGCTCGTCTGCTCCAATTCGTTTAAATCGACCCGTCCGGACTCCGCGGCGGGCTTGTTAAAGGCCGAGCTTGAGCGTATGGGCTCGGTCTTGCTCGATTGTGCCCATCGCGCGGCCGTTCCCGCCGGCGGCGCCCTGGCGGTCGACCGCATCAAGTTTTCTGAGCTCGTCGAGGCCGAGGTTGCCTCCCGCCCCAATATCGAGATTGTTCACGGCGAGGTCACGCAGATTCCCGAAGGCCATGTGGTCATTGCCGCTGGCCCCCTATGCTCGCCCGCGCTGAGTGAGGAGGTCATGAAGCTCGTCGGCGGTGACGCCCTGGCCTTCTTTGACGCGGCCGCGCCGATTGTCGATGCCTCCACGCTCGATATGGACGTGCTGTTCTCGCAGTCGCGTTACGAGGAGCAGGGGAGCGGCGACTATCTCAATGCTCCACTCAACAAGGAGGAGTACGAGGCCTTTATCGAGGCGCTCACCACCGCCGATCGCGTGGTACTCAAGGACTTTGAGGGCGGCGATCTGTTCCAGGCCTGTCAGCCTGCCGAGGAGGTCGCCCGCACCGGCAAGGATGCCATTCGCTTTGGCGCCATGAAGCCCGTCGGCCTGACCGACCCTCGTACTGGACGTCGCCCTTGGGCGGCGATTCAGCTGCGCGCCGAGAACAAGGAGAAGACCGCCTATAACCTGGTGGGCTTCCAGACCAACCTGACTTTTGGCGAGCAGAAGCGCGTCTTCCACATGGTGCCCGGTCTGGAGAATGCCGAATTCTTCCGTTTTGGCGTCATGCACCGCAACACCTTTGTCGATGCCCCGCATGTGCTCGATGGCACCTTTGCCGTGCCCGGTACGAGCGTGCGCCTTGCCGGTCAGATCACCGGCACCGAAGGCTATATGGAGGCCGTGGCGACCGGTCTGCTCGCTGCGCTCAACACCTATGCCGAGGCAATCGGGGCGGAGCCTGTTGAGCTACCGCGCGTGGGCGCCCTGGGCGCGCTCGTGGGCTATGCAACCGATCCGGCAACGGTGGGCTATCAGCCCATGCACGTCAACTTTGGCTTGGTGCCGCCGCTCGAGGACGGCAAGCGCCGCAGTAAGCGCGATCGCTACCAGGCTTATGCGGACCGCGCGCTCGAAGCCCTCGATGCCTACTTGGCCACGCGTTCCGACTTGTTTGGAGGCGAACGGTCATAGCCTTTGACCTCTACGATACCGTTGACTCGTTTATCGCTTATATCGCGCGTGTCGAGGGGCTGTCTCCCCATACGGTAACGGCCTACGCCTCGCGGCTGGAGCGCTTTGCGGCCTGGTGCGAGCGAACGGGTACCGACGCGCGTGCCGCCGACGTGCGCACCGTTCGCTCATATTTGGCCGAGCTCTCGCATGACCAGATGGCCCCTCGCACCCTTTCGGCGCATCTGTCGGCAATCCGGTCGCTGTATCGTTGGATGGCTGCCGAGGGGATTGTCGAGGGCGATGCGGTCTCGGCGATCGCATCGCCCAAGTTGCCGCGCGACCTGCCGGGCGTCCTTACGACCCAGCAGGTCGAGGCGCTGCTCAAGACGCCTGATACCTCGACGTCCGCGGGACTGCGCGATGCGGCGATGCTCGAGCTGCTCTATGCCTCGGGTGCCCGCATCTCGGAGCTTGCCGCGCTTAACGTGGAATCCATCGCTTGGTCGGAGCGCGTGGTTCGCCTTTGGGGCAAAGGCAGCAAGGAACGTATAGTGCCTCTGTACCGTCGGGCGCTCGAGGCGGCCCGACGCTATATCGAGCAGGGGCGGCCGGAGTTGCTCGCCCAGGCAAAGCGCCGCGACGCCGCAGCCGGCCTGCATCCGCTGTTTATTTCTACGCGCGGCAATCGCATGAGTGCTGCTATGCTCAGACGACGGTTCCATATGCTGGCGACGCTCGCCGGCATCCCCACCGACATTGCCCCGCATGCGATGCGCCATACCTTTGCGACCGATCTGCTCGAGGGTGGCGCGGATCTGCGCTCGGTTCAAGAGCTGCTGGGCCACGCGAGCCTGTCCACGACGCAAATCTACACGCATCTTACGCCCGATCGGCTTAAGCGTGCCGTTGCTCAAGCTCATCCCCGTGGCGAATAGCCTTTCGCGCCCCGGGGGTCGACGCACATTCAGGTGTGTGGTTTTGATTGCGGGTTGGCAGGAAGAGGCAATCCTGCTATCATTCATCGGGTTGCTTCACGGCAACAGGTTTTTATCACGCACGCGCGGCTACTTCATACCGTGGTGCCCGGGCTTTGGTAGCACATGTCCGGGTTGGTTTTGGAGGATGACCCCGCGCGGAGGCAAACCACAGGAGGTTTAACATGGCTACCAAGATTAATATCCGCACCCTGCTCGAGGCCGGCTGCCACTTCGGCCACCAGACCCGTCGCTGGAACCCCAAGATGAAGCCGTTCATCTTCGGTGAGCGCAACGGCATCTACATCCTCGACCTCAAGCAGACCATCCTTGACGCCGACCAGGCCTACACCTTCGTCAAGAACGTTGCCAAGGGCGGCAACGTGCTGTTCGTCGGCACCAAGAAGCAGGCTCAGGAGGCCGTCAAGAACGCTGCTGAGCGCGCCAACATGCCTTACATCAACCAGCGTTGGCTCGGCGGCATGCTGACCAACTTCGTCACCATCCGCTCCCGCATCAACCGCATGGAGGAGCTCGAGGCCATGGTCGAGGACGGCCGCATGGCAGTGCTGCCCAAGAAGGAGCAGGCTGTTCTGGGCAAGGAGCTCACTAAGCTCCAGACCAACCTCGGTGGCGCCCGCGACATGAAGGGTCTGCCCCAGGCTCTGTTCGTCATCGACACCAAGCGCGAGGAGAACGCCATCAAGGAGGCCCAGCGCCTGAACATCCCCGTCGTCGCTCTGATCGACACCAACTCCGATCCCGACGAGGTCGAGTACGGCATCCCCTGCAACGATGACGCTATCTCCGCTGTCACCCTTATGTGCGAGCTCATGGCTGACGCCTGCCTCGCCGGCTCCGGCAAGGAGCAGGTCTCCGAGGCCGAGATGGCCGCTGAGCCCAAGGCCGAGTAAATCAGTCCTATTTAAGTCTTTTTCATCTCTTTGAAAGGAACCACAATGGCCCAGATTACCGCCGCTATGGTC
This sequence comes from uncultured Collinsella sp., assembly GCA_900541055.1. GTDB lineage: Bacteria > Actinomycetota > Coriobacteriia > Coriobacteriales > Coriobacteriaceae > Collinsella. The sequence continues at coordinate 62,075 of UQHZ01000003.1, forward strand.
AAGCAGCTCCGCGAGATGACCGACTCCCCGATGATGGAGTGCAAGAAGGCTCTCGTCGAGGCTGACGGCGACATGGACGCCGCTGTTGACGTTCTGCGCAAGAACGGCCTCGCCAAGGCTGCCAAGAAGGCTGGCCGCGAGACCAACGAGGGCGCTGTCGCCGCGTTCGTCTCCGAGGATGGCAAGACCGGCGCTCTGCTCGAGCTTTCCTGCGAGACCGACTTCGTTGGCTCCAACGCCAAGTTCACCGGCTTTGCTTCCAAGGTCGCCGAGGTTGTCGCCACCACCGAGCCGGCCGATGTCGACGCTCTGCTCGAGAAGCCGATGGGCGAGGAGACCGTTTCCTCCGAGCTCACCGAGATGATTCACATCATGGGCGAGAACATGAAGATCTCCCGCTTCGCCGCTCGCAAGGCCGAGAACGGCGCTCTCGCTTCTTACATCCACATGGGTGGTAAGATCGGCGTCCTCGTCGAGTTTGCTTTCGAGAAGGCCGAGACCGCTCAGGCTGAGTCCTTCAAGACCTTTGCCCACGACGTTGCCCTTCAGGTTGCCGCTGTCGCCCCGATCTGCGCTACCCGCGATCAGGTTCCGGCTGAGACCGTCGAGCACGAGAAGCAGATCTACATGGCTCAGGCTGCCGAGTCCGGCAAGCCCGAGGCCATCCAGGAGAAGATGGCTGTTGGCCGTCTGGAGAAGTTCTACAAGCAGTCCGTGCTCACCGAGCAGGAGTTCATCAAGGACAGCTCCCTCACCATCAAGAAGTACGCTGAGCAGGTCTCCAAGGAGCTCGGCGATACCATTACCGTCGTTGCCTTCGACCGTCTGGTCCGTGGCGAGTAAATAAGCTCTTGTAGCTGGTAATGAGCAGGCTGTGGGTTTTACTCACAGCCTGCTTTTTCATGGCTCTGAGTAGAGCCTTTGATATCATATTGAGAGTCTAATTAAAGGAGGATCGCTTTGTCCGACATCCGATATAAACGCGTGCTTCTTAAGCTTTCCGGCGAAGCACTGATGGGCGACGGCCACTATGGCATCGACCCCAAGGTTACCGACCATCTTGCCAAGCAGGTCAAGGAGCTGCTCGCCGTTGGCCATGAGGTCGGCGTCGTTGTCGGCGGCGGCAATATTTTCCGCGGTATGGCCGGCGCTGCCGGTGGCATGGATCGTGCTCAGGCCGATTACATGGGCATGCTGGCAACCGTTATGAACGCGCTTGCCCTGCAGGATGCCTTCGAGCATAACGATGTTCCTTGCCGTGTTATGAGCGCCATCCAGATGAACGAGATTTGCGAGCCCTATATTCGTCGCCGCGCCATCAACCACCTGTCCAAGGGCAATGTCGTTATCTTCGCCGCCGGCTCGGGCAATCCGTACTTTACGACTGACACCGCCGCGGCCCTTCGCGCCTGCGAGATCGGTGCGGAGATTCTGATTAAGGCCACCAAGGTTGACGGTATCTACGACAAGGATCCCGTCAAGTGCGCCGATGCCGTCCGCTTTGACAAGATTACCTATCACGAGGTGCTCGTCCGCGGCCTGCAGGTTATGGATTCCACGGCAACGGCCTTGTGCCAGGACAACCGTATGCCCATTTTGGTCCTCAACATCGATGGCGAGGACACCGTCAAGCGCGCGCTCGCGGGTGAGCCCGTCGGCACGCTCGTCTATCAGGAGGATTAAGCATGGCAGAGAACATCACCGCCCACATGGACAAGTCGCTCGAGTCCCTCAAGCATAACTTCTCCAAGGTTCGCACCGGCCGCGCCAGCGCCAACATTCTGTCCGACATCACCGTCGATTACTACGGTGTTCCCACGCCGGTCACGCAGGTTGCCGCCGTCAAGACCCCCGAGGCCCACATGCTGCTCATCGAGCCGTGGGACAAGGCGCTCATCAACGCCATCGTTAAGGCCATCAGCGCCTCCGACCTGGGCATTACCCCCAACTCCGATGGTACCGTCGTACGCCTGCCGTTCCCGGCTCCCACCGAGGAGCGTCGTCGCGAGCTCGTTAAGGAGTGCCGCGAGTACGCCGAGCAGGCCAAGGTCTCTATCCGCAACATCCGTCGCGACTTTAACAACAAACTCGAGCGCGACGAGGAGCTCACCGAGGACGATGTCCGTCGCGAGCAGGCCAAGGTTCAGAAGCATACCGACGAGTATGTCGCCAAGGTCGAGGAGCTTCTGAAGGAAAAAGAAGCCGAGGTCATGGAGATCTAAGGTGCAATACGACGAGCATAAACTGGTCGAGTACTTTGCCGACGCCCCTGCGGGCGTCGGTTTTTCCGACCTTGACCTCAATAGGATTCCGCATCATATCTCGTGCATCATGGACGGCAACGGCCGTTGGGCCACGGCGCGCGGTCTTGCCCGCACCGAGGGTCACAAGGCCGGTATCGTCTCTCTGCGCGAGATTATTACCGCCTGCGTGCGCCTGGGCGTCGACGTGCTTTCGGCCTATGCGTTTTCTACCGAAAACTGGAATCGCCCGCAGCACGAGGTCAACGTCCTCATGCATTTGTTTGCCAAGACGTTTATCGACGAGCTGCCGTTGCTTAAGCGCGAGAACGTGCGCGTTGTGTTTTTGGGTGACATTTCTGCGTTGCCCAAGAAGACACGTGATGTCTTTGAGCGCGGTCTTGCCGAGTGTGCAGACCATACCGGTATGACCCTGGCGCTCGCCGTTAACTATGGTGCCCGTGCCGAGATCACTCGCGCTGCCCGTCAGCTTGCCTTCGATGCGGCCGCCGGTAAGATTGACCCTGCCGCAATTGATGACGATATGGTGGCGTCGCACCTGTACACCGCCGGTCTTCCCGATCCCGAGCTTGTTATTCGCACCTCGGGCGAGCTGCGCCTTTCGAACTATCTGCTGTGGCAGGTCGCTTATGCCGAGTTTTATGTCACCGATACCTATTGGCCCGACTTTGATCGCTGGGGTCTTGTTGAGGCTATCTTGGCTTATCAGGGCCGCGACCGTAGGTTTGGTGGACTGAGTAAGACCGAGGAGGCTTAATCGTGTCTGATCGTCCCAAGGCAACTGCTCCCAAGGCGCCTGCCTCTTCGACACCTGTGCGCAGGGCCGCTGCTTCCAAGGCACCGGCTGCGAAGGGCGGCACCGGCTCATGGCTGGCTGGTTTTATTACCCGTGCTGCGGCCGGTATCGTCTATGCCTTCGTCTTTATCCTGTGTCTGGTTTTGGGTATCGTGCCTACGGCTATCTTTGTGTCCGTCATGAGCGGTTTGTGCTGCTATGAGTTCTTTCGCATGACGAAACTTGATGGCAAAGTGGCCAACGAGCGCCTGGGTATCGCTGCTGCTGTGCTCTTTCCGCTCTCGGCGCTGGGCGACTCGCTGCTGTTGAATGCCCTGCTTTTTGCTCTGATGCTTGCGGTGGGCATTTGGTATGTCTGGTCGCCGCGTACCCGCATATCCGATGTAGCCGTGACGCTCATGGGTCCCATCTACACCGGTTTTATGCTGTCGGCCATCGTGTTGCTGCGCGATGCCGTGCCCGGTTTTGCCGGCGCCCTGCTTTCGGTGGGTGTTTGCGCGTCACTCTGGCTCTCCGATTCGTTCGCCTATATCGTGGGTAGCCGTATCGGCAAGCACAAGATGGTCCCCAAGATTTCTCCCAAAAAGAGCTGGGAAGGCTTTTTCGGCGGCATCTTGGGCTCGGTGCTCATCTGGCTCATTTTGTGGGCGACGCATTTCTATAAGCTGAGCTTGCCCTACGCGCTGCTGTGCGGCGTGGTCGTGTCCATCCTGGGCGTTATCGGCGACCTCATCGAGTCGCGCATCAAGCGTGGCGTGGGCGTCAAGGATTCCGGCAACCTTATCCCGGGCCATGGCGGCATGCTCGACCGTAGCGACTCGCTTATCTTTGGCTGCATTACCGCGCAGCTGCTTTTGATGATCGGGGGCGTGCTGTAATGTCATTCCAGACGACGTATGGCCCCGATGGACGCCTTCGCGTTGCCATCTTGGGATGTACAGGCTCTATCGGCACGCAGGCACTCGATGTGTGCCGTCAGCATGCCGATCGACTGCAGGTGACGGCGCTGTCCGTCAATTCCAGCACCTCGGAGCTCGTTGCCGCCGCCCGCGAGTTCTCGGTTTCGGCCGTTGCCGTTGCCGATGTCGCCCATGGCGATGACGCCGTGCTGCAGGAACTTCCCGAGGGCACGGAGCTCGGTGTTGGTGCGCAGGCGGTTTGTGAGCTCGCGCGTCGCGACGATGTCGACTGCGTGCTTGTTGCCATTGTGGGCGCTGCCGGGCTCGAAGCGAGCCATGCGGCCCTGACCTCGAACAAACGCCTTGCTCTTGCCAACAAGGAGTCCCTCGTGGTCGGTGGTGACCTGCTGATGCCTTTGGCGCAGCCGGGTCAGCTCATTCCGGTCGACTCCGAGCACTCTGCCATCTACCAGTGCTATCTGGGGGAGAATCCGCGCGAGGCCCACTGCATTTGGCTCACCTGCTCGGGTGGTCCGTTCTTTGGCCGTACGCGCGATGAACTCGATCGCGTGACACGCGCCGATGCGCTGGCGCATCCCACGTGGTCCATGGGCGCTAAGATCACGATCGACTCCGCTACCCTCATGAACAAGGGCCTGGAGCGTATCGAGGCGATGCATCTGTTCGGTTGCGACCTCGACTTTATCAACGTGGTCGTGCAGCGCCAGTCCAAGATTCACTCGATGGTCGAGTATGCCGACGGCTCCGTGATGGCACACCTTGGCGCCTCCGATATGCGCATTCCCATCCAGTTTGCCTTCTCGTATCCCGAGCGTTGGGATACGCCGGCGCCTCGTCTCGATTTTCGTGAGCTGGGGCAGCTTACCTTTGATGCCGCCGATATGGACACGTTCCGCTGCCTGGCGCTGGCCGAGCGTGCCGGCAAGACGGGCGGCACCATGCCGTGCGTGCTTAATGCGGCCAATGAGGTCGCGGTCGATGCGTTCTTACACGACGGCTGCAGCTTTACCGATATCGACCGCGTTGTGGAATCCTGCATGGATGCGCATGACGCGCAGGCGGTTACCTCGTTTGAGCAGCTTCGCGACATCGATGCCTGGGCGCGCGAAAAGGCCTCGCTGGTGCTTGCCGCAACCCATTCCTAACCATAAGGATTGCTTTTTCGATTTATGGATACTGTTCTGAGCGTTCTTTCATCGGTCTTCTGGGGCCTTCTGATGCTTTCCGTCCTCGTGTTTTTGCACGAGGGCGGCCACTTTTTGGCCGCGCGTGCCTGCGGCGTCCGTGTGACCGAGTTCTTTTTGGGCCTGCCGTGCCGCTTTGACATCCATTATTCGTCGCGTCGCATCGGTACCAAGTTTGGCGTGACGCCGCTGCTGCTGGGTGGTTATGCCGCTATCTGCGGTATGGACCCGACCAATGTCTCGTGCGCCGACCGCGTGCTTGCGGCGATTTATCGTCATGGTCGCGTTTCGGTTGCAGACCTTTCCGTCGATCTGGAGCTGCCCGAGGAGGACGTGCTCGAGGCTTGTGCCTTGCTTTTGGGCTGGGGTTCCATTGCGCCTTGGTACGAGGAAGGGGAGAAGCCCTCACCGAACTATTACCCCACCAAGTATCAGACGCTGCCGCGCGATGAGGCGGGCTACACCACCTTTGACGGGCGTCGTTTTGATCGCGAGCGTGCGACCGCCGAGGGCGACGTATGGGAGCTGCCGTGCGATAAGGCCGAGTTCCTTGCGCAAGAGCGCTCGCACACCTATCTTGGCCAGGGCTTTCTCAAACGCGCCTTTATGTTGCTCGCGGGCATTGTCGTTAATATCTTGACGGGCTTTTTGCTGTTGATGAGCATCTACTCTATCGCCGGTGTTTCGGTGCCGGTCGATAGCAATGTGATTGGTCAGGTCGACGAGGGCTCCATTGCTGCCAAGGCGGGCATCGAGGCCGGCGACGCGATTCTTAGTGTCGATGGCATGTCGTGCTCTTCCTGGATGGACGTGTACGATGCGATCGGAGCGGCCGCCGGCAAGGACGATATCGCCATTGAGTATCAGCGCGACGGCAAGAATCTTTCGACCTCGGTCGCGCTCAAGGAGGACGAGCGTTTGGGCGTTTATGCCTCTACGCAGGTGGTTCATTTGGATCCCATTACGTCGGCGCGCCTGTCGTTCTCCTATGTCGTGCAGACTGCTGAGGGCGTGATGCGCTTGCTGCAGCCGCAACATACGATGGAGGTTCTCGATCAGTCAACCTCGATCGTGGGCATAAGCGTCATGTCATCCCAGGCTGCAGCCGCCGGTCCTGCAACGTTTTTGACGTTTGCCGCGCTCATCTCGTTCTCGCTCGGCTTTATGAACCTGCTGCCCATCCCGCCGCTCGATGGCGGCAAGCTGGTTATCGAGATCATTCAGAAGATTGCGGGCCGCGAGCTGCCGCTCAAGGTTCAAACGATCGTGAGCTATGTGGGCATCGCGCTCTTTGTGCTGCTGTTTATCTACATGCTTCGTTCCGACATCCTTCGATTTATTCTGTAGGGGAGTGTTTGGATTGTCTTTATCCCATCCTTTGCCTCGCGAGCTGACGCGCCCCGTGCATGTGGGCGGCGTGCAGATCGGTGGCGGCGCGCCGGTGGTGGTCCAATCCATGACCTGCACCGATACCGCTGATGCCCAGGCAACGCTTGCGCAAGTGCGCGCGTTGGCGCAGGCTGGCTGCGATATCGTGCGCGTGAGCGTGCCCACCGAGGCCGCGCTTGAGGGTTTCCGCACCATCTGTGCCGAGTCTCCGGTGCCGATCGTTGCCGATATCCACTTTAATCACAAGCTGGCCATTGGTGCCGTTGAGGCTGGTGCTGCCAAGCTGCGCATCAATCCCGGCAATATCGGCGATTGGGCCAAGGTTGATGCCGTGATCGATGCTGCGGGCGCTGCCGGGTGCGCAATTCGCATCGGCGTGAACGCCGGTTCGCTCGAGCAGGATATTGCCGAGCGCGACGATCTTACGCAGCCCGAAAAGCTTGTGATGTCGAGCGAGCGCTTCGTCAAGCACTTTGAGGACCGCGGTTTTACCAACATCGTGCTTTCCGCTAAGGCCCATAGCGTGGCCACAACGCTTGATACCTATCGCGCTCTGTCACGCGAGATACCGCATGTTCCGCTCCACTTGGGCGTGACGGAGGCGGGGACCAAGCTACAGGGCACCATCAAGAGTTCTGTGGGCTTGGGTATCTTGCTTTCCGAAGGCATCGGCGACACCATGCGTGTGTCGCTCACGGCCGATCCGGTCGAGGAGCCGCCGGTCGCCTGGGGTATCCTGCAGTCCCTTGGCCTGCGCCGCCGTGGTCCCGAGATCGTCTCGTGTCCCACGTGCGCTCGTTGCCAGGTCAACCTCATTCCCATCGCCGAGGAGGTTACCGAGCGGCTCAAGAACTATTCCGCGCCGCTTTCGATTGCTGTGATGGGATGTGCCGTTAATGGTCCCGGCGAGGCTTCCGACGCCGACCTCGGCGTGGCCTGTGGACGAGGTCAGGGCCTGCTCTTTTCGCATGGCCAGATCATTGGTAAAGTAGCTGAGGATCAAATTGTCGACGCGCTCATGGCCGAGGTCGACAAGCTTATTGAGGAGAAATAAATGACTCGAGCAATGTATATGTCTAAGCTTTACGCGCCGACGCTCAAAGAGGATCCGGCGGACGCCGAGCTTGCGAGCCACCGTCTGCTGCTTCGCGCCGGCATGATCCGCAAGGAGGCCGCCGGCCTGTATTCTTATTTGCCGCTCGCATGGCGCTCGATCCGCAAGATCGAGAACATCGTGCGCGACGAAATGGATGCCGCCGGTGCCCAGGAGCTCATGATGCCCATTATGGTCGACGCTGAGCTGTGGCGCGAGTCCGGCCGCATCGACGCCTATGGCAAGGAGCTCGTGCGCTTTGATGACCGTCACGGCCGTGAGTTCGTGCTGGGCCCCACCCACGAGGAGACTGTCACCGCCCTGGTGCGCAATGAGCTGCGCTCCTATAAGCAGCTGCCCGTCAACCTCTACCACATCCAGGATAAGTTCCGCGACGAGTTCCGCCCCCGCTTTGGTCTGATGCGCGGTCGCGAGTTCATCATGAAGGACGCCTACAGCTTCTCCGCCACGCAGGAGAGCCTGCAGGAGGAGTACGACAAGATGAAGCAGGCCTACGCCAACATCTGCGAGCGCTGCTACATCAAGGCTCTGCCCGTTGTCGCCGACTCCGGTGAAATCGGTGGCGATACCTCCGTCGAGTACATGGCTTTGGCCGACGCTGGCGAGGCTTCGCTGGTCTACTGCGACGATTGCGGCTTTGCTGCCGATGACGAGGCGGCAAGCACCAAGGTCGTCGTGACTGAGGGCCCCGGTGACGGTACGCTCACCAAGGTTGAGACTCCGGGCATGGGCACCATCGAGGCTGTTGCCAAGTTCTTTGGGTTCCCCGAGAACGGTACCCGTAAGTCCCTGGCGCTTATCGATGCCGAGGGTAAGCCGGTCGTGGCCATTGTCCCGGGCGATCATGAGCTCAACGACTGCAAGGCCGAGCATGTCTTTGGCAAGGGCTATCGCATGATGACCGACGAGGAGCTTCAGACCTACGGTCTGCATAAGGGCTTTATCGGGCCGGTTAACCTGCCCGATGGTATTCGTCTGGTCTGCGACGAGAGTCTGCGCGAGTCCAAGCAGTGGGCTTGCGGTGCCAACGAGGTCGATTATCACTTTACCGGCGCCTGCCCCGAGCGCGACTTTACCGTCGATGAGTGGGCCGATCTGGTCAACGTCGTCGCTGGCGATCCCTGCCCGCACTGCGGCAAGCCGCTCTCCGCTGCCCGCGGCATCGAGGTCTCTCAGGTCTTCCAGCTGGGTACCAAGTATTCCGAGGCCATGGGTGCCACCTTTATGGATGAGGACGGCAAGGAGAAGCCGCTTATCATGGGTTGCTACGGTGTGGGCGTGTCCCGCTCGCTCGCTGCCGTCGTGGAGCAGCACAATGACGAGCACGGCATCGTCTGGCCGGTCTCTGTCGCTCCGTACGAGGTCGCGGTGATTCCGCTCGATCCCAAGAAGGAGGAGTGCGCGACCGTCTGCGAACAGATTGTTGATGGGCTGTGCGCCGAGGGTATCGAGGTTGTCGTGGATGACCGCGACGAGCGTCCCGGCTTTAAGTTTGCGGATAACGACCTTATGGGCTTCCCGTATCAGGTCGTTCTGGGCAAGCGCGGCCTCAAGAATGGCACGGTGGAGCTCAAGGACCGTGCTACCGGCGAGCGTGAGGACGTGGCGATCGACGAGGTCGTCGCCAAGGTTGCCGAGCTTGTGAAGGCTGCCCGTCGCTAATCGACGTTTCTGCTCTTAGATGTAATTGCGGGACTGCCCCGTATCTCTCTTAGGATGAGATACGGGGCAGTCCTTTGTTGCGTAAATCAGCTCGACGGGTAAAGGAAAACCCCACAGCCCATACGAGCTGCGGGGTTTTCCTTGTGCCTCCGATGCGAAATGAATCGCTCAGATATTACTGATAATCGACGACGTCGATCCAGTTCTTCAGGAACTCATCGTTCACGTTGCGCTTACGAGCGAGCTCGGAAGCGGCGACGATGCTCGTCCACTGACGCACGACCTGCATGGGCATGTCGGCGCGGTCGCAGTAGAGCTCCAGATAGGCCTCGGCCTGATCCTTGCTGTTGAGGGCAAAGAGCAGGTAGGTGGTGGCAACGTCGGCAGCAGGGGAGCCCTGGGTGGCGTGTGCCCAGTCGCAGACGTACAGCTGGCCATCGTCGCCGACGATGACGTTGGAAGGGTTGAAGTCGCCGTGGCAGACCTTGAACTCCTTGGTCATGCCGTCCAGACGCTCCTGAAGGTTGTAGCGCGTGGTGGCATTGAGCTGATCAAGGCTGTCGATCATGCGGGCGAACTTGTCGCGCTGACGGTTAAGCAGCGGGGAGGTGTAGCCGTGGATCTCGATCTGGAGGTCGACGAACATCTCGAGGTACTCACCAAAGCGCTGGGGCTCGGCAGTCATCTTCTCGGCAAGGGTAGTGCCCGGAACCTTCTCGGTCACGAGCGCCCAGCCGTTGGCGTTCTCGAGCTGGGAAACCTCGAGAGCCTTGGGGCTGCGGATGCCGCACTCATTGATGCGGGCAAGATTCAAAGCCTCGTTGAACACGTCGGAGACGGGCTTGGTCTCGTTAAAGACCTTGACGATCTTGTCGCCCAGGTCGTAAACGACCTTGTTGCCACGGCGGACGAGCTCGGTCTTGGAATCGGGTAGCAGCATGGTTGCATCCTTTCAACGATGCGATAGAAGCGACGGCGGGGGTGTGTGAAACACCCGTGCACCCCCGCCGCAAAAAACCGTGCTAAAAACTAGCAGACGGCGTAGTCCTGGGGCTCGCGGCCGTAGTAGGCGTCCAGGTAGAGCTCCTTGATCTCGCTCATGAGCGGGTAGCGCGGGTTAGCGCCGGTGCACTGGTCGTTGAATGCCTGCTCGGTCATCTCGTCGAGGGTGTCGAGGAAGTACTTCTCGTCAACGCCGTACTCAGCGATGGTGTGCTTGACACCGATGAAGTCGCAGAGCTCGGTGAGCTTGGTGATGAAGTTCTCGAAGACCTCACGGTCGTCCTTGCCGTCGATGCCGCAGTAACGAGCCATCTCGGCGTAGTTGTGCAGCGCGTTGGGGTAAGGATACTGAGAGAAGGTTCCCATCTTGACAGGAGCCTCGGCGGCGTTGTAACGCATGACGCGGGTCAGGATGACGGCGTTTGCGAGGCCGTGGGGCAGATGGTGGAAAGCGCCGAGCTTGTGGGCCATGGAGTGGTTGAGGCCCAGGAAGGCGTTACCGAATGCCATACCGGCCATGCAGGATGCGTTGTGCATCTCCTCGCGAGCGTGCGGATCCTTGGCACCGTTGGTGAAGGAGCTCGGGAGGTTCTCGAAGACGAGCTTTGCGGCGCGCTCGGAGAGGCCCTTGGTGTAATCGGAAGCCATGATGGAGACGTAGGACTCGATGGCGTGGGTCATGACGTCAATACCGGAAGCTGCGGTGAGGCCCTTCGGGGCGGTCATGCAGTTGTCGGCGTCGACGATAGCCATGTTGGGGAGCAGCGCGTAGTCGGCGAGCGGCCACTTGATGCCGGTCTCCTTGTCGGTGATGATGGCGAACGGCGTGCACTCGGAGCCAGTGCCCGAAGAGGTCGGGACGGCGACGAAGTAAGCCTTCTTGCCCATCTCGGGGAAGGTGAAGATACGCTTGCGGATGTCCATGAAGTCCATGGCCATGTCCTCGAAGTTCGCCTCGGGGTGCTCGTACATCATCCACATGATCTTGCCGGCGTCCATTGCGGAACCGCCGCCGACGGCGATGATGACATCCGGCTCGAAGAGCGTCATCTGCTTGGCGCCGCGACGTGCGCACTGCAGGGAGGGATCGGGCTCAACGTCGTAGAAGCAGTCGTGAGCGATGCCCATCTCATCGAGCTTGGCCTCGATGGCACGCGTGTTGCCATTCTTGAAGAGGAACTGGTCGGTAACGATGAAGGCGCGCTTCTTGCCCATTACGGTGCCGAGCTCGTCGAGTGCGACGGGCGTGCAGCCCTTCTTGAAGTAGACCTTCTCGGGTGCGCGGAACCACAGCATGTTCTCGCGGCGCTCTGCCACGGTCTTGACGTTGATCAAGTGCTTCACCCCAACGTTCTCGGAGACGGAGTTGCCACCCCAGGAGCCGCAGCCCAGGGTTAGAGACGGCTTCATGCCGAAGTTGTAGAGGTCACCGATGCCGCCGTGCGAGGACGGGGTGTTGATGACGATGCGGCAGGCCTTCATGACGTGCTGGAACTTAGCGATCTTCTCGCTCTGTGCCGGGTGCACGTAGAGAGAGGCGGTGTGGCCCGGGCCACCTGCGAGGACGAGGTGCTCTGCCTTGTCAACGGCCTCCTGGAAGTCCTTGGCGTGATACATAGCGAGGACCGGGGAGAGCTTCTCGTGGGAGAACTCTTCCTTCTCGGGATCGGTGGAGGTGACCTCGGCGATCAGGATCTTGGTCTTGGCGGGAACCTCGATACCGGCGAGCTCGGCGATCTTGGCGGCAGCCATGCCGGGGATGCGGTGATCGAGTGCGCCGTTCTTGAACATGGCGGCACGCAGGGCGTCCATCTCGGCACCCTGCTTGACGAAGTAGCAGCCGCGACGCTGGAACTCAGCCTTGACATCCTTGTAGATGGAGTCGAGGACGGTGACGGACTGCTCGGAAGCGCAGATCATGCCGTTGTCGAACGTCTTGGAGTGGATGATGGAGTTGACGGCGAGCTTGATGTCCGCGGTATCGTCGATGATGACCGGGGTGTTGCCGGCGCCGACGCCGAGTGCGGGCTTACCGGAGGAGTAAGCAGCCTTGACCATGCCCGGGCCACCGGTTGCGAGAATGATGTCGACGTCGCGCATGACCATGTTGGTCAGCTCGATGGACGGCTTGTCGACCCAGCCGATGATGCCCTCAGGAGCACCGGCCTTGACAGCTGCGTCGAGAACGAGCTTGGCGGCGGCGATGGTGCACTTGGCGGCTGCCGGGTGCGGGGAGATGATGATGGCGTTACGGGTCTTCAGGCAGATGAGCGTCTTGAAGATGGCCGTGGAGGTCGGGTTGGTGGTCGGGATGACAGCGCCAACGATACCGATCGGCTCGGCGACCTTGGTGATGCCGTAAGCGTCGTCGCGCTCGATGACACCGCAGGTCTTGGTGTTCTTGTAAGCGTTGTAGATGTACTCAGCGGCGTAGTGGTTCTTGATGACCTTGTCCTCGAGAACGCCACGGCCTGTCTCCTCGATGGCGAGCTTGGCCAAAGGAATACGAGCCTTGTTGGCGGCCATAGCAGCCTCGTAGAAGATCTTGTCTACCTGCTCCTGAGTGTACTCAGCGAATTTAGCCTGGGCCTCACGCATAGATTTGAGTTTGGCCTCAAGCGCCTCCACGTTGTCCACGATGGCGGGAGTAGTGTTTTCCGGTGACTTTTTCACCATTTGTGTCTCCTTGCGATCGGAGATTTACCCTACAAGATGCATGATAGCAAGAAATAATTCGGTGAACGGGTAGATTCCCGTAAAAGACAAACTAAAACGCTTCAATCAAATGAACCGTTTCAACTAAATCTATCTGCCTTGCGTATCGCCCCGCTCATTGGGGACAGACTTACCATGAGTGCTTTCACTCATTTGGGACAGACATTGATTTGCCATTTTGCCGTTCTGGGCCTGTTATTGCCGCTCATTGGATATAAATAGGTTACAGGCTCAGCATTTCGCGTTGCGTCTCTCCTTTTAGGTGTTGCCTGTACAGTTTTGAAAGGAGAGGCTATGCCCCGATGTGCCCGCGCCGTTTCTCTCACCGGCTATTACCACGTCTATGACCGCGGCAATTCTAAACAGATAATTTTTGAAGATGACTCCGACCGCTATCGGTTCTTATCTGATATCTCGGACAGATTCGCTCGCCATGAAGTGGCGGTGTTGGCTTGGTGCCTTATGGACAATCACTTCCATTTGATGGTTGATGATCCGTTTGACAATCTTTCAAAGGCAATGCAGTGCGCATTGACGGCGTATGCTAAGTAATTCAATGGGAAAACGGGGAGAACGGGGCATCTGTTTGACAATCGCTATTCGCGGGTCGCGGTTGAGTCGGACACGCAGGCAGTGCAGCTGCTCGATTATATCCATCTCAATCCCGTGAAAGGTGCGCTCGACTCGCTTGAGGCGTACCGCTGGTCAAGTTACAAGGCATATCAGCTGGGCTACGATCCCTTTGATATTTGTGATGCGGCCCCTATGCTCGATATTGTCGGAGGTTCCCGTTGCTATTGCGAGCATATCGAGGAAGTTGCCGGGCGCATCTGGTCAGAGGAGATTCTTCCGCGCCGACGGATCCCCGATGAGGATGCTCTTTCTGTTGCGCGCGAAGTCCTGCCCAGCATAGATCCTGCGCTGCTCAAGGCCTTGCCACGCCCCGAACGCGATGCCTGTCTGCTGAGGCTTAGGCGGGCACATCTCACGGTCAAGCAAATTGTCCGTATCACTGGTATCGGCTCTTCAAGCGTTACCAAGGCCACCACAGGCTGGAAGGAGGCTGCGTGAGGCAGGGGGCGAACCGATGCCGGCACGCGTTATGTCTGTCCCAAATGCATGAAAGCACTCATGTAAGTCTGTCCCCAATGAGTGAAAACGCTCATGCAAGTCTGTCCCCAATGAGTGCCCAATGAGTGCAAAAAGGCGCCCTCCGTAGGGGAGGACGCCTTTGATAAGTTCTATGTGAACGCGAGGTCTTTGACCCGGAGAGTCCGAGGTACTTGTTGGTAAGACCTTATTTAGGAGCGCGCAACCTTGCCGGACTTGAGGCAGGTGGAGCAAACGTTCATCTTGCGACGGTGACCGTCGACGACGACGTAGACGCGCTGGATGTTGGGGCGGAACTTACGGTTGGTGACGCGGTGAGAGTGGCTGATGGAGCGACCGGCAACGGGGTGCTTACCGCAAACTTCGCAAACTTTGGACATAACTGACCCTCCTTGGGCGACAAACGAACATGTCGCGTTAACAAACAAGCCTGAACTATAGCACAGAAGCAGATCCCTGTGCGTAATCTACACAGAGATATTTCTCTTTTGGCGATAGTGCCCACGCCACGGCCCTGGACGTAGATCCGATTTGCGTGCGGCAGAGGGGATTATGCCAGCTCGCAACAAGGTTTTCAAGCTCGTCCCACAATTATATATAGGTTTATGGTGCGTTGGGCTCCGTTTTCGGATTGCTTTGTATTTATGCTCGCAATTAGGCTCGAGGTTGGCTACACTATCCCTTGACCATTAAAGGGGTACGAGATACCCACATGGAATTACATAGCTGCCAATGAGCAGCCCTTCCTGTGGGTGTCTGGTCCGCTTTGAGCGGTCGGGCATCTATTTTTTTGACTGTGTCAGCAGTCAAGACATGTGAGGAAGGAGATCGATGGGCACGACTTCCCCCAAGGCGGTCATCATGGACGAGACCGCCGTCAATCGAGCGATGACCCGCATCGCGCACGAGATTCTCGAGCGCAACGAGGGCTGTGAAGACCTCGCTCTGGTCGGCATCGTCACGCGCGGCGACCTTCTGGCAAAGAAGCTCGCCGAGGAGATCAAGGAGATCGAGGGCGTCGAAGTTCCGCTCGGTAGCCTCGACATCAGCTTCTATCGCGATGACTATGCGACCAATTTCGCTCCCGCGATCCACGCCACCAACATTCCCTTTAGCGTCGACGGCAAGCGCGTCGTGCTGGTGGACGACATCCTGTACACGGGCCGTACCATTCGCGCCGCTCTGGACGCCGTCATGGATCTGGGCCGTCCGAGCCGCATCGAGCTGGCAGTTCTCGTTGACCGCGGTCACCGCGAGCTCCCCATCTCGCCGGACTTTGTCGGCAAGAACGTTCCCTCGTCGCACGAGGAGAACGTGCACCTATATATGAAGGAAGTCGACGGCCGTACCGCTGTCGAGATCAACGACGTCGCGCCGGGTTCCCACGTGGGCTCCGCGCCGCTGGGAGGTGAGTAGTACCGTGGCGTTCAACCATAAGCACCTGATCGACATTACCGAGTACTCCGAAGAGGACATCAAGCTCATCCTCGAGACCGCCAAGGCGTTCTCCGAGGTCAACGAGCGTGCGATCAAGAAGGTCCCCACGCTCAAGGGCAAGACCATCGTCAACATGTTCAACGAGCCCTCGACGCGCACCCGCAGCTCCTTCGAGCTCGCCGAGAAGCGCCTTTCGGCCGATAGCCTCAACTTTGGCGGCTCCTCGACCTCCACGGTCAAGGGCGAGAGCCTCGTCGACACCGTCGAGACGCTCAACGCCTATAAGATCGACTGCATCGTCGTGCGCGACAAGCACGCCGGCGCGCCCTACATCGTCACGCAGAACTCGCCCGCGAGCGTCATCTGCGCCGGCGACGGCAAGCACAACCACCCCACGCAGGCCCTGCTGGACCTGTACACCATTTGGCAGCACAAGGGTGACTTCCACGGTCTGAAGGTCGCCGTCGTCGGCGATATCTCCCACTCCCGCGTGTGCGGCTCGCTGATCCCCGCTCTTAAGATCATGGGCTGCGAGACCTATGCCGTCGCCCCCGGCACGCTGTTGCCTCCGGCACCCGAGGTCCTGGGCTGCGACCACGTGACGAGTGATCTCGATTCCGTCCTGCCCGAGCTGGACGTCGTCTACATGCTGCGCGTGCAGCAGGAGCGCCTCGAGGGCGCACCGTTCCCGACCATTCGTGAGTATCACAAGCTCTTTGGTCTGACCAAGGACCGCGAGAAGCTCATGAAGCCCGATGCGATCATCTGCCACCCGGGCCCCATCAACCGCGGCGTCGAGTTCGACTCCTACATGGCCGACCACCCGCAACGCTCCGTCATCCTGGAGCAGGTCTACGCCGGCATCTGCGTGCGTATGGCTATCCTGTATCTGCTGCTTGGAGGTGCCGATAATGGCCTTGCTTCTTAAGAATGCCCACGTCGTCGATCCGTCTGTCGAGCTTGACGGTGTCGTCGACGTCCTGATTGACGGCGACAAGATCGCCGAGGTCGGAGAGAACCTCGCCGCCGAGGGAGCCGAGGTCCGCGACCTTTCCGGCAAGTATCTCGTCCCCGGCCTGGTGGATATGCACGTGCATCTGCGCGAGCCCGGCTACGAGGTCAAAGAGGACATCGAGAGTGGCACTCGCGCTGCTGCCAAGGGCGGCTTCACCGGCGTGTGCGCCATGCCCAACACCGACCCCGTTACCGATAACGGTACCGTCGTTGAGTTCGTCAAGTCCCGAGCTGCCGAGGTCGGCCACTGCCGCGTCTATCCGTCGGGCGCCATGACCCGCGGTCTTAAGGGCGAGGCCATGTCCGAGATGGGCGATATGGTCGCCCATGGCGCCGTCGCTTTCACCGACGACGGTCGCGGCGTGCAGGGCGCGGGCATGCTCCGTCGCTGCATGGACTACGGCAAGATGTTCGGCAAGGTCTTTATGAGCCATTGCCAGGACGAGGACCTGGTCGGTCACGGTCAGATCAACGAGGGCAAGGTCTCGACCCGTCTGGCCCTCGAGGGCTGGCCGGCGGCAGGCGAGGAGCTGCAGATCGCTCGCGATATCGAGATCGCCAAGCTGACCGGTGCCAAGCTGCACATCCAGCACATTTCCACCGCTCATGGCCTGGAACTCGTGCGAGCCGGTAAGGCCGCCGGTGTTCAGGTGACCTGCGAGGCTACCCCGCACCACATGTTCCTGACCGAGAACGACCTGGACGAGACCTACAACACCTCGCTTAAGGTCAATCCGCCGCTGCGCACCGACGAGGACGCCGAGGCCATCCGTCAGGGTGTCATCGACGGTACCGTCGACGTTATCGTCACCGATCACGCTCCCCACACCCCGTGGGAGAAGGCCCGCGAGTTCGAGCTTGCGCCCTTTGGCATGATCGGCCTCGAGACCTCGCTGTCGCTTGTGCTTACCGAGCTGGTCAACACGGGCAAGATGAGCATGGCTCGCATGGTCGAGCTCATGGCCATCAAGCCGCGTGAGATCCTGGGCCTTGATCAGGTTCAGGTCAAGGCGGGCTCCGTTGCCGACCTGACCGTTTTCGACCCCTTCGCAACCTGGACGGTTGGCGAGGACGGTTACGAGTCGCGCGCCGAGAACTCCGGTTTTGCCGGCCGCACGCTCACCGGTCGTGCCACCGATGTGTTTGTCGGCGGTAAGCAGACGCTTGCCGACGGCTGCATCTGCTAGCATAGCCTTATCGCTTTTGTGCGCGGCGCCCTTGCGGTGCCGCGCTTTCTATTCGTTTGGACCATGCAACCGCATGGGGGATTGGAGCGTCTATGCCCACACCTTCCACTGCACGCATGCACGACTTCGAGGTCGTCTCGAACCGGGAGATTGCCGACGGCATCTTCTCGCTCGTCATCTCGGCCCCCAAGCTTGCAAGTGCGCTCAAGCCCGGTCAGTTTGTGAACATCGCCGTACCTGGCGATGCGTCCTCGCTGCTTCGCGTGCCCCTGAGCTACTACCGCGCCGACGCCGAGGCCGGCACCGTCGAGCTGTGGTACGCCGTTGTGGGCGACGATACCCGTCGTTTGTCCCAGATGGGCCCTGGCTCCTCCTCTAACCTGTTGGGCCCCGGTGGCCGTGGCTGGATGGTACCCGAGGGCACCAGGAAGGCCCTGCTCGTCGCCGGTGGCATTGGCGTTCCTCCTGTGCTGTGTCTTGCCGGTATGCTTGCCGAGCAGGGTGTTGACGTGGATGTGTGCCTGGGCTTTGGTACCGCTGCCAAGGCTGTGGGTGTCGATGAGTTCCGCGCGCTGGGCGCCACGGTTAACGTCTGCACCGACGACGGCACGCTGGGTACGCACGGTTTTTGCACCGATCCTGCCGCTGAGCTGCTGGGCGAGGGCGGCTACGACTACGTGGCCAGCTGCGGCCCCGCCGTCATGATGAAGAAAGTCGCCGCCGCTGCCGCCGAGGCCGGTGCGTACTGCGAGGTGTCGCTCGAGCGCATGATGAGCTGCGGCTTTGGCGCCTGCAACACCTGCAATGTCGAGACGGTCGACGGTATGAAGGGCGCCTGCATGTGCGGCCCCGTGTTCGATGCTTCCAAGGTGGTGGTCTTCTAGTGGGTACCGTGAACATGGCCGTCGATTTCGGCGGCGTCAAGATGCAGAACCCCATCAACACCGCAGCCGGTACCTTCGGCTACGGTTGGCAGTTCCAGAATTTCTTCGATGTTTCCCAGCTGGGCGCCATCACCACTAAGGGCTGCGCCGCCGAGCCCTGGCCGGGCAATCCTGCGCCCCGCATGGCCGAGATTCCCGGCGGTATGATCAACTCCGTGGGCCTGCAGAACCCCGGTGTCGCCGCCTTTGCCCGTGAGTCCGGCCCGTGGCTCGAGCAGCTGTCCAAGGACGGTTGCCAGGTCATTTGCCAGGTTGCCGGCCACTCCGTTGACGAGTTTGTGCGCGCGCTTGAGATGTATGTCGAGCTGTGTCCCTGGGCTGCCGGCTACGAGATCAACGTCAGCTGCCCCAACATCGCCGCCGGCGGTGCCGCTATGGGCTCTACGCCCGAGGGCGCCTCTTCCGTCATGGCCGCCTGCCGCAAGGTGACCGACAAGCCGCTGTTCGTGAAGATGGCTCCGGTTAACGTCGCCGAAATTGCCAAGGCTCTCGAGGCCGCCGGCGCCGACGGCCTATCGGTCATTAACTCCATCCAGGGCATGGCTATCGACGTTCATACCCGCAAGTCCCGCGTGGCCAAGCCCAAGGGCGGCCTTTCGGGCCCGCTGTGCCACCACATCGCCGTGCGCATGGTCTGGGAGGTTGCCCAGGCCGTCGATATCCCCATCAACGGTGTCGGCGGCGTCATGACCGGCGAGGATGCGGCCGAGTTTATCCTGGCTGGCGCTACCTGCGTGTCGGTCGGCATGGCCAACTTCGTCGATCCGTGCGTTTCGCTTAAGATTGCGCATGAGCTCGAGGCCTGGGCGGAGTCTCAGGGCGTGAAGGACATCAACGAGCTGGTAGGTGCTTTCGAATGCTAGAGACCGATGCCCGCGACCGCGTTATCGTCGCCCTCGACTGCGACCGTGAGCGTGCGCTCGAGCTTGCCCATGAGCTTTCGGGCCATGCCGCTTGGCTCAAGGTGGGCATGACGCTCTATTACGCCGAGGGTCCCCAGATCGTCAAGACCTTTAAGGACCTTGGCTTTAGGGTCTTCCTCGACCTTAAGTTCCATGACATTCCGCATCAGGTTCGCGGCGCTGCCCGCTCGGCCTCGCTTGCCGGTGCCGACTTGCTTTCGGTCCACGGCCTGGGCTCGGGCGCTATGCTCGCTGCCTGCCGCGAAGGTGCCGAGGAGGCGCGCGAGGACCGTGCCAAGCTTGTCGCCATCACCGTGCTCACGAGCATGAACCAGGATTCGCTGGCCGAGATTGGCGTTGAGTCGCCCGTGGCCGAGGAGGCCGCCCGCCTGGCGAAGCTTGCTCAGGCCAACGGCATCGACGGTATCGTGTGCTCTCCGATGGAGGCTCACGATATGCGCGAGCTGCTGGGCCCCGATGCCCTCATCGTGACTCCGGGCGTGCGTCCCGTGGGCGCGGCCCTGGGCGATCAGTCCCGTGTTGCCACGCCTTCCCAGGCTATCGAGCGCGGCGCGAGCCATATCGTGGTGGGACGTCCCATCACCGGTGCCGACGACCCTGTTGCCGCTTTTGACGCAATTGTCGCCGAGCTGGTCGAAAACGTCGCATAAAAGATTTCTTAAGTCACCACTTTTGAGTGCCATTAGCACAAAATAGCCCCCGTGCCTGCGAAAACTTTCCCATCTATTGTGTGGAATCGCGGTTCGGGGGCTTATCTTTGCCCCCGATATATTGCACTTTTTGCAGGTATCGTCTAACCTATGGAGCCGCAATTGAGCATTTTGTACGTTTGACGTGCTAAAATGCCAACATCGAATGAATGTTAAACCAATTATTTGGAGGTTCGAATGGCACTCCCTCAGCTTACCGACGAGCAGCGCAAGCAGGCTCTTGAGAAGGCCGCTGCCGCCCGTCATGCCCGCGCTGAGCTTCGCGAGCAGATCAAGAAGGGTGAGAAGTCCCTCGAGTCCGTGCTCAACTCCGATGATCCCATCGCTTCCCGCATGAAGGTTTCCACTCTCATCGAGTCTCTCCCTGGTTATGGCAAGGCCAAGGCCGCCAAGATCATGGAGGAGCTCGGTATCTCCGCTACCCGTCGCGTCCAGGGCCTCGGCGTCCGTCAGCGCGAGCAGCTCCTCGAGCAGCTGACCAAATAAGTGAGCGCTCAGGATTCCAAGCTCTTTGTGATTTCTGGACCGTCAGGCGCAGGGAAGGGTACGCTCGTCACTCGTGTGCGCGAGCGCCGCTCGAACCTGGGCCTGACGGTTTCGGCTACCACGCGAGCACCACGCAAAGGTGAGGTCGACGGCGTCAACTACTTTTTTCTGACGCGCGAGGAGTTCGACCGCCGCGTGGCAAACGGCGAGTTTGTTGAGTGGGCCGAGGTCCACGGTAACTGCTACGGCACGTTGGTGAGCGAGGTCACATCCAAGCTCGCCTCGGGCGCTTCTCTGATTTTGGAGATCGATGTCCAGGGCGCCCTGCAGGTGAAGGAGCGTTTCCCCGAGGCCGTGCTGATCTTTATCAAGCCGCCTTCGCTTGAGGTGCTCCGCGAGCGTCTAGTCGGTCGCGGTACCGAGACGCCCGAGACGATTGAGCTGCGTATGGCAAACGCCGCCGATGAGCTTGCCCTTGCCGACCGCTACGACGACGTCGTGGTTAATGACGATCTCGACCGCGCGACCGATGAGCTCGTTCGCGTTCTCGATATGCATGAAAGGATCTGAGGTCCGTGTCCGTTGTAAAGCCTTGCATTGACGATCTTCTGGAGAAGACCGATCACAACCGCTTCCTGCTCGCTTCGCTTGCCTCCAAGCGCGCCTGCGACATTAACAGCATGCTGCGTGGCCAGCACAACCGCGTGCTTGCCGTCCAGGATGTCGATGACATCACCATCGGGCTTTCCGGTGCCGATACCATTTCGATGGCTATGGACGAGATTGTCGACGGCGACATCTCTTACGACGAGGCCCGTTACGAGAAGGCGCTCGGCCACAAGGTTGCTGAAGCCTAAATGGCGGCTCGCGTCTGCCTGGTCCACTATCACGAGGTTGGACTGAAGGGTAAGAACCGCGCACATTTTGAGCATATCCTCATGGATAACATCAAGGCGGCCTTGGCCGCCTTTTCCGTGAATGCCGTGTCTCGAATTTCCGGTTATATCCTCGTGACCTTTAACGAGCATCAGGCCGATGAGGCGGCGCGTGTCATTCGCACTGTTCCCGGCGTTGCACGTGTGTCTTTGGCGTATCACACCAACCGCGACTCGCAGGAGTACTGCGCCGCCGCCGTGAAGGCGCTGCGCGAGTTTGGTTCCTTCGATTCTTTTAAGGTGCACGCCAAGCGCTCCAATACCGACTATGAGCTTACCTCGATTGACATCAATCGTCAGGTGGGTGAGGTGCTGTGTGAGGCCTTCCCCGATAAAAAGGTTCAAATGCACGACCCCGATGCGATGGTGCACGTACTGGTGGTCCAGGGTAGCGTTTATGTGTACGCGCGCTCCGAGCGCGGCGTGGGCGGTCTGCCGGTGGGTTCTGCCGGCAAGGTCGTGACGCTGCTGTCGTCGGGTATCGATTCTCCGGTGGCGACCTGGATGCTCGCGCGTCGCGGCGCGGTGTGCGTGCCGGTACATTTCTCTGGTCGTCCGCAGACGCCCGATACGAGTGAGTATCTGGTACAGGACATCATCCGTGCGCTTGAGCCGGGTGTCCAGATCGGCCGCCTGTACGTGGTGCCGTTTGGCGACTGCCAGCGTGAGATTTCGGTCACCTGTCCCAGCAACCTGCGCGTGATCATGTATCGCCGCATTATGTATTCGGTTGCCGAGCGCATTGCACACATCGAGGGCGCCAAGGCCATCGTGACGGGCGAATCGCTTGGACAGGTTGCCTCCCAAACGCTTGAGAATATCATGGCCGTCAACGAGGCCGTGAAGATCCCCGTGTTCCGTCCTCTCATCGGTTCGGACAAGCAGGAGATCATTGCGCGTGCCGAGGAGATCGGTACGTTCGATATCTCGACTGAGGCCGCTCCCGACTGCTGCACGCTGTTTATGCCGCGCCGTCCCGAGACGCACGCTAAACTCGATGCCGTGCATGAGGCCTGGGAGTTGTTCGATCATGAGGAGATGATCGAGCGCCTGCTCAAGCAGACCGAGTACATCGACTTCGAGAGCAACACGTATAAGGCCCCTAAGACCTTAAAACGCAAACATTCGGAGCTTTCTCCGCGTGAGATTTACCAAGATCACGAGTAAATTTGTGCATAGACCGACGATGCGCTTGCATCGTCGGTCTTTTGCTATCTGGGCATCTTGCGGCTAAGTGTTCATTTGCTGACGTGTGCCTGAATAAATGGACAGATTTGTGCAAGGTTTTGGTCGGTTTTTGGTTTGACCGCTAAAACCGGTTTTGGAGCGTAGCTGTTGCGGAGTTCCTTTCCTGACACGATGGTGTTGGGAGGTTTTGCTATGGCGCAGCGCGAACAACACGAACGGGTCAAAAAGATGGACCGCTTGGCGGACAAGCTGTTCGGTCATAAGGCGGTGGTCGTGGCGATACTGGTCGTCATTGCGATGGCGAGCGGCTTGGCGATGGCGAACCTTGGCGGCGGTGCCGGCGGCGTGTCGTTTGAGCGCACTGACGGTTCAGGCTCGTTGGTGGAGCCGGGATCCGGCGATGCCTCGAGCGGAAAGACATCCGAAGGCTCTTCGTCTAAGGCGTCTGCCGCGGCAGAAGTCTATGTCGATGTTGATGGCGCTGTTGTGTCGCCCGGTGTATACAGGCTCAAAGACGGCGCGCGGGTGGCTCAGGCGATTGATGCTGCCGGCGGGCTTACGCCCGAGGCAGACGTTACGGGGCTTAATCGGGCATCCAAGGTCACTGATGGACAAAAAATCCACGTTCCAACGGTAGGGGAGCAGCAGGCGTCCATTGCGGAAGCCGGTGTTGATGGTGGGGCTTCCGCATCATCGGGCGTGAGCGGCGCAACAGGCCTGGTAAACATCAATACGGCAAGCGCGGCAGAGCTGCAGACACTCTCGGGCATCGGTCCCTCCATGGCACAGTCAATTATCGATGAGCGGACAAAGAACGGTGCTTTTGCCTCGGTTGACGACCTGATGCGTGTGTCGGGAATCGGCGAGAAGAAGCTTGCCAAAATCAAAGATTGCATCTGCGTATGAGTGCGACCGAGCGCGAGCGTGTTATGCCTCCGCGGCCCCTGCTTCCGTGGACGATGGCCCTGTGTGCCGGCATGTGCATGAGCTGTGTCCTCGTGCTCAACATGGCCGCTGATGCGCTGCTGAGGGAGCGGGCGCCGGCGGTCGGGCCGCTATGGACCATTCCCTTTGCGGCGGCGGTATTCGTTGTGCTGGCTCTATCATGTGCGCGGCTTGCCCCTTTGAAGCGGTGGTTGTATGCCGCGTCCGTTGGTCTCGTGGCGGGAGCGGTCGTCTCGGCCTGGTGGGCTGTGGGCGCGCTAAGCGTCTCGAAGGCGCTCGACGGTCGAGCGGCAAGCAGCCTCGAGTTTGTCGTGCAGGGTGATCCATCCATAAACGACGACGTGTATTCCTATACCTGCGAGGCACGCGCGGACGGTAAGAACTTGACAACGGTTCGCCTATCGTGCGACCGCGAGCTCAAGGTCGGGGCGCACGTGCGTGTTATCGGTCGCGTTTCACGTTTTGAGAACGATGCGTATGGACGATCGCGCGTGCTCCGAGGCGAGGTATGCAAGGTAAAAGCCGTTCGGATTGTGTCGGTCGATGAGGGCTCTCCGGGGCCGCTGCTTCGGCTGCGAAATGGGCTGCTTGCGTCCATCGCGCCTGCGACCGACCCGGCGCGTGCACTCATAGCCGGTGTCGTCTGCGGTCGTTCGGCCGAGCTGCGCGCCCAGTCGGCGGGCGATTGGTTTTCGGTGACGGGAACGGCGCATCTTATAGCCGTCTCCGGCAGCCATTTGGCTATCGTGGGGTTTGTAATCGAGGGTGTATTGCAAAAGACTCGCTGCTCACGTGGTCTTCAGCGGGCGATATTGGCGATAACGCTTGTGGGCTACGCTGTCTTTACGGGCGCCTCTCCCTCGGCCGTGCGCGCGTGCTGCATGGTGTTCGCGACGCTTGTCGTAAACGGCGCGGGGCGTCGCCGGCACGGCGCATCGGCTCTCTTCGTAACCATGTCCATCTTTGTGCTACTGCGGCCGACGGTGCTGTTCGAGATGGGCTTTCAGCTCTCGTGTGCAAGCGTCTTTTCGATCCTGTGCTTTTGCTCCTATGCGACCTACGCTTTGGGTGAGCTGGGTGTGCCATCGGGCGTTGCCAACATATTTTCCGTCACGCTGTGCTCGCAACTGGCGACACTTCCCATTACCATTCCCGCCTTTGGTGCGTTCTCGCTCATTGCTCCGCTGGCAAATGCGGTCATTGGTCCGGTGGTGAGCGTACTGCTTGATGTGTCGATCGTGATGGTTCCCTTTTCGCTCGTGGCACCGTTGCGGACTTGGGCGCTCGTAGTGCCCATGGTTACCGCCCGTTGCACACTGTTCTTCGAGCAGCTGTTTGCCGCCGTGCCTGGTGCATCTGTGAGTGTGCCGCCCGATAGCATGTGGATTTACCTAGTGCCGTGTTTGCTGGCGGTTCTGTTGGTCTGGTGGCCGCGTCCCCGTGCACGTCCTATGGCGGTGGGGCTTTCATGCCTGGTGCTCTTGGCTGCGATTCCGTACGTCTACTGGGATCGATTCGCTCCGCCTTCGGTGACGGTGCTCGATGTGGGCCA
This sequence comes from uncultured Collinsella sp., assembly GCA_900541055.1. Taxonomy (GTDB): domain Bacteria; phylum Actinomycetota; class Coriobacteriia; order Coriobacteriales; family Coriobacteriaceae; genus Collinsella. Next base: position 87,549 of record UQHZ01000003.1, read on the forward strand.
GGCGGATGCGATTCTTATCCGCCAGGGCAGCGCATTAGCACTCGTCGACTGCGGGCTCGATGCGCGCGTGGTAGCGGCTTTGGTTCGCAATAACGTGCACCATATCGATGCCGTCTTTGTGACGCATTGGGATGAGGACCACTGGGGTGGTCTACCTGCCGTGCTCGAACAGTTTTCGGTCGGAACGATTGCCGTGGCGGCGGATGCGTTGGAGGATGCTCCTGCCGAGGTATTGAATCGACCTGGCGTTGAGTATCGGCAGGTGCGCCGTGGGGATACGGTCGACATCGGCTCATTTTGTGCCCGCGTGATGTGGCCGTTCGAGTCCGTAGATGGCGAGGGAAATGAGGACTCGCTTGTCCTGCTACTCTCTTATGTTCAGGAAGGCAAGAGCCTGCGTATGCTCCTCACTGGTGATGCCGAGCTCGACCAAGAACGGGAATTCGTGCAGGAGGTGGGGGATATCGATGTTCTTAAACTTGGGCATCACGGCTCCAAGGTTTCAGTCGATGGTGAGTTGCTGGACGTCCTGAGACCCGAGCTTTCCCTCGCGAGCGCCGGCAAGGGGAATCGATACGGTCATCCGTCGGATGCCTGCATCGATGCCGTTCAGGAAGCGGGCGGTGCGTTCGCATGCACCATCGAACACGGTGATATCACCATCAGCCCGACCGCGAAGGGCTTTACGATGCGATGCCAGCGGTCGTGATGGCATCGTTGGCGCGCGGTGGGGCCCTGGGCTAAAATGACACGGTACGAATTTAGGAGCTTGCGAGAGGGGAGCGCGATGTCCGAAACCGGGCTGTTGCCGGCATATCTGATCGTCGGTACCGACGGAGTCAAACGTGACCACGCTGTCTCGCGCATGAAGGCACGTCTGGAAAAGTCGGGCATGGTCGAGTTCAACCTCGACGAGCGCGACATGACCAAAGACCCCGATATCGAATCGATTATCGGCTCGCTCAACACCTTTCCCATGGGCAGCGAGTTTCGCCTTGTAATTCTCGACGGCTGCTCAAAGCTCGCCAAGGCGGTCTCTGAGCCGCTCGTCGAATATCTGGCGAGCCCCAGCCCCACGACTGTCTGCCTGTTCATTGCCGACTCGCTTGCTAAGAATACGCGCTTGTATAAGGCAATCGCCAAGATTGATAAGAAGGCAGTGATCGACTGTTCGAGCACCAAACGCTGGGAGCTGCCGCGTCGCGTGCAGCAGATGGCGACGCAACACGGTAAGTCCATCTCCACGGCAGCCGCTGAGGAGCTCGTCTCACGCTCGGGTGAAAACACCCGTATGCTCGACAACGACTTGGCAAAGCTTGCCCAGATGGTCGAGGCGCCTCAGATTGAGCTTGCCGATGTGGAACGCTGGATCGTGCGCACGGCTGAGGTCCAACCTTGGGACTTTCTCAATGCGGTCTCGGCCCGCGATATGCGGCGATCGCTCGAGCTCTTTAATCTGCTGCCCGTCAAGAGCTATGTGTGGACCTACACCTTGCTGTGCGGACGCATCCGTGAGCTTATCGTTGCCAAGGCCCTCGATGCGCGCGGGCAAGGTCGCGAGCTTGCCGCAACGCTCAAGCTCCAGTCCTGGCAGGTCAAGAATCATCTGACCTGGGCGCGCCGCTTTTCTATGGCGGAGCTTGTCGCTGCGCTCGAGGGCGCGGTCGATGTGGAGCTCGCACTCAAGGGTTCGGCCGATTCCCAGACCGCATTTTTGCTTTGGATTACGAACATCTTGAGAAAATCGTGATGATACCTGCCTTTTTGCCAAATTCGTTCTATCCCTTTGAGATAGAGCGTGCTATAGTAGGCGCTTGCATGACCTCACCGTGTCTCAGAGGTGTCATACATTTTTTGCAAGGAACTCGAAAGGAACTCCAGAAGTGGCAAACATCAAGTCTCAGAAGAAGCGTATCCGCACCAATGAGGCAGCTCGCATGCGTAACAAGGCTGTCAAGTCCGAGCTCAAGACGCTGACGAAGCACGTCCAGTCCGCCGTCGCCGAGGGCGACGCCGAGAAGGCTCAGGCTGCCCTCAAGACCGTCACCAAGCGTCTCGACATGGCTGCCGCCAAGCATGTTATCCACAAGAACCAGGCTTCCAACCGCAAGTCCGGTCTTGCTAAGCTCGTGAACAGCATCAACGCCTAAGTTGTAAATTTCACACCACACAGATTACGCGCATAAATGGAGCCTGTTTTATGGAACAGGGTCCATTTTTTGTACCGCTCGGGTAAGATAGTCGGCATGAATACTTCAATTGACATTTCCCACATCCGCAACTTCTCAATCGTTGCGCACATCGATCATGGCAAGTCCACGATCAGTGACCGTATCCTCGAGCTTACCCATACCGTTGAGGAGCGCGACATGGAGTCGCAGCTGCTCGACACCATGGATATCGAGCGCGAGCGCGGCATCACGATCAAGTCCAATGCCGTCCGCGTGTCCTATGACGCCGACGACGGCGAGACGTATCAGTTCAACCTCATCGATACGCCGGGCCACGTGGACTTTACCTACGAGGTCTCGCGTTCGCTGGCCGCTTGCGAGGGCGCGGTGCTCGTCGTCGACGCCACCCAGGGTGTCGAGGCACAGACCGTCTCCAACGCGACGCTCGCTATGAACGCCAACTTGGATATCGTGCCCGCCATCAACAAGATCGACCTGCCGTCGGCACACCCCGACGAGGTTAAGACCGAGATCGAGGACGACCTGGCGATTCCTGCCGATGATGCCGTGTGCGTGTCGGGCAAGACCGGCGAGGGTATTCACGATCTGCTGGAGTCCATCGTCTTTTTGATCTCTCCGCCCAAGGGTGATGCAAACGCTCCGCTCAAAGCGCTCATTCTGGATTCGTACTTTGACGAATATCGCGGTGTTGTGGCCACGGTGCGCGTCTTCGATGGTTCCATTAAAAAGGGCGATACGCTGCGTATGATGCAGGCCGAGGGCGATTTTTTGGTCGACGGCGTGGGCGTCAAGCGTCCTGCCGAGACCCCGGTTGACGCGCTGACGGTTGGCGAGGTCGGCTATGTGGTCACGGGCCTGAAGGACCCCGAGGCCGTTCGCGTGGGCGACACCCTTACCTGGGCGTCGAACCCCTGCCCCGAACCGCTTCCGGGCTACCGTGAGGCCAAGCCCATGGTCTATACGGGCCTGTTCCCGATCGATAACAAGGATTACGAGAACCTGCGCGACGCACTCGATAAGCTTCACGTTAACGACCCGTCGTTGGTGTGGGAGCCCGAGACGTCCGTGGCGCTCGGCTTTGGCTTCCGCGTGGGCTTCTTGGGCCTGCTGCACATGGAGGTCGTTAAGGAGCGTCTCGAGCGTGAGTTCAACCTGGACCTCATCGCCACGAGCCCTTCGGTCGACTATCACGTGTACAAGACCGATGGCGAGATGATCGATGTCCGCAGCCCGCAGGACCTGCCCGAGGCTACGCGCATCGAACGCATTGAGGAGCCCTACCTCAAGGCTAAGATCATCTGTCCGCCCGAGTATACGGGTGCCGTCATGCAGCTCGCCATCGAGCACCGCGGCGTGACGACCGACATGATCCATCTCACGAGCAAATCGGTCGAGATGCGCTTTGATATGCCGCTCGCCGAGCTTATCTTGGACTTCTTTGACCAGCTCAAGAGTCGCACCAAGGGTTACGCCTCGTTGGACTACGAGTTCAACGAGTACCGCCCATCCGAGCTTGTGAAGCTCGACATCCTGCTTTCGGGCGACGAGGTGGACGCACTGTCGTTTATCGTCCACAAGGACAAGGCCTACGGTCTTGCCCGCGGCCTGTGCGACAAGCTCAAGGAGATCATTCCGCGCCAGCTGTTCGAGGTGCCCATCCAGGGTGCTATCGGCAACAAGATCATTGCCCGCTCCACCGTCAAGGCGCGTCGCAAGGACGTGCTTGCCAAGTGCTACGGCGGCGATATTTCGCGTAAGCGCAAACTGCTCGAGAAGCAGAAAGAGGGCAAGAAGCGCATGAAGGCCATCGGCTCGGTCGAGGTCCCGCAGGAGGCGTTTATGGCGATTCTCAAGGTGGACGAGTAGGTTTATGGCGCTCTCCGAATATAGTCAGCGGCTGCTGGGCGCTTATGCCGAGCAGCCGTTCCTTATGGCTCCCATGGCCGGCGTGACCGACCCTGCCTACCGCATCATGTGCCGCCGCCGCGGTGCCAACCTTGCCTACAGCGAGATGGTGAGCGTGGCGGGCCTTGCCTATGCCAGCAACAAGACCTGGCGCCTGGTGCTACCGGCCGACGAGGAGCAGCAGATTTGCGTGCAGCTCTTTGGATCCAAGCCCGATCAGTTTGCGAGCGCCGTCGCCGCCGTCGAGGAACGCGTTGGCGATCGCCTGTCGCTCATCGATATCAATATGGCATGCCCCGCCCGCAAGGTCGTTACCAAGGGCGAGGGCTCGGCGCTTATGCGAACGCCCGAGCTGGCGGAGAAGATCGTCGAGGCCACGGTGGGTGCGGCGCACGTGCCCGTGACCGTCAAGATTCGCAAGGGCTTTTATGCCGAGGACCGCAATGCCGCGACATTTGCCCAGATGCTTGAGGGTGCAGGGGCTGCCGCAGTCGCCGTGCATGGTCGTTGCGCCACGCAGCTCTACACGGGCCAGGCCGATTGGTCGGTCGTCGATGAGGTCGCAGATGCCGTCGAGATTCCCGTAATCGGTTCGGGCGACGTGTTCTGCGCCGAGGACGCCGCGGAGCATCTGCGCAACTCGCGTGCCAGCGCGGTGTTTATCGCGCGCGGTATCTACGGTAATCCCTGGGTCTTTGGTGATGCTCGAGCCCTTGCGCTCGATGGCGTACCGGTGCCGCCGCGCAGCTCCATCGAGCGCTTGGACGCCCTGCGTGAGCACCTAACGCTGACGCATGAGCTTCTGCCGCTCATGTCGCGCGCCCGCACGTACGCAAGCTGGTACTTAAAAGGCATGCCCCATGCCGCCGCTTGGCGTGCCCAGGTGGTGCGCTGCTCCACGTATGAGGAGTTCATGGCGTTGGTCGATGAGATCGAGCGCGATGTGGTGGCCTGCGAGGCTGCCCTTGCCGCCGGCGAATCGGTGCCACCTCATCCGCTGGAGGCGTAAGGGTGGCCGTTACCGCGCTGTATGCGCACGTGCCGTTCTGTGCCCAAAAGTGCCGCTACTGCGACTTTGATTCGCGCAGTTTCGCTCCGTGTGAGCTGGGCGCCGCGCTCGATGCCTATTTTGAGCAGTTGCATGCGCGCCTCGATGCTTTTGGCAAGGCCGGGGCCCTCGATCGGATTCGCACCGTCTATGTTGGCGGCGGCACGCCGTCGCTGGCGGGGGAGCGCCTGGTGGAGCTGGCGCGGCGTATTCGTGCGTGGTGCGCCCCCGTTGAGTTTACCTGCGAGGCCAATCCCGAATCGCTGACCGCCGAGTTTGCCGCTGCGCTTGCTAAGGCTGGTGTCACACGCGTCTCTCTGGGCGTGCAAACGCTCGATAACACCGAGCTTACCGCCATCGGCCGTATTCACGATGCCGATCGGGCGCTCGCTGCCATCGCGACGGTCAAGGACGCTGGGCTTGACGTGTCGTGCGACCTTATGTGTGGACTTCCCGGGCAGACCGCAGCGAGTTGGAAGCGCACGCTCGAGGGCGTGCTGGCGGCGGCTCCGCACCATGTGTCGGTTTACCCGCTCACGCTCGAGGAGGGGACACCCCTCTATCGCATGGCGTGCCGCGACGAGTCGCTCGAGCCTGATGAGGATTTTCAGGCCGCCTGCATGGACACGGCGCGAGAGCGTCTGAGTGCGGCCGGCTATCACCCGTATGAGGTGGCGAGCTACGCGCTCGACGGCCATGAGTGCGTTCATAACATTGCCTATTGGACCGGCCAGGGTTATCTGGGCCTGGGTCGTTCTGCCGCCGGAATGCTCGATGCCGAGGATTTCGACCGCTTGGCCGGGCTGTTTCCCGGCGTGTCTTCTCGAGGCGATGCGCACCGCGTGCGTCTGGTGCAACGTGATGATGCCGCGACGGCGTTCGAGGCCGAATACCTGTCGCAGCGCGAGGCTGCGGCTGAAGACCTGATGCTCGCTTGTCGCATGACGCGCGGTGTTGGGCCCGACCTGTTGGTTCGCGCGGCTCGCGTCATCCCAACGGGCGAGCTGGCAGCTTCCTGTGATCGCGCGCTCGAATTGGGTCTTGCCACGTGGGTGCCCGATGGCGTCGAGGGATATGCGGGGCGCATCGCCTCGAAAGACGTTATCGCAGGTCGCGCCTGCGCCCGTTTAGCGCCCACCCACTTGGGCTGGCTCGATGGAAATGTTCTGTTCGAGCTGTTTTGGGGTCTAGCATAGACCGCTCGGGTAGAATTACCGCAAGATATACGCTGCTTTGAGCAGGAGGTTGCCGCGCATGGCGACGATGAACGAAAAAGATTACTACGAGATTCTCGGTGTCTCTAAGGACGCCACCTCGCGTGATATTCAAAAGGCCTTCCAGCAGAAGGCCCGCAAGCTCCATCCGGACGTCAACAAAGAGCCGGATGCCGAGGAAAAGTTCAAAGAGGTTTCCGAGGCATACGCCGTGCTTTCGGACGAGCAGAAGCGTGCGCGCTATGACGCCATGCGCTCGGGCAATCCTTTCGCCGGCGCCCCCACGGCTTCGCCTTATGGCGGCGGTTACGCCGGCGGCGCAGCCTATGGCAATCCCTTTGAGGGCGGTTTTCCCTTTGGCGGCGCTTGGGGCCAGCCGCGGCGCGGTCGGGCAGCCTACAATCCCGAAAGCGGTGCCAACGTGGTCGTCGATATCAAGCTCGATGCCAAGGAGGCCAAGGGCGGTGCCCGCAAAACCGTTCGCTACACGCGATTCGATACGTGCGGACACTGCGGCGGCTCGGGTTCTGTCTCCTCCGAGCATGCCCATACCTGCCCAAGCTGCGGCGGGCGCGGCCATATCGATGTGGACCTGTCCTTCCTGTTTGGCGCTGGTACGTTTCAGTCGGTTTGCCCCGAGTGCGGCGGCTCGGGCAAGGTCGTAGCCGATCCGTGCCCCGATTGCGGCGGCAGCGGTCGTACCCGCGTGACCTCCGAGCAAACGATTGAGTTTCCTGCCGGCACGCACGACGGCGACGAGGTTCGCATTAGCGGCATGGGCCACGCCGGTACCAATGGCGCCACAGGTGGTGACCTGGTCGGTCGCGCCCATGTGGAGGCCGAGCGCCTGGAGGGCAAAGCCCGTACCGGCTTTTACCTGATGGGCATCGTTGCGCCGTTTTTGGTGCTGTCGGCCATCTCGGGCGTGTTCTCGGCCTTTGCCGTGATGTGTTTTATTCCGTTTGCCATGGGTCTGTTCATGGTGCTCACGGATGGGGTTCTTCACCGTAGCCTGCTGTGGTGGAAGCGCGGCGCGATGCAGTTTGCCAACGGTTTTGCCAACGGATTTATGTTCGCGCTCGTGTCGGTTTGGTTTGCGAGCTGCTCGCAACGTGCCATGCTTTCGCCCTACGCAATGCAATAACATCTAGCCCTCTGTTTGCGGCCGGCCCAGCTTGGGTATAGGACGCACTGTGACAATATTGAAAGTCGGAAGGATTCGGTCGTGTCGGAAAATAGGGATTACTACGAGGTACTTGGCGTCGATAAGGATGCCGACGCGCGGACCATTAAACGCGCGTTTCTAAAGAAAGCCCGTACGGTACACCCGGATGTTTCGGACGACCCCGAGGCCGAGGCCAAGTTCAAAGAGCTTAACGAGGCTTATTCCGTTCTTTCCGACGAGCAGAAGCGTGCTAACTACGATCGCTTTGGTACTGCCGATGGCCCTGGTGGCTCCGGTTATGTCGATATCAACGATATCTTTGGCGGTATGGGCATGGACGACCTGTTCTCGTCGTTCTTTGGCGGCGGAGCCGGCGGTGGTGCCCGCAGCCGGCGCGAGCGCCGTCGCGGTCGCGATATGGCCATCTCGCTTTCGGTGACGCTCGAGGAAGCTGCGCTTGGCTGTAAAAAGACGATCAGCTATGACCGCCTTGCTCCCTGCGAGGATTGCAACGGTACGGGCAAGGCTGACGGTGCGACCGAAAAGCAGTGCAGCCGCTGCCACGGCACGGGCTATGTCACCACGGTCCAGCGCTCTTTTTTGGGCCAGGTCCAGTCCTCTTCGCCTTGCCCCGACTGCCACGGCGAGGGAACGGTCATCGATCATCCCTGCGAGACCTGTGACGGCCAGGGCCGCACGCCTTCGCACGAAAAGATCGACATCGATATTCCCGCCGGCGTCTCGACCGGTCGCCAACTGCGCGTGAGCGGCTTTGGCGAGGCCGGCCTTCGTGGCGAGTCCTCGGGCGATCTGATCGTCAACGTGCGTGTCGCCGACCACGAGCGCTTTAAGCGCAATGGCGACGACCTGTATCTGGTGAGCGATATCTCCATCGCGCAGGCCGCGCTCGGCTGCGAGATTGAGGTCGAGGGCATTATGCCCGACGAGGTCGTCAAGGTGTGCGTCCCCGCTGGCACGCAGTATGGCGACACCGTCAGCGTCAACAACTTCGGCATGCCGCGCATCGGCGGTGGCGGCTCACGCGGTCGACTTATCGTGCAGCTGCGCGTGGTCGTTCCCACGAACCTTTCCAACAAGCAGCGCGAGCTGCTCCGCGCTTTTGCCGACGAGATGGGCGATGACGTCGCTTCCGGCAAGAAGTCGGTAACCGATCGTATCAAGAGCGCCCTCGACGATATCCTCGATTAAGGAGCCCGCTTGCTCGCACCCCATATTTCCGTCGTCAACCTTGGCTGCCGCGTCAACCGGGTTGAGTCCGACCGTATCACTGCCGATCTTATGCGCCAGGGCTTTGCGATGGTGGAGCCCCAGGATGCCGACCTGATCGTAATCAATACCTGCGCCGTGACGGGCGAGGCCGAGGCCAAGACCCGCAAGGCTGTCCGCCATGCGCTGTCATATCCAGGCGAGCCCTACGTGGTCGTGACCGGCTGCGTCGTCAACTTGCATCCCGAGGAGCTACTGGAGCTTTCGGACCGCGTGATTGCCGAGCCGTCGAAAATCGACGTCGCCGAGCGTGTCTGCGAGGTGCTGGGTGTCGAATCCGATAGTGTGGCCGCCTGCAGCGACAGCGATGTGGTCGATGCCCTGGGGCGCTCGCGTCTGGGCGTGAAGATCCAAGACGGCTGTAATCACCGCTGCACGTATTGCATCGTGTGGAAGGCACGCGGCCCCGAGCGCTCCGTGCCCGTCGAGTCCGTGCTCGAGCAGGTGCGCGAGGCCCAGGAGGCCGGTGTGCCCGAGGTGGTGCTGACTGGCGTGAACCTGGGCGCCTATGACGGCAAGAGCGCGACTGACGAACACGTGGAGATCGATGAGCTGCTCGAGGCCATTATGGAGCGCACCACGATTGCCCACGTGCGCATTTCCTCAGTCGAGCCCATGGACATCTCCGAGCGCCTGCTCAAGGTGATGGCGCGCTATCCTCAGCGTATCGCGCCGTTCTTGCATCTTCCCGTGCAGTCCGGCTGCACTGCGACCCTGCATCGCATGGGTCGTCCCTATAGTGCGGAGGCCTTTGAGGACACGGTGCGCATGATTCGTACCAATCTGCCCCAGGCGTCACTTTCTTGCGACGTCATCGTCGGCTTCCCCGGCGAGACGGACGAGGAGTTCGAGGAGTCACTGGCGTTGTGCCGTCGCGTGGGCTTTTCGCGCATGCATGTCTTCCGCTATAGCAAGCGTCCCGGCACGCTTGCGGCCGATATGCCCGATCAGGTACCGCCCGAGATTATGGCCGAACGCAGCCGCCGCATGCGTGCCGCCGCACAGGAGCTTGCGATCGCCGATGCCCGCCGCCGCGTGGGCACGGTCGAGCGTGCGGTGCTCGAGTACGGCGACAACCTGACGCTCGGCTCGTTCCATCATGCCCGTCTTGACGATGTCTGCGGGCTCAAGGCCCCGTGCCTGCTCGATGTTGCTATCATCGGAGTCGATGATTCCGGCTTAGTCCATGCTCACAGGGAGGTCCATGGAAGCCTCGAAGATTAGACTTACCGTTCCCGAGGGGATTGACCCCTCGCGCGTCTTGGGCGCCGGCGACGCTGTCCTTCGCGCGGTCGAAGACTTGGTTCGCGCCCATGTGGTTGCGCGCGGTGACCAGATTGCCGTGAGCGGCGACCCGGACGAGGTCGAACTCGTGGCGCGTTTTTTCGAACACGCCTTTCGTGAGGCGGCTGCCGGTCGCACGCTGTCTGCCGACGACGTCTCGCGTTGCCTGGCTGTCCTGCGCGATGGCGAGCACGACGCCTCGTCGCTGCGCGATGACGTGCTGCTTTCGTATCGCGGCCGTGTCATTCGTCCCAAGACGCTCGGCCAAAAGCGCTATGTTGACGCCATCCGCTCGCATACCATCACGTTTGGCCTGGGCCCCGCCGGTACCGGTAAGACCTATCTAGCCATGGCGCTCGCCGTCGCCGCGCTCAAGCGCCACGAGGTGGGTCGCCTGGTCCTTACGCGGCCCGTTGTCGAGGCAGGGGAGAATTTGGGCTTTTTGCCCGGCACCCTCGAGGAAAAGATCGACCCTTACATGCGTCCGCTCTACGATGCCCTGTTTGACATGATGGATCGTGAGCGTACCGACGAGCTCATGGAGCGTGGCGTGATCGAGATTGCCCCGCTCGCCTACATGCGCGGCCGAACTCTGAGCGACGCTTTCGTGGTACTCGACGAGGCGCAAAACACGACGCCTGAGCAGATGAAGATGTTCCTGACGCGCCTCGGCTTTAATTCCAAGTTTGTGATTACCGGTGATCTGAGCCAGCGCGATCTGGTGGGTCGTCGCGGCGGCCTGGCCGATGTCGAGAAGATTTTGGGCCGTGTCGACGATGTGGCATTTTCTCATCTGGAGCGCGCTGATGTGGTGCGCCATGCCCTGGTGGGCAGGATCGTCGAGGCCTATGATGCGTATGATGACGTGCGTGAGCAGCGCTCGCGCGACCGAAAGGAGTCCCGTTGAGTGTATTGATCAGCAACGATGCCGAGCTCGATACGCTGCTCGACGCGCAGGAGGTGGAGCACATCTGCCAGTTCGTGCTTGCCGCCGAGGACGTTGAGCGTGAAGTCGAGATTTCCCTTTCGTATGTCGACGAGGACGAGATGCACGAGCTCAACCACGAGTGGCGCGGTATCGACCGTACCACCGATGTGCTCTCGTTTGAGTGCGACTCTGCCTTTGACGAGGACATTCCCGCCGACGAGACGATCGAGCTCGGCGATATTATCTTGGCGCCGCAGGTTATCGCTCGCCAGGCTCCCGGTTTTGGTAACAGTCCCGCCGACGAGTGCCGGCTGATGCTTGTGCACGGTATGCTGCACCTGCTGGGCTATGACCACATCGAGGATGACGAGGCCGAGGTCATGGAGGCCCGTGAGGATGCCATCCTGCGCGATCTGGCGCTCGAGCGCGGGGAGGACCCCAAGTTGGTCCACGTCGGTCCCATCACCAACCATGCCCACGACTAGGAGCCGTCTATGATTCCCGGATCGAACAAGGACCATCCATCCTTTTTAAAGTCGTTCTCCTACGCCATGGAGGGCTTTGTCACCGCCGTTAAAACCGAGCGTAACATTAAGGTCATGCTCGTGGCGGGCGTGTGTACCGTCATTGCCGGCTGCATTGTCGGCCTCGACATTGCCGAGTGGGCCACGGTTATCATCTGCTGTGGCCTGGTGATTCACGGCGAGCTGTGCAATACCGCTATGGAGGCGATCGTCGACCTGGCGACCCAGGAACTTCATCCGCTGGCGAAGCGCGCCAAGGATATCGCCGCCGCTTCCGTGTACGTTCTTTCCATCACCGCCGCAATCGTGGGCCTGCTGGTCTTTGCCCACGCACTTGGCTTTATTTAGAAAGGGATTCCCATGTCCGACAATATGCAGCCTACCGATGAGGTTCTGGACGACGAGGTTCTGGATGAGGTCGAGGATACCGATTCGCTTGACGAGGTCGAGGAATTCGACCCGTTTGAGGGTATGAGCGACGAGGAGCTCGATGCCCTCTGTGACGAGGACGAGATGTCTCTGGGCTTTGGCGATGTGGAGCCCGGTTTCCGCAGCGGCTTTGTGGCCCTGGTCGGTCGTCCCAACGCCGGTAAGTCCACGCTGCTCAACGCCTGCTATGGCAAAAAGGTCGCCATTACCTCGCCGGTGGCCCAGACGACTCGCCGTCGCATGCGCGCCGTGGTTAACCGCCCCGGCTACCAGCTGGTCTTTGTCGATACCCCGGGTATCCATAAGCCCAAGGACGGTCTGGGTTCCGAGCTCAACAAAAGTGCCCTGTTCGAGCTCAACGACGTTGACGTCGTCGCGTTTTTGATTGATGCCACCAAGCCCATCGGCAGGGGAGACGCCTGGGTTGCCGAGCGCGTCAGATGCGCTCGCTGCAAGAAGGTTTTGGTGCTCACCAAAGCCGACGAGGCCGACCCCGCGCAGGTTATGGAGCAGCTCAAGGCAGCGCATGAGCTTATGGAATACGATGATGAGATCGTGACTTCGTCGGTCAAGAACTTCAACGTCGACGCCTTCATTGAGACCGTTGCGCACTTTTTGCCCGAGGGCCCGCGTTGGTTCCCCGAAGATATGGGTACCGATGCTTCCGACGAGACGCTTGTTGCCGAGTTTGTGCGCGAGAAGGTCTTGCGCCGCACCCGCGACGAGATCCCGCACTCCGTGGGTGTGATTTGCGATGCGCTCGAGCAGACCAAGAAGGTGCTGCGCGTGCACGCCACCATTTACGTCGAGCGTGAGGGTCAAAAGGGCATCATCATCGGCAAGGGCGGCGAGATGATCAAGCATATCGGTATCGACGCCCGTCGCGATCTTGAGCGCATCTTTGGCACGCAGGTTTTTTTGGAACTGGACGTGAAGGTCAAGGCCGGCTGGCGCGACGATGAGGCCCAGATTCGCCGTTTTGGCTACAACGCCGAGGACTAAGGGCGCGCGGCGCGCATGGCAGGCTCCCGGACATATCGCACGAAGGTGCTCGTCCTCGATAAGACGAAGCTCAAAGAGACGGACCTGATCCTGACGATGCTTGACGAGCGGGGTCGGCAGGTTCGTGCCGTGGCAAAGGGCGCCCGCAAACCCGGTGGGCGCCTGGCTGCGCGCTGCGAGCTGTTCTGTACCGTTGATATGCTGCTTGCGCATGGACGGTCGCTCGACGTGGTTTCCCAGGCCGAGCTTATGGAGGCTCCGCTCGGCGTTGCGCCCGATTACGAGACGACCTGCGCCGCAAGTGCGATCGCCGAGGTCGCGCGCGTGTGCTCGTTCGAGGACGCCGAGGACCCGTTTACCTTTGCTATAACGCAGCGAGCGCTTGCCCTGGTGGGCAGTGGGCTCGACACGGCACACATGGATCTACTTGTGGCGGCATATGTCTTTAAGCTGCTGTCGCACGTTGGCTATCGACCCGATTTTTCGGCCTGCGTGCTGTGCGGAGACCCCATGTTGTCGTATTTTTCGCCCCAGGCGGGCGGTCTCATGTGCGGGTCGTGCGCTTCGAGCGTTCCGGGTGCCGAGTTGGTGTCGACCGGTGAGGTCGCGTGGCTGCGCGCCCTCATGTCCATGACCTTCGATGCGCTCATGGCCGAGAGGATCGATTCCCATACCGCGGCCTTTTTGCTCGGGCTTTCCCATGTGTGGGCTGCGACGCACACCGATCAGCGCCTCCGTGCGATGGAATTCATGTTGGGTCGGTGATGATGCGCAGGTGCAGGCTGCTTGTGGTAACATACCGACCTGTTGGTACCTCGACCTTGGTTGCTCGCTCCACCGGCGGCTTCCCAGTCCGAGGCGAATCGAGTCGCCCGCGGGCGACGTAAAACGAAAGGTGAAACAATGACTGTTTCCAAAGAGCGCAAGGCGGAGCTGACTGCCCAGTTCGGTAACACCCCGGTCGACACCGGCAACCCCAAGGTTCAGGTCGCCATCCTGAGCGAGCGCATCAAGGAGCTGACCGAGCACATGAAGTCCCATCAGAAGGACTTCCACACCCGTCGTGGCCTGCTCATGCTCGTCGGCCGTCGTCGTCGCCTTCTCTCCTACATCAAGAAGAGCGACATCGTCGAGTACCGTGAGCTCATCAAGGCTCTGGGCATCCGCGACAACATCCAGTAAGGATTTGTACATGCTAAGAGCGTCCTGCGCAGCGGGGCGCTCTTTTTGTGTAAGGGCGTGAACAATCACGCTCTGAAGCGTGGCGGGGGCAGGGGGCCCACGTCACATGAGAAGCCCGCAGGCAAGGGGCCTGTGGGGTAAAGGAGAACAATGACACTCGTATCCAAGACCTTTGAGCTGTACGGCAAGACCTACACCTTTGAGTCCGGCGAGCTTGCCAAGCAGGCCACTGGCGCCTGTCTGGTCAAGCAGGGCGACACCACGATGCTCGACACCGTGGTCGTCTCCAAGGAGCGTAAGAACTACGACTTCTTCCCGCTGACCGTCGACTTCAACGAGAAGATGTACGCCGCCGGCCGCATCCCGGGTGGCTACCTCAAGCGTGAGGGCCGTCCCAGCGAGAAGGCCACGCTCACCGCTCGCATGATCGACCGTCCGATTCGCCCGAGCTTCCCGGACGGCTTCCGCAACGAGGTGCACATCGTCGCCACCTCGCTCGTCGCCGACCAGGTCAACCCCTTCGATGTCATCAACGTCATGGGTGCTTCCCTGGCCATGACGCTCGGCGGCGTGCCCTTCGAGGGCCCGCTTGCCTGCGTGCGCATCGGCCGCAACGTGGAGACCGGCGAGTTTATCGTCAACCCCACCTATGAGGAGCGCGAGAACTCCGATCTGGACCTGGAGCTGGGCGGATCCGCCGACTTCATCTCGATGGTCGAGGCCGGTGCCGAGGAGATCTCCGAGGACGACATGCTCGCCGCTATGAAGTTTGGCCAGGAGGCCCTTGCTGCCTTCTGCCAGGCTCAGGACGAGTTCGTCGCCGAGTGGGAGCAGGTCAACGGCGCCATCGTCAAGAAGGAGTACCCGCTCGACCAGCCCGTCGAGGAGGTCCAGGAGCGCATCTTCGCCCACTACGACGAGATGGCAGCCGCCCTGCGCGACGCCGACAAGCTCTCCCGTATCGGTAAGGTCGAGGCTCTGAAGGAGTCCATCCGCGCCGAGTTCACCGAGGAGGAGCAGGCCGCTTGGGAGCGCGAGATCCCCGTGGCGCTCAAAAAGCTCGAGAAGAAGGCCATGCGCACCATGGTCGTCGAGACCGGCGAGCGCGTCGACGGCCGTGCTGCCGACGAGATCCGTCCCATCATGGTGAAGGACAACTACCTGCCGCTCGTTCACGGCTCCGGTCTGTTCCAGCGTGGCCAGACCCAGGTGCTTTCCGTCCTGTCGCTCGGCATGCTCAACGAGGGCCAGCGTCTGGATACCATCGAGCCCACCGAGGGCAAGCGCTACATGCACCACTACAACTTCCCACCGTTCTGCACCGGCGAGACCGGCCGCATGGGCAGCCCCAAGCGCCGCGAGATCGGTCACGGCAATCTGGCCGAGCGCGCTCTGCTTCCGGTGCTTCCCGACGAGAACGAGTTCCCCTACGCCATCCGTGTCGTCTCCGAGGTCATGGAGTCCAACGGCTCCTCTTCGATGGCTTCGACCTGCGGCTCCACGCTCGCCCTTATGGACGGCGGCGTGCCCATTAAGCGCCCGGTCTCCGGTATCGCCATGGGCCTGATCCAGGAGGAGGGCAAGACCGTGGTCCTGTCCGACATCCAGGGTCTCGAGGACTTCCTGGGCGACATGGACTTTAAGGTCACTGGCACCACCGAGGGCATCACCGCCCTGCAGATGGACAACAAGGCCACCGGCCTCACCTTCGACATCCTGGCCCGCGCCCTGCAGCAGGCCAAGGAGGGTCGCGCCTTCATCCTGCAGAAGATGCTCGATGTGATCCCCGAGCCGCGCCACACCACGCGCAGCACCGCTCCGCGTATCGTCTCCATCCAGGTTCCGACCGACAAGATCCGTGACGTCATCGGTTCCGGCGGTAAGGTCATCCGCGGCATCCAGGACGAGACCGGCGCCTCGGTCGACATCCAGGAGGACGGCACCGTCTTTGTCGGCGGCACCGGCGAGTCCGTCGACCAGGCCGTCGAGCGCATCAAGCTCATCATCAAGGTTCCCGAGCCGGGCGAGGAGTACACCGGTCGCGTGGTTTCCATCCAGCCCTTCGGCGCCTTCGTCAACCTGCTGCCTGGTAAGGACGGCCTGCTGCACATCTCCCGCGTTGCCAAGGGCCGCGTGGAGAAGGTCGAGGACGTCCTCAACGTGGGCGACGAGGTCAAGGTCGTCGTCATCGAGGTCGACGATCGTGGCAAGATCTCGCTCGATCGTCTTGACAAGCCCGAGGCCCCGGCTCGCGCCGAGGGTGCCTCCGAGGGCGACGGCGAGCACTTCCAGCGCCGTGAGCGTCCGCGTCGCGAGCGCTCCGAGCGCGGCGACCGTCCGCGTCGTCCCGGCGACAACGGAGGCCGCAAGCCCCGCCGTCACCACGACGCCGAGTAACAGCCGCACATAAGCAGTTCAACAAGGGCGACTCCGGACAGGGGTCGCCCTTTTGCTATTCCCGGCGGGTGCCGCGGGCAAAGTTTCCTGCTCTACAGTCCTGCGCAAGACGGTAAGCACATTAAGTGCTTTCCTTTGCGTGCGGAACTCGCGATAAACTTCATATGCGCCCCTCCCGGGCGCAAGCAAAAGGGCTGGTTAGTTCCGCTCGCCATTGAGTTAGACAGTCTATTCAGTAGTTAGATTTCAGATCAGTAGATAGACACAGCAGTATTTCCCCAGATAAAACCGACCAAAATAAACCTGTCCTTTATTGGCAGGTTTCCCGTGGGGCGGGCACTGATGAAGTTTATCGCGAGTTCCGCACGAACAGGAGGCCACTTAATGTGGCCTCCGTCGTGAGCAGGACTGTAGAGCAGGAAACTTCATCAGTGCCCGCCCCACGGGAAACCGGCGGGATAGACCGGTTCAGATGGGGCTTTGATGCATGGGTGGTCTGTTGTTGTGCAAATGGGTATCATACTGTGGTTACTGCATCGACTCTGCGATGCTTTGTTGTATGTGCCCGACGGTCGGTTTGCCAGAAGCGCCCCGCCGGTTGTTTCAGACCCGTTTCGAAGAAAGGAAACCACACTCACCTATGGCAGCTAAAAAATCATCTCCCTTGAAGATCATTCCGCTCGGCGGTCTTGACGGCATCGGCAAGAACATGACGGTCTTCGAGTGCGGCGACGACATGGTGCTCGTCGACGCCGGTCTCATGTTCCCGGATGACTCCCAGCCCGGTATCGACCTGGTGCTTCCCGACTACACCTATGTCCTGGAGAACGAGGAGAAGCTCCGCGGTATCGTCGTCACCCACGGCCACGAGGACCACACCGGTTCGCTTCCGTATCTGCTGCAGGACCTCAACAATAAGGTGCCCATCTTCTCGAGCAAGTTGACGCTTGGCTTTATCGAGGGCAAGCTTTCTGAGTTCCGCATCCGCGCACCCAAGTTCCGCGAGGTCAAGGGCGGCAGCCATGTCAACCTCGGCGGCATCTCGCTCGACTTCTTCTCGATGACGCACTCCATCCCCGGCGCTCTGGGCGTGTTCATCCGCACCAATCAGGGCACCGTTATGCACACCGGCGACTTTAAGCTCGACCAGACGCCCATCGACGGCGTCACGCCCGACTATGCCGCTATCAGCCGCTTTGCCAAGCAGGGCATCGACCTGCTGCTGTCCGACTCCACCAATGCCACGGTTCCCGGCTTTACCAAGTCCGAGGCCGAGGTTGGACCCAACTTGCTGCACGCCATCAAGAACGCTCCGGGCCGTGTGTTCGTCGCGTCGTTCTCGAGCCACATCCATCGCCTGCAGCAGATCTGCGACGCCGCCCGCAAGTGCGGCCGCAAGGTCGTCGTGACTGGACGTTCCATGCTCACCAACACCCGCGTGGCGCGCGAGTTGGGCTACCTCAACATCGACGATGCCGATATCATTGATGCCTTCGATATCGATAACCTGCCTGACGACAAGATCGTCGTCATGTGCACCGGTTCGCAGGGCGAGCCGCTGTCGGCCCTGTCCCGCATGGCCAACGGCGAGCACAAGACGCTTTCTATCCACGAAGGCGATACCGTCATTCTCTCGGCAACTCCCGTTCCCGGCAACGAGAAGGCCGTTCAGCAGGTCGTCAACAGCCTGGCCAAGCTTGGCTGCGACGTCTGGGATAAGTCCCGCGCCCTCGTTCACGTCTCGGGGCACGGCAGCCAGGAGGAACTCAAGCTCCTCATGGCCATGGCCAAGCCCACCTACTTTATGCCGGTTCACGGCGAGGCCGTGCATCTGCGCGCCCATGCCCAGCTTGCTCGTAAGATGGGCATCAAGGATGATCACATCTTTATCCTCGATAACGGCGACACGCTCGAGATGCGTGGCGGTATCGTCAAGCGCGGTACGCCCGTCGAGTCCGGCGTCGTCTATGTTGACGGTCTGCGCATCGGCGACACCGACCCCATTGTCCTGCGCGATCGCCAAAAGCTCGCCAATGACGGTATGGTCACGGCCGTTGCCATCGTCTCGCTCAAGCATAAGAAGATCGAGGCTATCGAGTTCTCGGGCCGCGGTGTTTCGTTTGCCATCGACGACCAGTTCTCCGAGGATGCCTCAGCAGCCATCATGAAGACGATCGAGAAGGGTAAGTTTACCTTTACCAGCAGCGGCTCCGATGCCATTCGCAAAGCCGTGCGCGATTCGCTCTCCAACTTTATCTGGAGCCGTACGCGCACCCGTCCGATGATCATCCCGGTCGTCATGGAGGTTTAGTTTGGCGCGCGGATCTGCACAAAACGCCAAAGGCAATAAGGCCAACAACCAACCGGCATCTGCTAAGGGTGCCGGTTCCCATCTGCGTGCCAATAAGGGCCACGAGTCCGAGTTCGATGAGTTCGAGCCCCTGGTCGAGCCTTCGGCCAATCGCGATATCGCCGGCGTGGTCATTGCCGTTTTGGCGATTGCGTCCTTTATTGCCGTGATTTCCCCGGCAACGGCGCCCGTGACAGCTGCGGTTGCCGGTTTCTATCACCTTGGCTTTGGCCTGGGCGCCTACGTGCTGCCGATCGTCATCTTGCTGTTTGCCGCCACACTCTTTTTGGGTGAGGACTCGCCGCTCAACATTCGCTCGGTCGCGGGTGGCGCCGTGGTGTTTGTGGCCATTGTCTCTATCCTGTCGCTGATGGTGCCGGGCACGAGCGATTCGTGCGACCTCATGTTTACGCCGCAAAACCTATCTGCGTCGGGCGGCTACATTGGCGCCTTTATCGCAAGTACCTTGCAAAACGCCCTGGGTAAACCTATTGCCATGGTTGTCTTGCTTGGGCTTGTCGTCGTTGGCCTGGTCATTATCGGCTTTTCGGTGGGCGGCGTTTTGCGCTCCGCGCGCGATCGCGCCGCCGATTTTGCCGAGCGCCGTCGTGCCGATGTCAATGTGAGCCCGTGGGGCGATGAAGAGGCCCTGTCGGTTCCCGGCGTTGCCCGTCCGCACCTGAGCATCCTGCGTCAGAAGGGGGCTGACGCCGCGGTGACCACGGTCATGGGAGGCGATGCCGATCCGGTTTTGGATGACGACGAGGACGATGACCCGTTTGTCGACGTGTCCGAGGCCGTGGAGGCCGAGCGCGCCAAGACCACGCTGCTGCCGCGTCGCCATGCCAAGAAGGGCAAGGCCGCGCCTAAGCTCAACACGAGCGAGCCCGACCCGTCTTGGTCCGATAGCGAAATCGAACTCACCGAGGGCGATGACGAGGACGACGAGGCTCCGCTCGAAACCGCCAAGACAACCTTGCTGCCGCGTCGCCGTGCCAAGGCAGGACAGGTCACCGGACAGTTTTCGATGGAAGACGATCCGGACAAGGCTGACGAGTCAGAGCCGCCGTTTGCCGTGAACCCCGTTTCGGCAGCTCCGCAGATTCCCGACTTCCTAAAGCATCCCAAGGTTGCCGATGCCTCCAGCTCTACGACTTCAGCTGCTCCTGTTGCAGCCGGCGATGGGGGACCGGATGCCACCGCTGCCGGTGTCGAGGGCGAACAAGAGGACGGCCTCAAACTCCCGCCGCTTGAAATCCTGCACGCCAATCCGCAGTCGGCGTCCTCTGCGTCTTCTGACAAGGAGCTGGAACAGACTGCCGAGTCGTTGCAGTCCACCTTGCTTGAGTTTGGCCGCAGTGCCCGCGTGGTCGGCTGGATCGCCGGCCCCACGGTGACGACCTTTAAGCTGCAGCCTGGTGAGGGCGAGCGCGTGAGCAAGATTTCGAGCCTCGAGGACGATATCGCGCTTTCGCTCGCTGCCCAGTCGGTACGTATCTTTGCCCCGATCCCCGGCACCTCGCTCGTGGGCATCGAGATTCCCAACCGCAAGCGCCAGAACGTCAACCTGGGCGACGTGCTGCCCTATGTGAAGGGCGGTCCGCTCGAGCTCGCCATCGGCCGCGATGCCGAGGGCACGCCGGTTGTCGCCGACCTCGCCAAGATGCCTCACCTGCTTATTGCCGGTACGACTGGTTCTGGTAAGTCGGTGATGATCAACTCCATCATCACGACCCTGCTCATGCGCGCCCTTCCCGAGGACGTTCGCCTGATCATGGTCGACCCCAAGCGCGTCGAGCTTGCGGGCTATAACGGTTTGCCGCATCTCTATGTGCCCGTGGTGACCGAGCCCAAGCAGGCCGCGAGCGCTTTGCAATGGGCCGTGTCCGAGATGGAGCGTCGCCTGAAGGTCTTCGAGCGTCTTAACGTGCGTAAGATCTCGACCTACAACGAAAAGCAGGCCGCCGGCGAGTTTGAGCATTACGATAACCCGCCGCAAAAGATGCCCTACTTGGTCATCATCATTGACGAGCTCTCGGACCTGATGATGGTCGCCGGTAAGGATGTCGAGGCCTCGATCGTGCGTATTGCTCAGCTGGGCCGTGCCGCCGGTATCCACCTTATCGTGGCCACGCAGCGCCCGAGTTCCAACGTGGTGACGGGCCTCATCAAGGCCAACATCACCAACCGCATCGCCTTTAACGTCGCCACGGGCATCGACTCGCGCGTCATCATCGACCAGATGGGTGCCGAAAAGCTCACCGGTTTGGGCGACATGCTGTTCTCCAAGGTCGACTGGGGCAAGCCCCGCCGTATCCAGGGCTGCTTTGTCTCGGATGATGAGATCAACGAGATTGTCGAGTTCGTCAAGTCGCAGAGTGAGCCAGACTACCACGAGGAGATCCTGTCTGCCGTGGCGCCCGCTTCCATGTCCATGGCGGGTGGCGGCGGCATTGTCCGCACCGGAGTCGCCGAGCCGCAAGACGATGATCCGCTCATTTGGGAAGCCGCCCATATTGTGGTGGAATCGCAGCTTGGCTCCACATCTGGCCTGCAACGTCGTCTGAAGGTTGGCTATGCGCGTGCCGGGCGTATTATGGATATGCTGGAAGAAAAGGGTGTCGTCGGCCCGCCCGACGGTTCCAAGCCGCGCGAGGTCCTGTTGGACGAGGAGGGGCTTGCCGCGCTGGAGTCTGTCGACGCCGAGATGGCACGTGAAGATCGTGAGTTTGGAGGATTCTGATGGCTGCACGCTTTGGTGACATGCTGCTCGAGCAGCGTCGCCGAATGGGCCTTTCCATTCAGCAGGTCGCCAACACCATCAAAATCAGGCCGCAGATCATCGAGTTTTTCGAGACCGGTAACTTTGCTTCGATGCCGCCGCGCGGCTATGCGCAGGGCATGATTTCGAGCTATGCTCGCTTTTTGGGCCTTAATCCGCGCGAGGTCGTCAATGCCTACTTTGACGACCTGATGGCATACGAACGCGAGACGTCCCAGCAGGGCGGTCGTTTTCAGGACGCCGCCGGCTACGTCAATTCGCGCTCCTCGGTCGATAACGGGCGCTTCCTGATGGTTCAGGGCGGTCGTTCGACCCGCTATGGACAGCGTCCTCAGCAGGCCGGTTATATTACCGAGACGGGTTCGGGCGAGGAGATTCGCTCGCAGCGTGACCGGTTCCGCAGTACGCCGATGCCCGAGGACCGTGCACTTCCCGCTGCCCGCGGTGTGGCGCGTGACCCTCGTGTCGGCTATGGCGACGGCGGCTATTCCGATCGCGGTTACCGTGGTGCCTCTATGGGACGCTCTCGCGGTGGCTATGCGGATGCCGATACCACGCAGGTTACGCCGCGTCTTCGCTCTCAATCACAGCCGTATAGCCAGCGCTCTTCGGCTTCGCGTTCGGGCCAGCGTGGCTATCAAGGCCGCGGTGAGCTTGCGCCCCGCTCGGGTCAGCGCAGCCTTCAGGGCCAGGGCGGCTATCGCGGCCGTTCCGATAGCAATCGCGGTCGTATGCCTCAGGGAGGCGGCCGCAGCAGTTCCGGTCGTGGACGCGGCGGATCCCGTACTCCTCAAAACAACGGGCTCGATCCGCGTATCGTCTACGCCGGCATCGGTGCCGTGGTGTTGCTGCTGATTGTGCTCATCGTGGTGCTTCTGCGCGGCTGCGCATCTTCGACGCCCGAGACCACGCCCGAGACGCCCGCTGCTACCAAGACGACGACCAAGAAGTCTTCTAAGAAGTCCGAAACGGTCGACGAGGATGAAGACACCGATGAGGCGACGGATGAGTCGACTGATTCGGACGCCACCAAGACGACGGCCAAGAAGGAAGAGAACGAGGTCACGAAGGTCAAAGTCTCCGTTGCCAAGGGAAAGACCGCGTGGATTGAGGTCAAGGTTGACGGCAAGTCGGTCTATGGCGCCCAGGCGACTGGCCCCTTTGAGCAGGAGTACACGCCCGAGTCTTCGATCGAGATCACCACGTCCAAGCCTTCCGATGTCACCGTTACCAAGAACGGTGAAAAGGTTCGTTACGATACCAAGACCTCGGGCGTGGCGCGTGTGACGATCACCGTTCCCAAGAAGGAGACGTCTGATTCCGAGAATGGTGAAAGGTCTGATGGTACCGACACCACCGATGGTACCGATACCACCGACGGTACCGATGCCCAGTCCACGGATGGCGCTGATACCGCAACTGACGGTCAGACGCCTACCGATTCTACCGACTATTCGTACGATAGCTACTAAGCCGCTCGTACGCGAAAGGAAACATCATGGCTAAAGATTCCAGCTTCGACGTCGTGTCCGAGGTCAACATGCAAGAGGTCGACAACGCCTTCCAGCAGACCACGCGCGAGATTTCCCAGCGCTATGACCTTAAGGATTCCGGCGCCACGATCGAGCTTTCGAAGGGCGACAAGCTCTTTACGATCAACGCCCCGGCCGACTTTGTCTCCAAACAGATTATCGACGTGTTGAGCTCCAAGCTCATCAAGCGCGGCATCGACCTCAAGGCTGTCTCGTGGGATGCTCCGCAGGCGGCGTCGGGCGGCACCGTGCGCGTGCTCGGCCATATCGTCGAGGGTATCGACCAGGCGACCGCCAAGAAGATCAACAAGGACATCAAGGATCAAAAGCTCAAGGTCAAGGTGACCATCGAGGCCGACAAGCTGCGTGTTTCCTCTGCTTCGAAGGACGCGTTGCAGACCGTGATCCAGTTCCTGCGCGACCAGGACTACGGCCAGCCGCTGCAGTTCACCAACTACCGCTAATATCAATCGAAAGGACTGCTCTCCAACATGGATACACCGTTGGGCTCCGTGCTCTACATCACCCTCGGGTGCGCTAAGAACGAGGTTGACACCGACCGCATGCGTTCTCTTTTGACCGCCGCGGGCTACGAGGAGGCATTCGACCCGCAGGATGCCGATATCGCCATCGTCAATACTTGCTCGTTCCTCGCCTCCGCAACGTCCGAGAGCATCGAGACCACGCTCGAGCTCGCCAACGAGGTTCAGGACGGCGTTCGTTCTTGCCCCATCGTCATGTGCGGCTGCGTGCCGTCGCGCTATGGCGATGACCTGCCTGACGAGCTGCCCGAGGTCGCTGCCTTTGTGAAGGCCGACGAGGAAGATGGCATCGTGGCGGTCATCGATGGCGTGCTGGGTGTCGAGCGTGAGATTGCAGCCTATATCCCGCAGGTCAAACGTACCGTCGAGGGTGCTGTCGCCTACGTCAAGATTTCCGATGGCTGCAACCGCTTCTGCAGCTTCTGCATGATTCCCTACATCCGCGGCCGCTATCATTCGCGCAATGCCGAGAGCATCATCTCCGAGGTGCGCGACCTGGTTGCCGGCGGTGTGCGCGAGATCGTGCTGATCGGCCAGGACACGGGCATCTGGGGTACCGACTTTGCCGACGAGGACGTCGCCGATGGCTCGCCGCGCAATCTGGCGCAGCTGCTGCGTGCCGTCGCCGAGGCCGTGCGCCCGCACAACGTCTGGGTCCGCGTGCTCTATCTGCAGCCCGAGGGCATGACTGACGAACTCATCGAGACGATTCGCGATACGCCCGAGGTGCTGCCCTATATCGATATCCCCGTGCAGCACTGCGACGCGCGCATCCTCAAGGCCATGCGTCGCTCCGGTTCGCGCCAGGAGCTCGAGGATCTGTTCCGCGACCTTCGCGAGCGCATCCCCGGCATCGTGATTCGTTCCACGGCCATGGTCGGCTTCCCGACCGAGACCGACGACGAGTTCCGCGATCTTATCGACTTTATGGACACCGTCGGCTTTGACTACACGAGTGTCTTTGCCTACTCGCAGGAGGAGGGCAGCCTGGCCGCTAAGATGGAGGGCCAGGTCGACGAAGAGGTCAAGCTCGAGCGCTCCCAGGAGGCCATGGACCTGGCCGAGTCGCTCGGTTTTGCCGCCACCGCCGCACATGTGGGCGAGCGCGCCCAGGTAATCGTCGACGGTATCGAAGAGACCGAGGATGGCGCCGAGCTGATCGGCCATGCCTGGTTCCAGGCGCCCGATTCCGATGGCGCGGTGCATCTGGACGCCAGCGAGGCGTCCGTGGGCGATATTCTGACCGTCGAGTTTACCGATAGCTTCTGCTATGAGCTTATCGGTCATGTTGTGGAGTAGGAGAGCGTCGTGGCTAACGAGAGCAATAAGGAACTGACGAGTGTCTGGACGCCCGCCAACATCGTGACGTGCGTTCGCATCGTCTTTATCCCGGTGTTCATGATCGTGTCGGCGCTTTCTCACACGAGTGTTGCCGGTACGGATTGGAGCACCTTCGACGGCCCGCTCGCCGCCGCTGCCTTCATTCTGTATGTGATCCTGTCGTGCACCGATAAGGTCGACGGTTATCTGGCGCGTTCGCGCAACGAGATCACCGACTTCGGTAAATTCTTGGACCCCATCGCCGATAAGCTGCTCGTGTTTTCGGCCCTGCTGCTGTTCTTGGATTTTGGCGCGGTAACCGTGTGGTCCGTGTTCATTATCCTGTTCCGTGAGCTGCTGGTGAGCGCCCTTCGCATGGTTGCGAGTGCGGCCGGTGTGGTCGTTGCGGCCGATAAGCTCGGCAAGTACAAGACGGCAACCACGATGGTCTCCATTTGCGGTTACCTGTGCGTTTTTGCTATGGCCGGTTTGCACCTTGGTCCGGTGGCGCTGACGCTCGGCATCTACTCGGTGTCGCGCTTCCTGTACGCCGTTGCCGTTGTCCTGACCGTTATCTCGGGCGCCCAGTACTTCTGGAACTGCCGCAAGATCGTCTTTTCGGTCTAGGTCCTGGTGGGTATGACGGACTCTTTTGAGCAGATTTCCGCACATAACGAGGAGCTGGCGCGTGATATTGTCGAGCGCGCGAGCGCTCGGGGCGTGACGGTTTCGACGGCTGAGTCGCTGACGGCGGGTATGATCGCCTCGACGATTGCCGATATCCCGGGCGCCTCGGCGGTGCTGCGTGGCGGTGCGGTGACCTATTGCGATGAGATTAAGCATCGTGTTCTTGGTGTTGAGCAGGAGACGCTCGACCGCTATACCGCGGTCTCGCATCAGACCGCGCGCGAGATGGCGGTGGGTTCGCTGGAGCTGTACCAGAGCGATATTGCAGTGAGCGCAACGGGTTATGCCGGCCCCGGCGGTGGCACTGAGGACGATCCGGCGGGCACTTTCTATATTGGCTGGGCGCATCGTTCCGCCGATGGGGGCGTGCCGGTCGTGGACTCTGTGCGCTGCCACTATGAGGGTGACCGTTCGTGTGTTCGTGCCCATGCGGTCACGGAGGCATTGGGTCGCATTGCCCCTGTGCTCAACTCTATGGAATAGACGTGTTTTAAGGGGCCTCCGAGCCCCTTAATTGTGGAGATAGGGACCTTAGGCTCATTTGGCGTTTGTGCTGGTTTTAGATGTATTTTTGCCTGCCTTGTTCATATTTGGTTCTTTGTGGTCAAGCATTTGGTCAGTGTTTGGTCGGCGTTTGGTTGGGTTTTGGAAAGACCGCCTGCATATGATTGGCCTGAACGGTTGACCACGAACAGCAGTTCGTTTATTATCGATGCAGGTTGTTAAGAGGAGGGCTATTCATGGCCAAGAATTCAGGTCCCGTACGTACCGTTCATGCTCGCACGACGGGTAAAGAGCGCGATGAGATGATCGCCACCACCAAGGCCGAGATCGAGAAGAAATTTGGCCAGGGTTCCATCATGAGGTACGGCGACGGTGGCCCCGAGCTCGAGGTCGAGGCCATTCCCACGGGCGCCCTGGCCCTCGATGCCGCTCTGGGTATCGGCGGTGTGCCGCGCGGCCGTATCGTCGAGATTTACGGTCCTGAGTCCTCCGGTAAGACGACGCTTTCGCTTGAGATCCTGGCCGAGGCCCAGGCAATGGGTGGCGTTGTGGCATTTATCGATGCCGAGCACGCGCTCGATCCCACGTATGCCGCGCGCATCGGCGTGGATATCGACGAGGTACTGATTTCCCAGCCCGATACGGGTGAGCAGGCGCTCGAGATCGTTGACATGCTCGTGCGTTCCGGCGCCATCGATGCCATCGTCGTTGACTCCGTCGCTGCGTTGACCCCGCGTGCCGAGATCGAGGGAGAAATCGGCGACACTACGGTCGGTCTTCAGGCTCGCCTGATGAGCCAGGCGCTCCGCAAGCTCGCCGGCTCGCTGTCCAAGTCCAACACGACGTGCATCTTCATTAACCAGCTGCGTGAGAAGATCGGCGTCATGTTCGGCAACCCCGAGACCACGACGGGCGGCCGCGCCCTTAAGTTCTTCTCTTCGGTGCGTATCGACATTCGCCGCATCGACAGCATTAAGCTTAAGGACGAGGTTATCGGTAACCGCGTGCGCGCCAAGGTCGTTAAGAACAAGGTGGCAGCTCCGTTCCGTTCTGCTGAGTTCGACATCATGTACGGTACGGGCATCTCTAAGGAGGGCTCGATTCTGGACATGGCTGTCGAGTGCGGCATTTGCAAGAAGATGGGCTCCTGGTTTGCCTATGGCGAGGACAAGCTCGGCAACGGTCGCGAGGCCGCCAAGGCGTTCCTGCGCGAACACCCCGATTGCGCCGACGAGATTGAGCATAAGGTCCGCCTTGCCTGCGGACTTGAGTTTGATGACGATGCTCCGTCCGAGGTCGAGCTGACCGATCAGCCTGCGCCTGAGGAGTTTGACGAGCTTTACGCCATCGATGGTTCCGCCATGCTCGATGATGACGACGAGTAGCGGTTACGCTCATGTCGTATACGGTGACCGAGGCCACGGTCGTTTTTCCCGATAAGAAGGCGGCCTCCTCGTTCTCGAGCGGGTATGCGTCCAAAAAGCCTTGCGCACATATCGATTGTGAGCTTGAGGGCGGTTTTGAGCGGTCCATTTGGATTCCCGTGCGGGTCGCGCGGCTGTATGTCAAAAACCGCCCCGATCTTCCCTGTGATTGGGACAACTTTCGTGAGGCGGTGCAGCTCATCGAGCGTAAATGTGCACTTACCATGGTGACCGAGATGCTATCGCGCCGCGACCATGCGACGGGTGAGGTCCGTGACAAGCTGGCTCGCTACGGCTTTCACCAGCCCGCGATCGATTTCGCCGTCGAGCGCGCCACCGAGTATCACTTTTTAGACGAGAACCGCTTTTGCTCGTACTTTATCGAGGAGCGCAAGCGGCGCGGTTGGGGACAGCGCAAAATCGAGACCGAGCTCAAGCGCCGTCATGTCGCGCTCGATGACATTCCCGGTTATCCCGAGGATTATTTTGCCGTCGAAGACGATTTGGCGCGTGCGTCAGCCCTGCTCGCCAAGCGGCGTGTTCCAGAGACGCGCGCATTCGAAAAACTGGTTCGGTTTTTGATGGGCAAGGGCTTCTCGTATCACGTCGCCGCCGATGCCGTTAAGGCACGTCTCGATGCCGAACGCGAGGAATGTGCGGTTTAGGCGTATGCGTTTTGTGGCCCTGCCGTTCACCGTGTTTTAGCCGCCGTGCCGGGGCCATTTATTTGACAGTTGTTGTGGTTCAACGTACGATAAACACTGTCATTTGCTTTGTGATATGTGCTCATCTGTGATGAGTTTGTTTATTTGTTTATCTGTATCCGACCCGCATAAGCTGCGCCCATATTACTCAAATGTCGCGAGCCGTTCGTAAGGACGGTTCGCTTTGTTGTGTAACGAATCCATAAAAAGGAGTGAGCATGCCTATCATCGCAGCGCTCGTTGGCATCGTTTTGGGTGCCATCGCCGCCATTGCCTACATGCGCACCGCCAAGCAGGGTAGTCTTCACGAGGCCGACGAAAAGATCCAGTCGGCACACGCACAGGCTGAGTCCCTGATCGGTGATGCTAAGCGTCAGGCCGAGACCCTCAAAAAAGAGGCTCTGCTCGAGGCTAAAGAGGAGATCATCAAGAACAAGCAGGCCGCCGAGGCCGAGGACAAGCAGCGTAAGAGCGAGATTCGTACGCTCGAGAACCGTGTGATGCAGCGCGAGGAGTCCCTTGATCGCCGAAACGACGCTCTCGACAAGCGTGAGCACCAGCTGTCCAGCCAGGCCGGTCAGGTCGAGAAGCGCTCCCGCGAGCTTGAGGAGCTCTGCGCCAAGCAGACCTCCGAGCTCGAGCGTATCGCCGACCTGACCCGTGAGGACGCCCACAAGGAGCTCCTCGATAAGGTTCGCGGCGAGGTCACCCACGAGGCTGCCACGATCATTCGCGAGTCCGAGCAGCAGGTTCGCGCCGAGTGCCACAAGACCGCCCAGGAGATTCTGTCCCTGGCGATTCAGCGCTGCGCTGCCGACCACACAGCCGAGGTCACCGTTACCTCCGTGCACATTCCCTCTGATGACCTCAAGGGCCGTATCATCGGTCGCGAGGGTCGCAACATCCGGACCTTCGAGCAGGTTTCCGGCGTCAACCTCGTGATCGACGACACGCCTGAGACCGTCGTTCTTTCGAGCTTCGACCCGGTCCGTCGTGAGACCGCCCGTGTTGCCCTCGAGAACCTCATCGCCGACGGCCGCATTCACCCCGCCCGCATTGAGGAGATGTATCACAAGGCTGCCGACCTGGTTCAGCAGCGCGTGCGCGAGGCTGGCGAGCAGGCTGCCTTTGATACCGGTATCCACGACCTGCACCCCGAGATCGTCAAGACCCTTGGTGCCCTGCGCTACCGTACCTCGTTTGGTCAGAATGTGCTTCAGCACTCCCTCGAGGTTTCCGATCTGTGCGGCGTGATGGCTTCCGAGCTTGGCCTGGACGTTGTGACCGCTAAGCGCGCCGGCCTGCTGCACGACCTGGGCAAGGCAATCGACCACGACGTCGAGGGCCCGCATGCCGTCATCGGCGCCGAGCTTGCCCGCCGTTATGGCGAGAAGCCCGTTATCGTTCACGCTATCGAGGCTCACCATGCCGATGTCGACCCCAACACGGTGCTCGATGTCCTGGTACAGGCCGCCGATGCCGTCTCCGCCTCTCGCCCCGGTGCCCGTCGCGAGTCTGCCGAGAACTACATCAAGCGTCTTGAGAAGCTCGAGGAGATTGCCAACTCCCATGAAGGCGTCGAGCGTACCTATGCCATGCAGGCTGGTCGCGAGGTCCACGTCATGGTTCAGCCGGACAAGATCTCCGATGCCCAGTCCACGGTCCTGGCTCACGATATCGCCCATCAGATCGAGGAAGAGATGGAGTATCCCGGTCAGGTGCGCGTTGTCGTGATTCGCGAGAGCCGCGCTGTCGATATCGCTAAATAACATGAGCGACGCGAACGAGCTCATCTCATTTATCGCGTCGATGTCGGGGGAGGGCAACCTTCGCGTCGAGGAGAACCTTGGCGAGGGGTATGTCCGCCTCCGCGTTTCGGAGGCCGAGCGGCGCCAGGCAAAGCACGACATTCAGCATGTCGAGGATATCGTCATCGAAATGCTTCGTAATGCTCGCGATGCTGGCGCCGACAAAGTCTATCTCGCCACGACCAAGGAAGATGGCGTCCGCACGCTTGTCTTTCTGGATAACGGTTCGGGCGTTCCGCAGGATATGCAAGAGCGAATCTTCGATGCTCGCGTTACCTCCAAGCTCGAGAGCATGAAGATGGACCGTTGGGGCGTTCACGGTCGTGGCATGGCATTGTTTTCGATCAAGCAGAACACCGACGAGGCCCGTGTGGTCACGTCCGGCGTCGATCTTGGTTCAGCCTTTAAGGTGAGCGTTGCAGCCGACCGCCTCAGCGAGCGTGCCGATCAGTCCAGCTGGCCCCAGGCCGTCAAGGATGAGGACGGACGTTATGTCTGTGCTCGCGGCCCGCATAGTATTATTCGCGCTGCCTGTGAGTTTGCGCTCGAGGAGTTGCGTGGTTGCGATGTCTATCTTGGTTCTCCGTCTGAGATTGCCGCGACCCTTTATGCTCAGGCGTCAAGTCGGCTCGATACGTCGCGTCTCCTGTTCATTGATGACGAGAGCGAGCTTCCGGTTGTCGATCGTTTAGGCCTTGCCTCTGATGCCGAGGACTTTATTCGTATCTGCTCGGGTTTGGGTCTTGAGATGTCCGAGCGCACGGCACATCGCATTTTGGCAGGGCAGATTAAGCCCGTTCGCGGTGTGACCGCGCGTCTGCTGCGCGAGCGTGATTCGTCCTCGCATGCGCCGGCTCCTGTCGATCTCGCGAAGGATCGTCGCGGGCTTCGTATTGCCAAGGATGACATGGCACAGTTTTCGCGTGCTGTGGAGCGCGACTTTAATGACCTTGCCGCCCGGTACTATCTCAACCTTTGCGGCGACCCAAAGATTCGCGTTTCGCGTGATCGAATCACTGTGACCTTCGATCTTGCCAAAGAGGAATAGTGCCTTTACCGAGTCCACTCGGTACGATACAGTTATTGCAGTTAAAACGTACTTTTAAACGCAGGAGTTTCTTCATGGATTGCCTGAAGGTATCAAGCAAATCATCGCCCGCGTCCGTTGCCGGCGCCATCGCCGGCATGGTCAAGGATGGTGTGCCCGTCAACATTCAGTGTGTCGGCGCCGGTGCGGTCAACCAGGCCATAAAGGCCGTGGCTATCGCGCGCGGTTTTTTGATTCCAACCGGTTTTGATATTTCCTGCGCGCCCGTGTTCTCCGACATCCTTATTAACGGGGAGTCGCGCACGGCCATCCGTCTTTCTATTTACGTTCACCAGATCAATCGAGCTGCTATGGATAACGTCGTCATGGATGATGTTAAGCCTGTGGCATAGCTTCTGCTTGCCTCGATTCGCCCCCCCTCTCCATCGTTAGGACTTATGCACATGGACCAGCGTTCCGTACGCGATATTCTTGCCGGTAAAACCTACTTTATCCGCACCTTTGGCTGCCAGATGAATCAGCACGACTCTGAGCGCGTGAGCGGTCTGCTCGATTCGTATGGTTGCCTCATGGCGCTCGATCCCGAGCATGCCGATATTGTTGTCTTCATGACATGCTGCGTGCGCGAGGCCGCCGATACTCGCCTGTACGGTCAGTGCAACTCTTGTAAGAGCCTCCCGCCCTCACCCTCGGGCGAGCGTGTGGTTGCCGTTGGTGGTTGCATCGCGCAGCGCGATGGCGAGGGCCTGCTCACCAACGTCGATAACGTCAATGTCATCTTTGGTACGCATTCCATCGCACATGTGGCCGAGCTCATTGCCGAGGCGTTCCTTGATGGCAAGCGTCATATCCGCACCAATGAGCATGAGGATACGGATGCCATGAGCATGCCGTGGCATCGCGAGACCCAGTATCACGCCTGGGTGCCCATTATGACGGGCTGCAATAATTTCTGTACCTATTGCATCGTGCCGTACGTGCGCGGTCGCGAAAAGAGCCGCCCCTTCGAGGAAATTGTCGACGAGGTGACCGGTTTGGTGCGCCAGGGCGTGCGCGAGATTACGCTGCTGGGCCAAAACGTTAACTCATATGGTCGCGATCTGTTTGGCAAGCCGCGTTTTGCCGATCTGCTGCGTGCCGTGGGCGATACGGGTGTGGAGCGCATCTTCTTTACCTCTTCTCATCCTAAGGATCTGCTGCCCGAGACCATCGACGCCATGGCCGAGACGCCCGCCGTCATGCCGCAGCTTCACTTGGCCGTTCAGTCGGGCTCCACGCGTATCCTCAAAGAGATGAATCGCCGTTATACACGCGAGGACTATCTGGGCCTGGTCGATCGCATTCGCAACCGCATGCCCGATATCGCGCTCTCGACCGATATTATCGTTGGCTTCCCGGGCGAGACTGAAGAGGACTTTGAGCAGACGCTCTCACTTGCCGAGACGGTCCGCTATGCTCAGGCCTATACCTTCATCTATTCCAAGCGCGCCGGTACCCCGGCCGCAGAGATTGACGATCCTGCGCCGCATGAGGTTATTCTCGAGCGTTTCAACCGCCTGGTTAAGGTTATCGAGACTACGGCACACGAGTATAACCAGGGTGAGCTTCATACTGTGGTGCCGGCGCTCATTGAGGGAACGAGTAAAAAGAACGACGCGGTCCTGCTGGGCAAGAGTCCCAAGAATCAGACCGTGCATGCGCCTATCCCCGAGGGTTACAGCATCGATCAGCTTGTTGGCAAGATCATTGATGTTGACGTTGACGTTGCCAAGACCTGGTATTTATCCGGCTCCGTTGTGGGCGAGCCGCGCTAATGGTTTCTCCCAGGGCAGGACTTTCCGCCGTTGCGATCGTCGGTCCGACGGCGGTTGGTAAGAGTGATGTTGCCGACCGTTTGGCAGCCCGTCTTTCGTCCGAAGTGCTGTCGTGCGATGCGATGCAAATCTATCGCGGCATGGACATCGGTACCGCAAAGATGGCGCCCGATGAGTGTACGGCGCCGCTGCGTCTCGTCGACATTGTAGAGCCGGGTGTGGCATATTCTGCTGCGCTTTATCAGGCTGACGCTCGCGCGCATGTTGAGCGCTTGCTGGGCGAGGGCCGCCTACCGGTGTTTTGCGGGGGTACAGGCTTGTATCTCAAGGCTGCTCTCGATGAGATGGACTTTCCCTCGGGTGAACTTGAGGACGATCGCCGTGCGGGCTATCAGGAGCTTGCCGAACGTATTGGCGTGGAAGAACTGCATGCCCTGCTTGCCGAGCGCGACCCAGAATCGGCTGCTGTTATTCATCCCCATAACGTGCGCCGTGTGATTCGTGCGCTCGAGATGCATGATGATGGTATCTCCTATGCACAGCAAAAAAGTCAGTTTAGTGTTCCGCGCGAGCATTATCATGCTCTATGGTTTGGTCTGACGCGTAATCGCGAGGTGCTCTACGAGCGCATTAACCTGCGTGTCGATCTGATGTTTGAGCAGGGTCTTGTCGATGAGGTCCGCGGTCTTATGGACCAGGGGCTGGAAGATGCCCTGACGTCGATGCAGGCAATTGGCTATAAAGAGATCATCGATGCTTTCAATGGTGTGATGAGCATGGACGAGGCTCGCGAACTCATTAAGATGCGTTCGCGTCGCTATGCCAAACGTCAGCTTTCGTGGTTTAAACGCGATGACCGTATCGTGTGGTTTGATATGGATGAATTTACGATCGATGAGGTCGTTGAGGATATCCTGCATCGTATTGAGGCTGCCTAATGGCCCGTTTCCCCCTTGTTTCCACGTCACCCGAGCCCGAGCGTGCCATTTTAGTTGGTGTTGAGTGGCGCGACAATGCATGGCCACTTGATCGATCGCTTGATGAGCTGGAGCGTCTTGCCCACACGGCTGGTGCCCAGTGCGTGGCACGCTTGTCGCAGCGTTTGGTAAAGCCGTATCCTAAATCGTTTATCGGCTCCGGTAAGGTTGAGGAGCTTTGCGGGCTCGTGCATCGTATGGATGTCGATGTTGTTATCTTCGACGACGATTTATCGCCCTCGCAGCAGTCTTATCTGGAGAAAGCCGTGGGCGAGCCGGTAAAGATTATCGATCGCACAGCACTGATCCTGGATATCTTTGGCTTGCATGCTCAGACGCGTGAGGGACGCCTACAGGTACAGCTGGCACAGCTTCAATATCTGTTGCCTCGTCTGCGCGGTATGTGGAGCCATCTTGCCAAGGAGCAGGCGCGCGGCGGCATCGGTTCGCGCTTTGGCCAGGGTGAAAGCCAGCTCGAGGTTGACCGTCGCCTCATTCGTAATAAGATCGCTGCGCTTCGTCGTGAGCTCAAGCAGGTTGAACAGCGTCGCGATGTTCAATCCAAGAGCCGCATTGAGTCACCGGCGTTTCGCGTCGCGTTAGCCGGTTATACCAATGCCGGTAAATCGACGTTGCTCAATCGTCTGACCGGCTCTACGGTACTTTCTCAGGACAAGCTGTTTGCTACGCTCGACCCGACGACGCGTTCGTATCGCCTGCCCGGCGGTCGCGGCATGACGATTACCGATACCGTCGGCTTTATTCAAAAGCTGCCGCATGGTCTGGTCGATGCCTTTAAATCGACGCTGTCCGAAGTGTTGGGTGCCGATCTAATTCTCAAAGTCGTAGATGCGTCTGATGAGGACTATGAGCGGCAGCTGGAGGCTGTCGACCGCGTGCTTGATGAGATCGGCGCTGGAGAGCGCCTAACGCTGACCGTATTCAATAAAATCGATCTTCTCGATAGCGTTGATCGATTGAGCTTCCGTCGTCGCTATCCCGAGGCCGTGCTGTTCTCGGCCCAGACGGGCGAAGGACTCGACGATCTCGTCGACCGTATTGCTCGTGAGGCGGCTGCTACCGATGTGTTGCTCTCTGCTGAAATCCCGTATCGTGAGGGCGCCCTCATCACGTTGGTGCATGAGCAGGGAACCCTTTTGCACGAGGAATATCTTGAGGACGGCGTTCGTATTGTGGCGAAGCTACCGGCCCGTATCGCGCCGCGGCTCGAGCGTTATCGCACCGAGTAGACGAGCTCCAAAATGCCTAGAATGATGGGCTGATGCAGCAGATAAAAGGGGAGTGCATGACGTCCAAGGCTGGCGAGCGCCGGGACGGGATTGGCGTAGGCCCAGCTAGGGACGGTCTTATCGATTCCCTGCGCTATATGTGCGGCGAAGTATCCTGCAAGATACATAAAGATAAACGGGATGATGGGGTAGTAATCGCCTGAAACAAACCCAGAGCTCGGAAATCCCAGCCACGCCAGGTAGGGGACAGGATAGATCGTTTTGGGGATACTCCAGGTGAGGGCGAACAACACAAGGCATAGGGATATGCCCCATCTCGCCGATATCTTCTTAAGGACGGGATCGGTCAACGCCACGATGCCGGTACATGCGGCCATGCAGTAGATGATGCCAAAATTAACCGAATCGTCTACTGAGACAAGTGTTGTTGCCAACCAGACGACGAGTGCTGCTAAGGCGTATTTGGCGGCACGTTTGATATTGTTGCGCGAAAGGGTGCACATCCAACCCGCGATAAATAAAAATACCCAGCTGATGCTGGCGCGCCAGATGTCTTGAAAGACAGTCTGGGTAAACCAGGGCATATCCCAGTCGTACAGGTAGGCGAGATCGTAGCAAGCGTGAAAACCTGCCATTGAAATCATCGTAAACCCGCGGACGGTATCAAAGATGGTGATGCGTTTTTGCATTACGAGAACCGGCGCATCAAGCCGACGACTTTGCCCAAGATAACGGGATTCGTTGCATAGATAGGCTCCATGGTGTCATTCTCGGGCTGCAGGCGTACGCGTCCCTGCTCCTTGTAGAACGTCTTGACGGTCGCTGAACCATCAATCATGGCCACGACAATTTCGCCGTTCATGGCACTCTTTTGTTCACGGACGATGATGTAATCGCCATTGAAGATGCCGACATTGATCATTGAGCTCCCATGCACCTCAAGGATAAAGGAACCCTGATCGGTGGCGATTTCGGTCGGGATAGTAAAAGTGTCTTCGATATTCTGCTCGGCCAGAATGGGAATCCCAGCCGCGACGCGACCAACGAGCGGTAGCGAGACCGTTCCGCGAGGTGCGGTGGGCTCGTCAGATTTAGAAATTGAGACAGAGGAACCGTCCTCGTTAAAGAGTTCCAGGGCGCGCGGTTTGGTGGCATCGCGCTTGAGTAGCCCGCGCGCTTCCAGAGCAGATAGATGGGCGTGCACGGTGCTGGGGGAGGAAAGGCCCACGGCAGAAGCCATCTCGCGCACGCTGGGCGGATAACCCTTCTCCTGCTGATATTCCTTGATGAAGTCGTAAATTTGCTGCTGACGCTTGGTAATTTTGCGAGCCATCAGGGCATCCTCTCTACCCATGTCAAACAAATGTTCGAATTTTGCTTGACAGGAACAACTGTTCGAAGATAATAATAACCGAACATTCGTTCTCGCGCTAGACATTTTTGTCCGCGCGGCTTGATAAAACTGTTCTCAGCAAAACACGCGAGAGGAGAACATGATGAACGCAACGAATATGGTCCAGGGAAACCTCGCCCTTAAGCTCGAGACGCCTGCAGAACCCACTTTTACGGTTGTTCAGGGTGGTCGCTCCGGCTTTCAGCCTTTGACCGTAAAGCCTGCTCGCAATCAGCAGGCTGCAGTCGCGCCGGCCCGCGTTGCTCTCAAGGTTCCGACGATTGTCGCCGTTGCCGTTGCGCTTACGCTCTTCTTTGTCCTCGCTACGTCGGTCTTTAGCGCGCGTCACGCCGCGTATGCCGAGTCCGTTTCTAACGTTACCTACGAGACCATTCGCGTTCAGCCTGGCGATTCTCTTTGGTCGCTTGCCGAGGAATATCCAATCGAAGGCCTTTCCACGCAAGAGACTTCCGACATGATCCGTAACGTCAATCATCTGGAGCATGGTTCGCTCGCCGCCGGTGCGCATCTTAAGGTTCCTACTCGTTCGTAATCATTATCACGCTGCGCATGGTACCCTTGTTATCGTTTAAGAGGAGGTACCATGCGCTGTCCCAAATGCGGCAAGGCACATACCCGCGTCGTTGATTCCCGTATGCAGGAGTCAAATAACACCATTAAGCGCCGTCGCGAATGTTGCTCGTGTAATTACCGCTTTACAACGTTCGAGCGATGCGAAGACCCAATCGAGGTCATTAAGTCGGACGGAACTAAGCAGCGGTTCGATCGCAATAAGCTGCTCGTCGGCTTGATGCGTGCCACCATCAAGCGCGATATCGACACTAAGAAGCTCAATGAGATTATCGACGATATCGAGGTCGAGCTGCGTTCTCGTACACTGACGGCCGTCACGTCCCATGAGTTGGGTGACATGGTGCTCAAGCGCTTGGCCAAGATCGACAAGGTGGCGTACATCCGCTTTGCCTCGGTCTACCGCGATTTCAAAGACGTCGATGAGTTTCTGCAAGAGCTCGACAAGCTAAGGTGATTCCATGTCCAACATTACCCTCAACATAAAGCGTCTCGATCCCACCGTCGAGCTTCCCAAATACGCCCATCCCACCGATGCCGGCTTGGATCTGCGCTCCAACGAGGACTGCGTCCTGAAGCCCTTCGAACGCCGTCTGGTCTCTACCGGGCTGGCCATCGCCCTGCCCGATGGCTACGCCGGCTTCGTCCAGCCCCGCAGCGGTCTCGCCATCAAGCAGGGCCTGTCTATAGTCAACACGCCAGGCCTCATCGACGCCCACTACCGAGGAGAACTCAAGGTTATCCTCATCAACCTGGATCCCTCCAACAACATCAAAATCAACAAAGGCGACCGCATAGCCCAACTCGTCATCCAAGAAGTCCCCACGGTCAACCTCATAGAAGTAGAAGAGCTAGACGAAACCGACCGAGGCAACGGAGGCTTCGGCTCCTCCGGCGTCGCCTAGGGGCGCTCGTATCTCTCCCGCCCGCCTCTCACACATATCATTCCATGCTCAAACATTCTCGCTTCGCAGGGGCGCACGGATCCCGCTTTCGCCTGAGCCCCATACATATCATCCCGTGCTCAAACATTCTCGCTTCACTGCGAAACTGCGCGCGGGATGATATGTATGGGGCTCAGGCGAAAGGGCTACATGCTTGACATAAAACAATCTTTCTAGTTAGCCGATGCGATAAAGGGATGCCTCCTTTGTCGCATCGACTAACTCTATTTATATTTTCCTGTTTTACCTTTGCAGGTTCTAATGGAGGGGATACCGAAGTAGCTGCTAGTAAGTAAACGTAGCTGCTCAGCGGGAGCCGCCCATATATCGTTCCACGCGCAGTTTCGCAGCGCAGCGAGAATGATTGAGCATGGAATGATATATGGGCGGCTCCCGCTGAGCAGCGGACTTTCGTCTACCTGATATGAGCAGGTTTTCCGCCCCAGTAGAAGCAACAGAAGGCTCGTTTGCGCTTTTGGGGTTTGCCTGCGAGTTCCATGGTGGCGATGGCGATGTCTTCGGCTGCGTGGGGGCGGCGTAGTACTTCGCCGTTGATGAGTAGGGCTTTGAGTGATTCGGGATGGTCGTGCAGGTGACGAAGCGTCACGATGAGTTCTCGTGCGGTGGTGACATGCATGCTGGCGCCCATGCCGGTGAGCATCGTGGTGTTGGCCTTTTCCTGGCCGTATGATTTACCCAGCAGGATCATCGGCAGATGAGCGCACAGGCACTCGGTGACCGTGAGTCCGCCTGATTTGAGGATTGCCAGGTCGCAGCCGTGCATGAGGGCCGCCATGTCGTCCACGTAGTCCAGAACCGTGACGTTGTCGAGCTTCATGGCGTCGAAGAGCGTTTTGAGTCGGGTGGCGTATTCCTTATCCTTGCCCGGTAAAAAAACAAAGTGCATGTCCTCAAAGCCGCGTAAGAAGGGGAGCGTGTGGTCCATCGCGGCACGGAAACGCACGTAAGGCTGCGGCAGGCTGGCGCCAGCCATAACCAGCACGACCGTCTTGTCTGCCGGCAAATTGAACTTTTCCAGCTCTTCCTCACGATCGTAATTTGAATCGAAACCGGCTCGGATGGGGATGCCCGTTATGCGGATCTTTGACTCGGGAACTTTGCGCGGGCGCAGCGTTTCGGCCATAAACTCGTTGGCCACGCAGAACAGGTCGGTGTCCTTGTGGGGCCAAAAGCCTTCGACTTCATAGTCTGTTGGTACGCATATGACCGGATAATCGATACCCGTAATAACGCGGGCGCCCACGGCAACATTGGCTGCTGTGATGTGCGTTGCGACCACGGCTATAGGCCTGCGGCGACGAATATATTCGTTGAAGGCGGGGAACATAATTCGCGACCATGCCGTGCCGCCACCCCAGAGAAGATGCCCCGTAAGCGTATATCGCCAGGTCAGGTCGTAAATGGGGCGTGTGGCTCCCGTAAAAGAAGCCGCGGTCTTATTGCCGTCGAATTTAATACGTCCAAAATCAAGGATATCGAGCACTTCAATTTCAATATCCTCAGGGATTCCCTTGGTGCCGCGGATAAGGTCAAATGCTTGTGCAATCGCGTTGGCGGCGGCTTTGTGGCCCGATCCAACTGATGCGTGCACAATGGTT
Organism: uncultured Collinsella sp.; assembly: GCA_900541055.1. Lineage (GTDB taxonomy): Bacteria > Actinomycetota > Coriobacteriia > Coriobacteriales > Coriobacteriaceae > Collinsella. The sequence continues at coordinate 127,395 of UQHZ01000003.1, forward strand.
ACCAGGGGTTTTTGTGCAGGTAAAACGGTCATTTGCTCCGGTTGGGGAGTGGCTTGCATGGGCAGGGGAGCGCTATTGCTCGTCTGCGTTTGATCCATCGATAACTCCCCTTCAGCTTTGTTACGCGATTTATCATTGTAGTGCATGAGTGTCATGTTCACGTAAATTTGGGTATGAGCGCAAAGAACGACAACGTTTCGACGAGAGGATTCTTCATGACTACCGATCAGCCGATTGATGTTGCGATTATCGGTGGAGGCCCCGCGGGCTATGCTGCCGCCATTTACGCTGCGCGTGCCAACCTGACGACGACCGTGATTGAGCAGGGCATGTCGGGTGGACAGATCGCCACGACCAATGAGGTCGAGAACTATCCGGGCATTCCGCTCTTGAGTGGCGCCGAACTCGGCGAGCGTTTTCAGCAACATGCAGAGGGGCTGGGAGCGCAGGTTACATGGAGCATGGTTACGGGTATCGATTACGATGCCGATGCAGCGCTGTTTACGGTGCATCACGATATGGGCGATACGCTTGCCTCGAGCGTTATCGCTTGCATGGGTGCCACGCCGCGATCTGCTGGTTTCGCTGGCGAGGATACCTATCGCGGTCGTGGCGTTTCATATTGCGCAACATGTGACGGCATGTTCTTCCGCGGCAAACAGGTCTTTGTAATCGGTGGTGGCAATTCGGCATGCGAAGAGGCACTGTTCCTGTCAGACATTGCCAGCAGTGTGACCATCGTGCTGCGCCGCGACCAGTTCCGTGCGCCTGATGGTGTTGTTCAGAAAGTACTCAAAAAGGACAATATTACAGTTAGGTACCAAACTAGTATTGTTGAGCTTTCTGGTGAAGCGATGCCCACGACAATTACGTTCAAGGACAATGCAAGCGGTAAGACGCATGCTGAGACCTTTGAGCCTGGCTCGTTTGGCATCTTTGTCTTTACCGGGACGCAACCCCATACCGAGCTTGTTGAGCATCTTGTCGATCTGGCGCCTGATGGCGGCATTTTGACTGATGAATCCATGGCGACCCGCACGCCAGGTCTATTTGCTGCTGGCGATATCCGTTCCAAGCGCTTACGTCAGGTTGTGACCGCCGTTTCTGACGGAGCCATAGCAGCAACGAGCGCATACGCGTTTCTCCGCGGATAAGTACGATAATATATCTTATGTAAGGTTGCTATCTTTAAAACAAAGTGGTTGGACGGTGCATCAATGTGCTGTCCAACCACTTTTACTTTCCTGCTATATAGTATGCAAAACTAGATAACCTAGAATACAATATAGCTAATGAACGGAGGATCCTTATGAACCACGCCAAACGCGTTATCCCGATGTCCGATTCGTCGGTCAGCATTAAGCCTGAGGATATTCAGCCCACTGTGCTGCCCGATGCATTTATTCAGTCCGATATCGTGCGCAAACTCAATACGTTGAGTCTGCCGCGCTATAACCAGTTGCCCAATGTGACGCTCTACCGCGACCAGGTTATTGAGTATGTTGCGCTGTGGATGGAGCCGCTGTCTATTTGCGTTGAGCAGCCTGTCATTACGCCATCGATGATCAATAACTACGTGAAGGTCGGCCTGGTGCCTGCTCCGGTCAAAAAGCAGTATGGTCGCGAGCAGATTGCCCGCCTGATCGCTATCTGCATCTTTAAGCAGGTGCTACCTATTGCTGCGGTGCAGGCGCTCTTTAACATTCAGCGTTTGAGCTACGATGCCCCGACGGCCTTCGACTATGTGGTCGATCAGCTCGAGGCATCGATTCGTTCGGCGTTTTCTGTCGAGCAGACGCCGGTTCCCGATACGGCGCATCAGGTAACGCGTGAGTCGCTGCTTGTGCGCAGCGCGGTTTCATCCTTTGTTTCGAAAGCGTACCTGATGAGCTATCTCAAGTTCAACGGGTTTAATAGCTAGCCGACGTATAAAACGGGCGGGACAAAGAGCCATCTGCCGCTTTGTCCTGCCCGTATTTTGCTGGTTGGACTTTATTTGCCCGAAGCTACGCCCATGCCATAGCCGATGATGAGGCCGTGCATCTCGGCGTAATAGGAATCCAGGCCGTTGCAGGGCATGATGATGGTCTTGGAGCCGGGCCAATGCTCAATAATGCGATCGGCCAACGCCTGGGCGCTCGATGCGTTCTCCACATGGTCGATGACGACCTCGCCTCCCGTAAAACCCTCGGCTTCCATGGTGTCGATGATCTTGTTGAGCATCTTCTTTTCGCCACGCGTGTGCCCGACGAGTTCGATTTTACCGGCCTCACTCGCCGTGCCCAAAATGCGGATATTGAGCTTGTTGGCAAAGACGCCGGCTGCCTTAGGGATACGTCCGGCTTTGGCGAGATTTTCGTAATTGCACAAGCTGAAGAGGATTTTGCTGTTCTGTTCAAGGCTATCGAAGTATGCGCAAGCGTCCTCGAATGAGACATCCGGATTGCTTGCAAGATAGCGGTCGAACAGTAAAAAAATGAGGTCCATTTTGCCGCCAGCTGCGCGTGAATTGACTAGATGAATCTGTCGGTCGGGCTCCTCGGCAAGAACCATATCGCGAGCCGTGGCTGCCGCGTTGTAGCTGCCCGACACGCCCTCAGAGATCGGCATGCAGATGGTCTTGTCTGCCAATTTGAAGAGCTCGGCCCACTCCCCTACGCTGGGACAAGCGCTCGAAGAAGCGTTCGTCTCCGCCTGAACAGCGCAGTTGAGCTCATGAACATCGAGCGAAAGGTCATCGACGAATTCACGCTCCCCCACTCGAATTTTGAGGGGTGCAAATGCAAAGGTGGTATGGGGCGCGGTCGGTTGCCAATCGCGGAGGTTGCAGCTCGAATCGGAGATAAGTGCCCAGCTCATAGAGGGTCCTTTCTAAATGTTTCTCATTTATTATAGCCATCTTGCTTACCTATGAAACGTGCATCTAGTATTGAAAACTAGCTCATTGGGATCATATATGGAGCACGGTCACAAATAAATGAACCTCGTAGCCTAAAGGCCACGAGGTTCACATTCGTTTGCTATACAGAGTGACTTAGTAGCGCACGAAAATGTAGTTGTTGTTCATGCCGGCTGCGACAGAGCTGATGATGACGCCCGTCTTGTAGTCGGAAGCATGGATCATCTGACCATTTCCGATATAGATGCCAGTATGGTAGGAGTTAACCACGACATCGCCTGGTTGCGGGTCGGACACGCGGGTCCAACCCATGAAGGTGCCGGTGTTGCCCAGACGGCAGTAGCGGCCCGTGAGACAGTAGCTTACAAAACCGGAGCAGTCAAAGCTGTCCGGTCCAATGCCTCCCCAGGAATAAGCGCAACCCAGCTTGCTGTAGGCACGCGAAACAACGGAGCCGCCGTCAACAGACTGGCTCGGTGCGGAAGGCGTCGGCGCCGGAGCCGGAGCCGGGGCGGGCTGCGGCGTAGGGGCCGGAGCGGGCGTAGGAGTGGGCGCGGGCGTATTGCCGCCATCGTTGGTGTTCTCAGTCGTACCGGCGGTGTCGTTGCTCACCGTGGCCTTTTCGGCGGTGCTGGCATTGATGCCAGCCTGCAGTGCGGCGTTGGCCTCGGCCTCGGCGGCAAGCTCGGCCTGCAACTGCGAATCCAGGGAGTTCACGACACTCTGGGCCTCAGCCTGCTGGGCATTGAGCTCGTCGACCTTCTTCTGCGTCGCGGCGACGTTCTTCTCCTGCTCGGTCTGCTTATCGGTGAGCTGCTGCTTAAGGTCCTTGACCTCCTGAATGGTCTGGGCCTGCTTGTCGGAAACCTTGCCGTAGTAGAACAGACGGTTGAGCATATCGCCCAGATCGTCGACGCCCGTCAAAACCTGAAGGAGACTCAGACCGCCGGTCTTGTACTCACCGGCAACGTAGCTGGAAAGCTTTGCCTGGCCCTCGGCAATCTCCTGCTGCTTTTGCGTAATCTCGCCTGCAGTCTGATCAAGCTCTTGCGTCTGTGCGGAGAGCTCTTCATGAATTTGCTGGGTTTGCGTGCCGATCTGCTCGAGCTTGGTACGAGCGGCGGCAAGGTCGGATGCGGTATCGGCATAGGCAGGAGCCGCGAGGCCCAGGCCCAAAACACAAGCGAGGGTTGCCGTAGCAGCGCAGCGTGCCATGTTTTTATGCGTGTTTGCTGTGCGCATGGAGCTTCCTTTCCGGTATCTAAGGGTAACGTCTAGTCCACCGTTACCAGGCTAAAGAGCTCAACGTCCTCGTTGGAAGGTGTGAGCTTCTCGCGCGGGTTGAGAAACGCAAGCTCGAGGATACAACCGTAACCCACAAGCTTTGCGCCCATATCTCGCACCAGTTTACCTGTTGCCTCGACGGTTCCGCCCGTCGCGACCAAGTCATCCAGAATCAACACGGTATCTTTAGAGGTAATGGCATCGGCGTGGATCTCGATAGAGTCGGTGCCATATTCGAGCTCGTAGCTCTGGCTTACCGTCTTGCGCGGCAGCTTGCCCGGTTTGCGTGCGGGCACAAAGCCAGCGCCCAGGGCGACGGCCACGGGCACGCCGACCATAAAGCCGCGAGCCTCGGGACCCACGACCTTGGTGATGCCCATGCCGGCAAAGTGCTCGGCGAGGGCATCGGTCATGGCTTTGAGCGCCTCGGGATTGCCAAAGAGCGGCGTGATGTCCTTAAAGATGACTCCGGGCTCGGGATAGTCGGGGATGTCGACGATTTGAGATTCGAAGTCGTACATTACATGACCTTTCAATGGGTTGCCGAAATTTCGGCAGCGGTTATTTGCCGGCGGTGGCGGTGCCGGATTGCGAAGGGGCGACGACCTTGAGCGGCTTTACGATAGAATCCTCGTGCGAAGCCGGAGCGGATGTCTCTTCGTTTTTGGCCTTGGTGGACTCGGAGCGAGTGATTTCCTCATCGAGTGCATCGATGTCGGCGTCCTCGACCACGGCGTTGAGCGACTCAAAAACGCGGTTCTTGAGTAGCGCAGTGTGCACACCTTCCGTCAGGTCGTGAAGCTTCTTAAACGCACGCTCGAGCTTGGCGTCGCGCTCGTCATCGGAGGTATCCATTCCGAGCATGCTCACGAGCACCTGCTCAAACATCGAGGACTCGCGGTTGGCGGAAGACACGTACTGACGCAGGTTGCGCGGCTCGATATGGAAGCGTGACAGCTCAGAGCAGTAGCGGATGATCGGAAAATCGCGGCCATCGACAAGCTCGCGATTCTGCGGACTCTTGATGATGCGAATGAGGTCGTTCTCGGCGAGTGAGCGGATAAACGAAATCTCGACGCCCAGCATATCGGGAATGGTCTCGATAGGATGCAGCTTTTGCTTAGTCTCCTTGGGCTCCGTCTTGAGCGGAACATCGGACAGCAAGCCCACCTCGTAAGCGAGCGTTGACAGGTCCGTGGCGTTTTCCAAGCGCTGCTTAATCACGTTGAGTGGCATATAGCGGGTCTTCTGCAGGTGCAGAATGACCTCCAGGCGATCAACGTCCTCCTTGGAGTACTGACGGTATCCCTTAGGCGTACGATGAGGGGTAATGAGCCCCTCATCCTCTAGAAATCTAATTTTTGAGTTTGAAAGATCGGGGTATGCGCCTCGAAGTAGGTTGACGACTTGGCCGATACTCAGATAGTTGCGTTCGGCCATGCCCTACTCACCGGTTTCGATGCGCTCCGGCGTGCTCTCGTGGTAGATGAGCGTAAACGTACCGATCTGGACGGAAGAACCGTCGTGCAGCGGGGCTGCATTGACGATGGCACCGTCGACCCAGGTGCCATTGAGCGAGCCCAAGTCCTCGATGCGAGCGCCGAGGCCCTCGCGAATAATGCGCGCGTGGCTGCGCGAAACGGTCATGTCATTGAGGAAGATGCCGTTCGCGGGATCGCGGCCAATGGTGGTCACGTCATCCTCGAGCTCAAAAGCGGCACCAGTCTGCGGACCCTTGACGATGGACAGAACGGGGGCGGTGATGCGCACGTTGGCCATGAGGTCGGGAACGGTGACGTCGCTTGAAGGCACGCGGAATACGCAGGTAGCGTCAGCAGTCTTATCATTCTGAGGCATATTGTTAACCATGTTGTCCATGACAACCCCTAACTTATCGCGGACGTGCCGCAAATAATGAACCGTACGTAATCATACCCCAACGAATCAGTCTTCGATTTCAGGGTTCAGAAAGTCGATGTCCTCGTCTTCGGGATGCATGAGAGCCTGTTTAATGGCCGCTCCGCCCTTAATGGAGTAGATGACAGACGTGAGCATGGAGAAGATCACGCCGCCGTACACAAAGAAGATGCCGAGGGGCACCGAGCTTCCGTTGAGGCCTGGGAAGGCCGTAAGGGCTGAAGGCAAAAGATGCAGGCCGTCAATAACGGGGAACCCGAGTAGCATGAGCGAGAAGCCGGTCATGAGCAGCGCTGTGGCAATCTTTCCGGGGAAGACGACATCGATGGGGCGACGGTGATAATGGCGCACGATAAGCGTGCCGATGCCCAAATAGATGTCGCGGCCAATAATGAGCACGCAGACCCAGATGGGCAGCTCTCCGCGAACCACCAGCCCCAGCACGCCGGTGAACAGCAGCGCACGGTCACAAATGGGATCCATGACCTTGCCGAGCCACGAGACCGTCTTAGTCATGCGGGCGATCTGACCGTCCATCCAGTCGGTGGAGGCGGCAACGGCGTAGATAACGATGGCGATGACGCGGTTGTTATCCGTCACAAACAGGTACAGAAATACCAGGGTGAGGATCAGGCGCGTAAAGGTGATGAAATTGGAGATCGTAAAGATCTTATTCGACGGGTAATCGGAAGTGCCGATAAGCTCCTTTTTGATCTTCTTTTTGATGCCCACAGGACTCCCCCGCTGGTTAACGACAAAACTTTCGATACTATACCCGTTCCGGCGATGTCTATCCAGCGTAAGCATAGAGAGTCCAGACATGTGGAGGGCGCTTTTAGGCGGCGGGGATTTCGCATTCGTGTACATCAGCCTCCAAACATGTCGAAAAATGTCGATTTTGGTGGCTGATGTACACGTTTTGATTCGGTGATTACATCGAGCGGGAACGTCGTTGCTTTAAGCAAATTAATCATGATGACTAAAAACAAAAAAGGTCAGGCACTAGGTGCCTGACCTGCAAACTTCTGGTCGGGACGACTGGATTCGAACCAGCGACCCCTTGACCCCCAGTCAAGTGCGCTACCAAGCTGCGCCACGTCCCGAAGCTTTTGTTTGTTGCTCTGCTCTCGCTCGCAACAGGGAGTATATTAACCCGAAACTTTAGACTTGTGCAAGAACTTTTTTACAAATTTTGAAGCAAGTCCAAAATTGTATCTGCGAGCTGGGGTTTTGTTAGTATGGGAAGTTCTTGCGTACCCGTTGTGCTCACAATCCAGGCCTTGTTGGTGTCGGTCCCAAAGCCCGAATCGGTGCGTGAGACATCGTTGGCGATTATTACATCGCACCCCTTGCGGGCCAATTTGCGCTCTGCGTACTCGACAACGTTATCGGTCTCGGCCGCAAATCCGATCACGCATCGCTCGCCCTTCTGGCGCGAGAGCTCGGCCAAAATATCGACCGTTTCGACAAGCTCGATGCGATCCAAGCGTTCGTTGGACTTTTTGAGTTTATGGTCGGCAGGGGCCGCGGGGGTGTAGTCGGCGACGGCGGCCGCGCAAATGGCCGCATCGGCCGTCTGGAAGGCGCTCTGGGCCGCCTGGAGCATCTCTGCGGCGGTCTGCACGCGCACGCACTCCACGCCGCGGGGAACATCGAGCGATGTCGGTCCCAACACGAGCGTGACCTCGGCACCGCGGCGAGCCGCCTCCCCTGCCAGTGCGATGCCCATCTTGCCCGAAGAGCGGTTACCAATGAATCGCACCGGGTCGATCGGTTCGTGCGTGGGGCCGGCAGTGATGACGATGCGCTTGCCCGCCAGGTCTTGCGGCACGGGGTTGAGCACCTCACAGACAGCCTCGACGATGTCCTCGGGCTCGCTCATGCGTCCCGTGTCCACGTCGCCGCAGGCAAGGTAGCCGCTGCCCGGACCCACCACATGGACACCGCGCTCGCGCAGCGTGGACATGTTGGCCTGTGTCGCCGGCGCCTTCCACATGCCGTTGTTCATGGCCGGCGCGATCACGATGTGTCGCGGCGTTGCCAGCAGCGTGGTGGAGATGAGGTCATCGGCGATGCCGTTGGCCATCTTGGCGATGATATTAGCCGTCGCGGGCGCTACGACCACCAGATCGGGCTCCTGCGCCAGCGAAATGTGGTGGATGGGGTCGGAGGGATCGTCGAATAGGCCCACCGCGACCGGCTCATTGGTGAGCGCGCGGAAGGTAAGCGGCCCTACAAACTCGGTGGCATGCTCGCTCATAACGACCTTGACGCGCGCACCGCGCTTTTGCAGCAGGCGCACGATATTGCACGACTTATAGGCGGCGATCCCGCCGGTAATGCCCAGCAGGATCGTTTTTCCCTCAAGTTGCATTGAATTGTTGGATGCCGCCGTCATTGCTAGGCTTCCTTGCTCGGGAGTACCAGGAGGCGGTGGCAGTACGGGCAGTGCGTAATCTCGCTACCGTCGTGGTTGAGGTCGCTCATGGACGATGCCTGCAGCGCGGTGTGGCAAACCGTGGGGATGTTGCCCTGGATGGTCTCGACGGCCAGGCCGCGGAACTGCTTGAGCAGACGCTCGTAGTCGGTGAGCACGTCGGCTGGCAGCGTGGCGGCAAGCGCGGTGCGCTCCTTAGTGGCGGCGTCAATCTGAGCCTGCAGGTCGGCAGCCTTGGCGCGGGCGGCCTTGGTATCGGCCTTCACACCCTCCTCGAACTTGGCGATGATGGCCTGCGCGCGGGTCTCGCGGTCGAGCGCCTCCTTATGGGCGACAACGACGTCCTTGCGGGTGTGCTCAATCTTGTCCAGACGCTTGGCCAGGGTGGCGAGCTCATTCTCCAGGTCCTGAACCTCGCGGTAGTCGGAGCCGTCGACGTGACGCTTTTTGGCAGCCTCGATGGCGTTGTTGGTCTGAATCTCGGTGGTGTTGAGATCGTCGAGCTCAATGTCCAGATCCTTGCGCTGGGCGTAGAGCTTGGTCATCTCGGACTTGAGCTTCACATAGGTCTTGCGCTTGGAAGCGAGCTCCTTGAGCTCCGGCATATTTGCAAGTTCGCTCTTGTTGCGGGCGAGCTCCAAATCGATCTGTTGCAGCTTGAGTAGCGTAGCGCCGGCGCTCATAAGTTCTCTCCTTTTGTTACAGTCCACCATTGGCAAGGGTTCAGTATTTTAATCGCATGACGGGGGTCGACTCCGGCGTCAACTGCAGAGTTCATCAATATATCAACGAACGGCTCCTCGGAGCGGTCGTGGCCGAGCAAGATCACCGACAGCCCGCGCAAGGCAAGGTCTTGCGCCGCGTGGTAGCCCGCCTCGCCCGTTACGACAACGTCCGCGCCCGCGGCGATGGCGAGCTCTCCAAAGTCGCCCAGGGAGCCGCCCAAAATGGCGACGATGCGGCACGGGCGATCGGCTTCGCCCCACACACGCGGGTCGCTGCCGAAGGCCGTGGCAGCACGGGTGGCAAGATCGCGCAGCGTGCACGGGTCGTTGAGCGTTGCAAGCGCGCCCAGGCCGGTGGCCTCGGGGTCGTCCAAGTGCTCCAGTGAGCTCACGGGTGCGGCACCCAGCAGCTCGTTCAGGCAGACGCGGGCTTCGTGCGACCGGTCCAGGTTAGTGTGGAGCGAGATAATGCTCACGCCGCAACGCGCTGCCTCGTAGAGCGCCGCGCTGCATTGGGGGCGTGTGGCATCCGCCGGACAAAAGGCCTCGGGCGCCTTGATGTATATGGGATGATGCGTCAGCAGCACGTTGGCACCGGCTTCTTGGGCGCGACGAACATTGGTCTCGGTCGCGTCGAGCGCACAGGCTACGCCAGTAATCTCCGCGGCAGGGTCGCCAACGGAGAGACCTACGTGATCCCAGCTCTCAGCGTCCGTCTTGGGATAGCGTGCCAGCAGGGCACGCTCGAGCTCGGCGACGATCATACGGCGCCTACGATCGAGAGCAGCGTCTGGGCAAACTCGTCCAGATCGCCCGGATTCACGCGGTCATCGAAGGAAATGCGCAGTGCACCCAGGGCCTGTTCGCGGCCAATACCCATCGCGCTCAAAACATGGCTCGGATCCATACTGCCGCTCGAGCAAGCCGATCCGGCCGAAACCTCAAAGCCGGCGGCGTCGAGCTTGATGATGAGCTCCTCGGAGTCCATGCCGTCAATGTAGATCGATACCATGCCGGGCAGACGGTCAGCCTGCGCGTAGTCGCCCATGGTGGCATGAATACGCGGATGGGCCGTAAGCGTGGTGTAGAGCTTGTCGGAAAGGGCTTGCAGCGTCGCACGCTCCTGGGCCACATGGGGCGCCAGCGTTCGGGCGGCAGCGGCAAAGGCCAGCTGCGTGCGCAGGTCCTGCGTGCCGGCACGTCGTCCGGCTTCCTGTCCGCCGCCAAAGATGCGGGGGCGCAGCGGCGTGCGGCTCTTAAGGAAGAGCGCGCCGGAAGCCACGGGGCCACCGATCTTGTGCGCGGCAACGGTCATGGCGTCAACTCCCAGCTCGGTGACATCGAGCGGAATGTGCAAGTAGCCTTGGATGGCATCGGTATGAAACAGGGCGCCGGCAGCATGTGCGGCCGCGGCCAGCTCGCGGATGGGCTGCACCACGCCGGTCTCGTTGTTAGCAACCATAATGCTCACGAGCGCCACGTCGTCGCCTAGCAGCTCGACAAGCGTGGCAGGCTCAATGTAGCCCGCGCGGCAGGGCTGCACCAGGTCGACGGTAAAGCCGGCGGCACGCAGCAGCGGCAGGTTGTCCAGAATCGAATCGTGCTCGATGGCCGAAACGATCACACGATCGCGCTTGCGGTCGCGCTGACGTGCACCCTCGGCAAGACCGAGTAGCGCCAGCTGGTTGGCTTCGGTGCCGCCGTTGGTCAGAACAATCTCAGACGGGCGAACGCGCGCGCCAAAGCTGCGGGCGATCTCGCGACGTGCAACCTCCAGACGCGCGGCAGCCTTGCGGCCGAGCGAATGCAGCGAGTTGGGGTTGACGCCGGCAAGCTCGCTGTCGTCATATTCGCGCTGCGCAAGGAGCGCCTCGGCGCGCATGGGCGTCGAGGCGGCATAGTCAAGATTCACGGGTATGCGGTTTTGACCTGCGGTCATAAGGATTTATGCCTCCTGTGCAGCCTCGTTGCCCAGCTTCTGCAGCAGCGCAACCTCAGCGGCGGGATCTTCGGACTTAAATACGGCGGAACCGGCCACGAGAACGTTGGCACCAGCCTTGACAACCTCGGCGATGTTCTTGGAAGAAATGCCGCCGTCGACCTCGATCATGGGCGAAACGCCGTGGCGCTCGCACATGGCCTTGAGCTCGTGCAGTTTGGCAATGGTACCGGGGATAAAGCTCTGGCCGCCAAAGCCGGGGTTCACGCTCATCAGCAGCACCATATCGACGACGTCGATGATGCTCTCGAGTACGCACACGGGGGTGGCGGGGTTGAGCACCACGCCGGCCTTGACGCCGCGCTGCTGCAGATGGGTGAGCGTGCGGTGCAGGTGCGTGGAGGCCTCGTAGTGCACGGTGATCATGTCGGCACCGGCGTCGGCGTACCAATCGACCGTTTCGTCGGGGTTCGACACCATGAGGTGTGCGTCGACCGGTACATCGGTGGAGCGCTTGACGGCCTTAAGGATGTCAACGCCAAAGGTGAGGTTGCCGGTAAAGTGACCGTCCATAACGTCGAAGTGCACGTAGTCGGCGCCGGCGATCTTGTCGAGCTCACCCTTGAGGTTGGCCATGTCGGCCGAAAGGACGGACGGAGCGATTTTAATGGAACCCATGGTAGAAGCCTTTCTGCGTTAGTCGGTGAGTCCGTAGAACTCTTGAGAAGGGACGCGATCGGTAAGAATCTCGAGTGCCCTATCCAAAGTAACACCGTTGTAGAGCGTTTGCTCCACGGCAAAGGTGAGCGGAATGTCTACGCCCAGTGAACGGGCGAGCTCGCTGACGCTGCGGGCCGCGACGGCGCCTTCGACCACCATATGCGTGCGCGTCTGATACTCGTCGAGCGACACGCCATGAGCGAACTCGTAGCCAAAGGTGCGGTTGCGCGAATGCTCCGAGGTGCAGGTGGCAATGAGGTCGCCCATGCCGGCAAGCCCCATGCAGGTCATAGCCTGCCCGCCGCGGGCATGCACCAGACGGCTGATCTCGGCTAGGCCGCGCGTCATGATGAGGGCGAGCGTGTTGTCGCCCGCGCCGGTGCCGGCGGAGATGCCGCACACGATGGCGATAACATTTTTCATGGCGCCGCAGACCTCGACACCGGTCATGTCTTGCGACAGATAGATACGGAAGGCCGTGGACAGGAGCAGGTCCTTAAAGGTCTCCCCTATCTGCGGATCTTTGCTGGCGATGACGGCGGCAGAAAGTCCGCCGCGGCAGATTTCCTCAGCATGGTTGGGGCCCGAGAGCGCCGCGACACGTGCCTCGTTGCCGATCTCGGTGGCGATGACCTCGCTCATGAGCAGGCCGGACTCGGGCTCGATGCCCTTGGTGAGGCAGAGCACCGGGGTCTCGGCAGCGATGAAGGGTGCCGCCTGATGGCATACGCTGCGCAGATGTGTGGAGGGCACGGCAAAGATGACGGCCTCGGCGCCGTCGAGCGCCTGCGCCAGGTCCGTCGTGGCGACAACGTTTTCCGGCAGCACGTAGTCCACCAGATAGCGGGGATTACGGTGCTCGCCGTTGATGCCGGCAGCCGTCTGCTCGCTATGGGCCCACATGGTCACGCGCACGGCTCGCGCGGCGGCAAGGCCGGCGACGGCGGTTCCCCACGAGCCAGAGCCAATCAGCGCAACATTCATGACTCTCTCCTACTTATCGTCGGGCTCGGTGACGCGCTTGGTAAACGAGAGCTTGGACTCCTTACCTGTCATGAGCTTTTTGATGTTCGCACGATGGGCCCACACCACAGTAATGCCGATCAGCGCCATGCAAAACTTAAGTCCGAGGCTGCTGTACGGAAAGACCGCGCAGGCAGCGATGGGAAGACCGATGGCCGCGGCAAGCGAGCCCACCGACACAAACTTGGTGATGGCGACGGCCACGATAAACATGCCCAGCAGCGAAAGTCCGATGGGCCAGTACCAGGCGAGGATGACGCCCAGACCAACTGCGATGCCCTTGCCGCCATGGAAGTTGAGGTAGGGCGAGAAGATATGGCCCCACACGGCTGCCAGGCAGATGACGCCGAGCATCCAGTCGCCGGCGGCACCGGGGGCCATAATGCTCACGGGGAAGCCATAGCCCAAGTCGGCAATGAGCGGACGCGCGATAAGGACGCAGATGGCGCCCTTAAGGCAGTCTAGCAGCAGCGTGAGCGCGGCCACTTTGGGGCCGGCCACGCGCAGGGCGTTGGTGGTGCCGATGTTGCCGGAGCCCGCCTTACGAATGTCCGTGTGGTTGAACACGCGGCCCAGGATCAGACCAAACGGAATCGCCCCGATAAAGAACGAGACCACGGCGCAGATGGCGGTCAGAAGAATCGGATTATGCATCCTTTTGCTCCTTCTTCCTAAAGAAGAGTCGAATGGGCGTGCCGGCAAAGTCGAAGGTCGAGCGCATGCGGTTCTCTACGTAGCGCTGGTAGGTGTCGTTGACCAGGTCGCTGTGGTTGACGAAGAACGTGAACGTCGGCGGGTTGACGCCCGTCTGGGTCACGTAGTGCATACGCAGGCGGCGCTTGCCGTCCACCACGGTATGACCGAACTCGCGCAGGTCGGTGAGGAACGTGTTGAGGCGCGAGGTGCTGATCTTTTGCGAGCGCGTCTTTTCGGCGGCGTCGACCATCGCCCAGATCTTCTCGACGCTGCGGCCGGTCAGGGCAGAGATGCGCAGGTACTGGGCCCAGGGAGCCATGACGCCCAGACGGCGGTCGATGGTCTCCATGCAGGCCTCGCGCTTACGGTCGTCGTCGAGCAGATCCCATTTGTTGAGCAGCACAACGATGGCGCAGCCGCGCTCGATGGCAAGACCCATGACCTTCTGGTCCTGCTCAGTAACGCCCACGGAGGCGTCGACGACGAGCAAAGCCACGTCGGCGCGATCGATGGCGCGCAGGCCGCGGACCATCGAGTAGTACTCGATGTTCTCGTATACGGTGCTCTTCTTGCGAATACCCGCGGTGTCGACCATACGGTAGTGCTTGCCGTTGCGCTCCACGACGGTGTCGATGGCGTCGCGCGTCGTGCCGGCAATGTTGGACACGATAGAGCGGTCGGCGCCCAAGATACGGTTGAACAGCGACGACTTACCGGCATTGGGGCGGCCGATGATGGCGACGTTCAGCGCGTCGGGGAACTCATCGGCGACCTCGTCCTCTTCCTCCGGAAGCAGGGCCACGATATCGTCGAGCAGGTCGCCCGTGCCATGACCGTGCAGGGCCGAGAGCGGCGTGGGCTCACCGATGCCGAGCGAATAGAACTCCCAGATGCTGTCGTTCTCGCGATCGGGGTTATCGAGCTTGTTCACCAGCAGAAAGACCGGCTTGTCGCAGCGCTTGAGCATGCGGGCGACCGACTCGTCCTCCTCGGTGACGCCGGTGCGGCCGTCGACCACAAACAGGATGACGGCGGCTTCCTCAGCGGCGGCGAGGGCCTGGTCGCGAATGGACGTGGCGAAGACGTCATCGCTCTTGAGCGGCTCGATGCCGCCCGTGTCGACGATGGTGAACTCGCGGCCGTTCCAATCGGCCGTGTGATACGAGCGGTCGCGCGTGACGCCGCGTGACTCGTGGACGATGGCGTCCGAGGTCTGGGCCAGGCGGTTAACGAGCGTGGACTTGCCCACGTTGGGGCGTCCGACGACGGCGACGATAGGTTTCATCTGCACTCCTTTAATGGGTAGGGTCAGTGGAAGTGTTAGAGTCGGCAGGCACAATGCCAAGGATGTGCTCCAGGGTATCGAGCAGCTCATGCGGCATGGTCGACACCACATGAACCTCGGCGCCGCGACTGGTAAGGCTTGCGAGTAAATCGTCACGATGATACTCGTCAAGCGTCATGCCGTCAGCGTTGAACATGAGCTTAGGCACAAAGAGCATAACCCCCGAGAGGTCCTGCGGCAGCTGCTCCAGAATGTCACACGCGACGATGAGGCCGGTCACGTCCACGTTGCCGCCAAAGTAGCGGTTCTTGATGGCCGTGACAGTGCCGGCGAGTCCCTTGGGCGATTCCACAAAGCGGGCCACCGTGTCGCGTGCGCTGGCGCCCGAGAGGCACAGCAGGTGTTGGCTGCGGGCGGCGATGGCCTCGCGGACGCGGGCCAGTCGCTCGGCATCGGCGGCAAGCACGTCGTCGGTCTCGTCCAGATACGAGCGGATCATGCCGATGCCGTCGTAGTACTGCGGGTAACCGTCGTAAAAGTCTGCCTCGGGAGGATCGATGCCGGCGTCCAGATAGAACTCGTCGCTCATCTGGAAGGTGTGGCGGCCAAAGCGCTCATAGGCGCGGTCCTGGAAGGGCCTGATCATGGCGATGGTCTCGCGCGCTAGCTCGGGCTTGTCGCTGTAGGACCAGCTAAAACGGTTTTGATGCTTGGTAAAACCGAGCGGCACAATGCCCAGGCTTGTGATTTGCTCGTGCTCCTCGCAAAAGCGCAGGGTCTTTTCCAGCTCCTCGCCGTCGTTCATGCCGGGGCACAACACGATCTGCGCGTGAATCTCGATGCCGGCGGCCATGATGGTCTCGAGCACGTCCATGCCTCGCTGGGCGTTGCGGCCCATCATACGACGGCGGACGTCGGGGCTCACGGCATGGACCGATACGTTCATGGGGCTCATGTTGCGTTGGATGACGTTTTGCACGTCCTCGTCGGAGAGGTTCGTGAGCGTGACGAAGTTGCCCTGCAAAAAGCTCAGGCGGTAGTCGTCGTCGCGAATATAGAGCGTGGAGCGGCCGCCCTTGGGGAGCATCGTCATAAAGCAGAACACGCAGGCGTTTACGCAGGTGCGCATGCCGTCGAAGATGGGGCCGTCGAACTCAAGGCCCCAGTCCTCGCCCGGGAAGCGGTCGAGCTCGACGGAGGTGACGGTGTTGTCGCGTGGGTCGAAAACCTCGAGGTCGACGGTATCATCGTCGGCCTCCCAGAGCCACACAATCATGTCGGTAAGCTGCTCACCGTTGACCGAGAGCACGCGCATGCCCGGCTCGATACCCACATCCCACGCGGGCGATTCGGGACGCACGTTCTTTACGAGCGCGCCCTCACCCGGCTCGGGGTCGCGGCTGCGCCCGTAATCGGCCACCTCGGCGGCGTATGCGGGTACGGTCTGGTCCATGGTTAGCGGCAAAGCTCCTTGATGCGCGCAACGGCGCGCTCGATGTGTTCTTGCGGGGTGGAGGCTCCGGCGGTGATGCCGATGTGGTGAGCGTCGGTAAACCACGCGGCCTGGATCTCGGAAGCTTCCTCGATGTGATGCGTATGCTCGCAGGCGTCTGCGCAAATCTGAGCCAGGCGGCGGGTGTTGCCCGAGTTCTTGCCGCCCACGACGACCATGCAATCACAGCGTTTGGCAAGTGTGGCTGCTGCCTGTTGACGCTCGCTCGTGGCGGCGCAGATGGTGTTGATCACGCGCAGCTCCTGCACGCGCGGGGTGATGGCAGCCACGACCTCGGCGAGGTTCTGCGCGGTCTGGGTGGTCTGCACAACCAAGCCCACCTTGCCCTTGAGCGGCAAAGCGTTGGCATCGGCGGCACAGCTCACGACCTGCGCATCATTGCCGGCGTGACCCAGAATGCCCTCGACCTCGGGATGCCCCGGCTCACCCACGACCACCACGTGGTAGCCCTCGCGCACCAGGCGCTCGGCTGCCACGTGAACCTTCTTGACGTAAGGGCAGGTGGCGTCGATGACGTTAAGGCCACGCTCGCGAGCGGCATCGACGACCTGCGGCACCACACCGTGGGCGCGGATGATCACGGTGCCGGTTGCTGCGTCGTCCAGGGTTTCGGCCAGACCGACGCCTGCCTCAGCAAGCTCGCGCACCACGATGGGGTTATGGATGAGCGGCCCCAAGGTGTGAACTTGAGTGCACTCCTCTGCCTGCGGCGCAGCGGCCAGCGCCATATCGAGCGCACGCTGTACGCCGTAGCAAGTGCCGGCGTGGGCGGCGATCTCGATGGTAGGCGCGGTTGCCTGGCCGGACACAGTCGCGGTGGTGTTCGTCACGTTCTCGCTCATGGCTAGAACCTGCCCGGATGCTCGGCGCACAGCTCGTCTCGCATGGCGTAGACGCGGTTCATGGCCTCGGACTCAAACCATTCCAGGCGCTCCGTGCGCTTAAGCCCAGCCGGTGCGTCGGAAAGCGAGACGGCCTTGCCGGCGCGGATCCAGCACTTCTTGGGACGCATGATCTTTTTGCCTGCAGGCGTGATGTCGGACCAACCGCAGATGGCGAGCGGGTTCACAGGTGCCTTGCCCATCTGAGCGATGAGTGCAAAACCGCCGTGGACCTCGGGCTTGATCTCGCGCGAACGGATACGCGTGCCCTCGGGGAAGATCAGAACGTCCTCGCCGCGCTGCAGCGCATGCTGGGCGGCGCGCAGGCACTTCATATCGGCAGTGCCACGCTCCACGGGGATGCCGCCAACGCGGCTAAAGGCCCAGCGCACAATCTTGCTCTTGGCGAACTCGGACTTAAAGATGGGACGAATGCGGCGGCCCCCAAAGAACAGCGCCGTCTCCACGGCCAAGAGCTCGGCCATCGAGGTGTGGTTGCAGATGACCACGCTGCCGCGGCCTTCCTGGCGCTCAAACAGCAGATCGGCGTCCTCGACCTTCCAGCGCCACATGAGCTTGGAGAAAGCCCAAAGGATGGCCATGACTACGGCGACGGTGCCGCGGATGAGCACGGGGAACTCTGCATAAGGAGCGTTGTAATAATCCTCGGGCGTCTGCTTAAACAGGCGCATGGGCTACCTCCTTTGGTTAATGAGGTCCTCGATTATCGAGACGACCTCGTCGATGGTGTGGGCGGTGGAGTCGACGTGCACGGCGTCCTCGGCGGGCACGAGCGGGGCGACCTCGCGGCTGCTGTCGAGCTTGTCGCGCTGCTTAAGGGCGTCGAGGGTCTCGTCGACCTCGGCTTCGAGCTGCTCGGTCGTGAGCGGCTGGGCGTCGTTTTGGTGACGCTGCAGTACGCGGCGGCGGGCGCGCTCACGCGGGTCGGCCGTCAGGAAGACCTTGACCTGCGCATTGGGGAACACGACGGTGCCGATGTCGCGACCTTCGGCGACGATATCGCGGTCCTCGGCGGCGCGGCGCTGGTGGATGAGCATGGCGGCGCGTACGCCCGGGTAGGCCGAGACCTTGGACACGTTGGCGTCGACCTGCGGGGTACGAATGGCGGCCGAAGCGTCCTGGCCGTCAATGGTCAGGCGCGTATCCTCGCCGGTGCCGTTGGTAAAGCGAATTTCGATCTGCTCGGCGAGGGCGTCGATGGCCGTCTCGTCGTCCAGATCGATGCCGCGATCGAGCGCGGCGAAGGTGACGGCGCGATACATGGCACCCGTGTCGAGCTTGTTAAAGCCCAGCTGGCGGGCGATCTCCTTAGCGATGGTGGACTTGCCGGAACCGGCGGGGCCGTCGATGGCGACGATCATGCAATGCTTCCTTTCGGTGGTTGACGTGCTGGTATGGGACGCGGGCATCGGGGCGCGGCGGGTTGCCTAGCCCGTGTAGCGCTCGCGGTAGGTGTTGCGCTTGGGCGCGGAGCCGTGGCTGCCGTGGTGACGAGTGCGGCTGGCAGGCGTGTCTTGGGGCTTGCCGCCGCGTATGGCGCTGGCCTGCTTGGGAGGGATGCCACCGCTTTTGAGGATCTGCACCTCGCGGTCGGTGAGCTCGCGCCACGAGCCCTTGGCCACGTCCTTGAGCTCCAGGCCGGCAAAGTTGCAGCGATGCAGACGGATCACCGGGTGGTGGATCTTGCTCAGCATGCGCTTGACCTGATTCTTGCGGCCCTCGCGGATGATGACCTCCACGGCGGTGGTACCGGACTTGACGCCTTGCGGAGCCACGGCCTCGGCCTCGCGTGCGGTGATGACGCGGCAGATCGCCGGCTGGCATAGGCCGTCGTCGAGCTCGATGCCACGGCGGAGCGGTTCTAAGTCGCGATCGGTCAGGTGGCCGTCCACGAGCGCCTGATAGGTCTTGTAGACGTGCTTGCTGGGGTGCAGCAGGTCCTGCGACAGATCACCGTCGGTGGTAAAGAGCAAAAGGCCCGTGGTGTCGCGGTCCAGGCGGCCCACCGGGAAGAGCCCCGGAAAGCGGTTGCGCGGTACCAGGTCGGCCACGCAGGGGCGCTCCTGCGGGTCGCTCATGGTGGTGAGGTAGCCGGTCGGCTTGTAGAGCATCAAGTACACGGCGCCCTGGTTGAGCTTGACGGGCATGCCGTCGACCTCGATGTGATCGTGGTCGACATCGACCTTGGTGCCTAGCTCGGTTGCGACCTGGCCGTTGACGGTCACGCGTCCGGCGGTCATCAGGTCCTCCGAGCCGCGTCGGCTCGCCACGCCCGCGCGTGCCAAAAAGCGCTGCAGGCGCATGGTGTGCGGATAGACGGGCTGGGCGTCGGTTGCGGGTACTGCGTTGCCCATGGCGCGCGTCTCCCCTACTTCGTTAGTCCTCGTCATGCAAATCCTCCGAGGTCTCGTCGACGACCGGGGTTTCCAAGTCCTCGACTGCCTCAACATCGGTATCGAGCAGTTCGCGCTCTTCGTCCAGGTCCTCGGCCTGCTCCTCGAGCGTGGACTGAATACTGCGGCCGCTCAGGCGCTCGCGGATAAACTGACGCGACTGCTCATCGGGGGCAAACTGCTCCAGATCGGGCAGGTCGCGGGTGGAGCGCAAACCGAACTTTTCCAAGAAGGCGTTGGTCGTGCCGTAGATGATGGCTTGACCGCGCTGAGGATCGCGGCCGAGCTCGCGCACCAGACCCTTGTCCACGAGCGACGCAATGACGCCGTCGGAATTGACGCCGCGGATGCCCTTAACCACCTCGCGCGTGACGGGCTGGTGGTAGGCGATGACGGCCAGGGTTTCGAGCGCCGCCTGCGACAGCTTTTGCGTGTCCCAGCTCAACACATAGGCTTCGACCACGTCGTGGTAAGCGGGGTGCGTAAACAGGCGCCAGCCGCCGGCGACCTCGCGCAGCTGAAAGCCGCGGTTGGCCTCCTCGTACTCAACCTTGAGCTCGGCGAGCAGCGACGCGCACTCGCCGGGGGCGATATCCAGTGCGCCGGCCAGCGCGGGCGCACTCACCGGGTCGCTCGACACCAGCAGCAGCGCCTCGAGGGCGCCTTTGAGGCTGTTTGCCTCTAGCGTGGAAAGGGTTGACATGGTTGCCGCTCCTATTCGGTGAGCTCGGGGCCCTCGCCGGGCACATAGGCCTCGGCGCCCTCGACGCGGTTGATGCGGATGGTTCCAAAGATCTCGTCCTGGCTCAGCGTGAGCGAGCCGCGCTTGGCGAGCTCAAGCATGGCCAGGAAGGTAACAACGAGCTGCTCGGTGGTGGCGTCGCCGTCCAGCAGCTCACGGAAAGTGCAGGTTTGGTGCGCCATGGTAAAGCGGTCGACCGAGGCCACCGTCAGGTCGAGTGGTACGCGATGCGGTGCCACATGCTCGGCCTCCAGCAGGAAGGTCTGGCGCTTGCCGTCCAGGTCGGCACAGATGACGGCGAGACCGCGTAGGGTAATGCCGGCCAGATAGTCGGGCATTAGGCCCAAGAACTCGGGGTCGGGGCCGGCCACACGCGGGTGCATGCGGCTTTCGGCCTGCATGCGGGCACCGAGGGCCGCAGCCGCGCCTTTAAACTGTTTGTAGGCAATCAGGCGTTGGATCAGGACCTCGCGCAAGGCGTCGCCGTCGAGCGTGCTGAGCTCCTCGAGGTCTTCGTCGAACTCGTCATCGTCGTCATCGACTTTGCGCGGGGCCTCCTGCGGCACCAGAGAGGCGGCCTTGATGTCCAAAAGGGTTGCCGCGACCAGCAAAAAGTCGCTCGCCACGTCCAGGTCCAGCGCCTCGATGCGCTCGGCCTCGGCAAGGTACTGCTCGGCCACCTCGCTGATGGAGATGGCGCCGATATCTACTTTTTGGCGGGTTACCAGCTGCAGCAGCAGGTCGAAAGGTCCGCTGTAGACCTGCGTCGACACGCGATACGACATCTTCGACCTCCTTTGACGGCGCCTTCGCGGCGCGGTTTGGGTGCATGTTACGACCGTTTTGCACGGTCGACCTGTAAGTTTACCTTAGATGCCGGCGATTGCGAAGTTGAGCAGCTGCTCAGCTAGCGGATACACGGTAACGTCGAAATAGCGGCCGATCACATCGATGCCGGTCCACATGGGCAGCAGGTAGAGCACCAGGATGAGGATAGGCATGGCGTATTGTTGCAGACGGTAGTAGTTGGCGAGTGCCTTGTCCTTGAGGAACGGCACGATGATCGATGAGCCGTCGAGCGGCGGGATCGGGATGAGGTTAAAAAACGCTAGTGACAGGTTGACCACGATAAACGTGGCGCCGAAGTTCATGATTTGGGACGCCACGGCAAAGGACATGCTGGTGTAGAGGTTGCCGTACGTTGCGTGCATGAGGGCGGCCGCGAGGCATGCGAGTGCAATGTTCGATGCGGGGCCGGCCACGCTCACCAGGACCTCGTCGCGCTTTGGGCGCTTGAGGTTGTTGAGGTAGACGGGCACGGGCTTGGCAAAGGCGAACACCGGGCCACCGGCGGCAAGCATAAGCAGCGGCAGGATGATGGTGCCAAACGGGTCGATATGGTTGAGCGGGTTGAGCGACACGCGGCCGCGCGAACGCGCCGTCTTATCGCCGAGTGCCCAGGCTGCGGCGGCGTGTGCGCTCTCGTGGATCACGATGCCGACGATAACGGCAACGGCGCTGGCGAGCAGGTTCATGAAGTAGCTGCTGGACATGGTGCTCCCCTAGCGGACGCGGCGCGAGGCGCGCGTGAGCAGGTAGTCAATTACAAACAGGATCACAGCGACAATGGCGTAATCTAAGCGAAACACGCCGCCAAAGGGAGAGGTGATGACGCCGTAGCCGGCGATGGCGCTCGGCAGCGCGCGCGAAAGCTCAACGACAAAGCCCACGATCTGCATTTTGGCGGTGAGGCCGCTAAAGCACAGCAGCACGGTCATCGCGCTCATAAAGATGCCGCAGATGCGACAGGCGATGGCGATGATGCTCATCGCCACGGCAGCGGCCTTACGAGAGTTCACGCGCGGTCTCCTCTTCGATCTGGGTGGAAAGCTCCAGCCATTCGTCCTCGAGCTTGGGCAGCTCTTGCTTAAGGCCGTTATATTCCCCCAGCGCGGCGTTGAACTTATCCTGATCGGCATAAAGCTCTTCGCTGGCCATCAATTCCATAAGCTCGTCATAGCGGGCGCGCTTTTTGTCGAGCTCCGCCTCGATCTTCTTGAGCTGGTTGCGCACGCCCTTGAGCTTTTTGTTGAGCGCAGCGCGGGCCTGGGCCTCGGCGCGCTTTTGCTCCTTGGTCTTTTTGCCCTCGGCAGGCTTGGAAGCGGCGGCGGGCGCATCGGGCTGGGCCGCGGTGACCTTAGCGGACTTGGCCGTGGCTGGAGCACTTTCCCCTGCCGCCTCGGCAGCGGCACGGGCGGCGAGGTCCTCGCGCTTGTAGAGGTAGTAGTCGTAGTCGCCGTCGTAGACCGTGACCTTGCCATCGCGGATGTCAATGATGCGGTTGGCCACAGCGCGCACCAGGTGCTCGTCGTGGCTGATCAGCACGATGGTACCGGGGAAGTTCTGCAGGGCGTTCTCGAGCATATCCACCGAATCGATGTCCAGGTGGTTGGTGGGCTCGTCCAGGCACAGGAGCGCCTCGGGGGCCACGAGCATCTTGGCAAGGGCCAGACGTGCCTTTTCGCCGCCGGAGAGGACGCGGACCTGCTTTTCGATGGAATCGTTGTCGCTAAACAGGAAGGCGCCCAGCAGGCTGCGCTGCTGCGGCACGGTCCACTTGGGCGTGACGGTGTCGATCTCTTGCAGGACGGTATTGGACTCGGTCATGCCCTCGAGTGCGTGCTGGGCGTAGTAGGCCACGCCCACGTTGGTGCCCAGGTCGCGGGTGCCGGTAGTGGGCGGCTCCAGGCCGGCGAGGATCTTCATGAGGGTGGACTTGCCGGCGCCGTTGGGGCCGACGAGCGCCACGTGCTCGCCGCGGTAGAGCTTGAGGTCGATGTCACTGTAGATGTGCTTGTCGCCGTAGGACTTGGAGACGCCCTCGAGCCCCACGACCATGTCGCCGGAGCGCGGCGGATCGGGGAACTTAAAGTCGATGTGCTTGTGGCCCTCGGGCAGGATGACGAGCTCCTTTTTGATCTGCTCGATCTTTCGGATGCGCTCCTGAGCCTGCGCTGCCTTGGTGGGCTTGTAGCGGAACTTGTCGACGAAGACCTGCATGTGGGCGATGTCGCGCTCCTGGGCGGCGCGCTTGGCGCGCATCTGCTCCAGGTTGTCCTCGCGCTGCTTGAGGTAGCTGCTGTAGTTGCCGGTGTAGGTGGTCACGCGACGGTTTTCGAGAGCGGCGACGTGGTCGACGCAGGCGTCCATGAAGGCGCGATCGTGGCTGACGATGAGGACGGCGCCATCGTAGTTGGCGATAAAGCCGCGTAGCCATTGGACGCTCTCGAGGTCCAGGTGGTTGGTGGGCTCGTCCAGAAGCAGCAGGTCGGGGTGGCGCAGGAAGAGCTTGGCCAGCGCGATGCGCATCTGCCAGCCGCCCGAGAACTCGGAGCACGGGCGCTCAAAGTCGGTGACCTTAAAGCCCAGGCCGGACAGGATCTTTCGCGCGTTGCTCTCGAGCTCGTAGCCGCCCAGATGCTCAAAGCGGTCCTGGACCTGGCCGTACTCGTTAAGGAGCGCGTCGACGTCCTTGCCTTGTTCGGAGAGCTCGGTGATCTGGGCCTGCAGCTCGTTGGCGCGCTCGCCCATGCGGCGGATTTCCTTGGCGGCGGCCATGACCTCGGCAAGGATGGTGGTGTCCTTTTGCTCCAGGTTGGTTTCCTGCTCCAGGTAGCCTACCTGGCAGTCCTTTGCGTACTGGACCTGGCCGGCGTCGGGGCTGTCGATGCCCATGATGATTTTGAGCATGGTGGTTTTGCCGGCGCCGTTGGGTCCCACAAGCGCGAAGCGCTCGCCGGGGTTGATCTGGAAGGACGCGCCGCTAAAGAGGACGCGCGCGCCGAAGCTTTTTTCGATCTTGTCGACCAGGAGGATCATGGTGCCGCCTTTGACCTTGTGTGCCTATATGAAAAAAAGGCCCCAACTTGCGTTGGAGCCTCATTCAATGCTCGGGTGGAGACGAGGGGGATCGAACCCCTGACCTCTTGACTGCCAGTCAAGCGCTCTCCCAGCTGAGCTACGCCCCCGTGCGAAGAAGTACTATACGGGAACTCCCCCGCCGATGCAAGGAGAATTTTGGAAAAACTTTCCGGGGGCGGCGGCGCGGATGCGGGACGGACTCGAGAGCGATGGGCCCGCGATGCCCGACTAAGCCCGCGGGGCGCGCCCCGCGGGAGGGCGGCGCTGCCGCCGCCCTCCCATCAGGCTCCACTCCGCCCGCCCCCGGGGCCTCCCGCCACGAAACCGGCCCATCTACTACGTTTGGCCGGCATCCCCCGACCATGGCGTCTCGGGCAAAAATTAAACCGCAGGTAGACGGCCTGCGGTTTTCGCGAAATACGGGGTATGGTCGAGGGGTCGGGCTTAAACGTAGTAGATGGGCCGGTTCCGTGGCGGCGGCATCGCAGGCAGCCGACCGAGGGCGCCCGGAAGTGAGCAGGGCACCCGTCTAACGACCGATTTCCAGCCAGTTGCATAGTACGTTGGCTCGTAACTCCATTTCCGTCGTCTTTTGCGTCTTAGTTTTGCACCTATAGCGTAATTCCAAGCGCGAGCAAAGACTTCTCACGATCGCATCAAGCTGCTCGGCATCGTTAAGCATGTCGTGCGTAACCAGGAAGACGTCATACCCCATACTTTGCAGCGCCGTCATGCGTTTGGCATCGTGGTCGAGCACGGCGCCTAATCCGTGGATAACCTCTCCCTGAATCTCCACGATGCCTGCTTTCATTATGGTTGGATTTACGATCACGATATCCCCGTAGCAGACTTTTTGCCCTGTAATGATCTGCGCCGATGCGGTAAGCGGCGTAAGGTCGTTAACATAAACGTTTCGAAAGCCGGCACCGCCGCGAGAGCGAGGAAGCGATAGCAATAAAATTCCTGCAACTTCAAGCGGAGAAGCTGCTATACCTGTCACCAGCTGCGCGGCGTTGTAAAACTTCGTACCCCACTTTCGTCTTTTCATCTTACTGGCATACTCATGAAGCTCGTGTAATTCGATGAGCGGCTTCCTCATCCAGAGCGAAGTACCCTTTAGCCTTATGACCTCCTTCGTTTTCTTTTGTCCGTTGGACCCCTTCGCATTTGCCTGTTCTTTGACTTTTATGCGCGCATAAACGCGTTTCCAGTGTGGCTCGTCTTGGCTTTCATCAAGGTCAAAGAGGGATTCGGTGGTTGCATTCTCGGCAGCGTCATTGGCTTTGTCTAGTTCCGCCTCTGCTGCAGCGGTGGGCTCAAAGACTGAGAACCATCCGCAAAATTCGTACATGGCAAGGACAAGATCGGTTGGAGACACAAAGCGCGCCATGGTAAATAGCGTCGCAAGTGGATTGGTAACCCTAAAGCTCATCGCGGTTTCCAGCGTGCTATCCACCCCCGAAGCATCATCACAGTGGATTGTTGTCCGTAATCCCGAATGGTAGTTAACGCCACCGGCCAATGTTGTGGTAATAATCGGAGTTTTGAGGACGTCGACTACAAAGGGCGATTGAGATAGGGCTCGCCAGCCGTCTTCAGGGCTTGGCAGTCTTGGGTAGAGGTCACGGACCTGCGGTGGACAGCGCCAGTAGCGGAATGCGGTGTTTGCGCAGACGATCTCGTCCATATGGGCCTCCCCTAGCTTTGGCTGCGTGCCGTTATGTTTGCAGGTAGACCGATTATCAATGGCGGCATCATGCCGGTAAGTACTGGAAGCTGACCAAATGCCGACAAATAGCTTGACGCATTTCGCCTAAAGATCGCCGTGTGGCACAAATCTGCTGGCAGGCGTTCTGGGGCCGTGGTCCCTATCTCCACATTTGTGCGTGAATCCCATGGCAAATTCAATGAAAGAGCGCATGAGCTTTATGCAAAACGCGCGATGACGTCAGCACAGGAGAGATCAGCTAGAAACGCGTTTAAATTTTTCGATTCGATTTTGGTGTCAAGCTTGGTGTCAAAAAGAAAAAGGTCAGAGGCTTAACACCTCTGACCTGTGCTTTAGATGGTGGGCGATACAAGATTCGAACTTGTGACCCCATCCGTGTGAAGGATATGCTCTACCCCTGAGCCAATCGCCCGTCGCCTTTCGGCAAAAGAGATACTAACATAGCTGCGCGATGTTTTCCAAGAACTTTTTGCCCCCGATTTTAAATTCGTGAGAGCAAACCGCACTGTTTCAACCCAGTCAACCAACAAAACCGCAGCTTAACCACCCTTTATCGTTTAATCCACGAGGTCTCGGGACGGCAGATAAGTCGCGCGTTGTTGTAGGCCAGGTCAGCGCCCGTGGGTTCTCGTAGCGACGCGGCACGCGAAAGACGACAAATGTCGCATCGATATGCGTAATCTCAGGCATATTTCGCCAACTGACTGATGGGAGACAATCGACGCACGTTGATTAGTCCCTATTGGAAGGCAATTTCGCAAGTGCGGGGAAAAATGAAGATCTACCAATCGGACCCCAGTTTTGTACTTTTGCGAACTGCGGTTTTGTTGGTAAATTGCGGGTTGTGGTCGACGGATTCTGTTTTCCCCGCACTTCCGAAAAAGTTGGCGTATCGGCAGCGATATACGGAACCAAAACTCAAGCGCAAGATAATTCTAAGGCCTCATAGGCTTGCTGTTCCTTCGCAACTCGCTTGCGAGCTCTTCGCGCGTGCGTTTCCCGGAGACCAGGTCCTGAATCCATTCATAGTAGGGGTTATCTTCAGGAGTTGGGTTATCGGAAAAGTCCACCAATACGTTTCTCAAGCTAATAATGACAAAGGCAATAACTAGGCTAGTCCTCTTGTTTCCATCCTCAAAGATGTGGTCCTTTGCCATGTGTTCCGCAATATAGCTTGCCTGGTCGAAGATGTCCGAAAACCTATCAATCGGGGACTGCCCAAAGATAGTGCAAAATGCGTTTGATAGAACAGATTCAATTCGACCATGAATTAGGGCGGCTCTATCGCCCGTCATACAGGTTGTGTAGCATTTTCCAGATGCAAGCAAGCGTTCGTGCGCATACATTACAGAAGAGGCAAGAGCCCCTATCGCTTCCTCATCATCAAATACAAGGGGATCGATAGGGGCCGATTGCCCCATTATGAGAGACATTAGGAGTTCTCCAGCAGCCTCAGCGCATTGGGCATGGCTGCAATTGTTGATTGCACGGCCTGATCGATTGTTACGACGTCGTTAATGTCTAAACCATCATTAGACGCAAGAATTGCCTCCGGAGTGATGGGGTTATCCCTGTTCGGCGAATATACGCTCGCCCATGCCCCATCTGGCTTATGCGACAAGGTGACCAAATCAAACGCAGTGAGCATCCCAAGCTTATCCATCACGGAATCAATGAGTTTTTTAGAAGTCCCGTCAAGTATCGCTAAGTCACTCGATTTGGTGATGCAGTTTCGGCCATACGAGGAGAACGTATGATAGACCACAGGTTCAACTGGACCGTACTGCCAAGC
Organism: uncultured Collinsella sp.; assembly: GCA_900541055.1. Lineage (GTDB taxonomy): Bacteria > Actinomycetota > Coriobacteriia > Coriobacteriales > Coriobacteriaceae > Collinsella. Next base: position 155,312 of record UQHZ01000003.1, read on the forward strand.
CTCAACGATGTCATCGAAAAGCGGACGATTGTATTTGCGCAACGATTCGACTTGCGAATAATAGACGAGCTTATTCAGCTTGAGATTCGTAATCTCGAATTTGTCGCTCCAGTTATCAATGATGTAATTCGCAACGTTCAGCGCTTCCATTTTCACTCTCCCCTCAGTTGGCAAAACTTATCCTATAGACCTTAAATGGGCTGATTATGTACCCAATTTAAAGATATGTCGAGTCGGGCCTCGATGATTTCTCTTCTAATCTACACGACAAATTTTTTCATAACGCGCGGACATGAATTCGTCGTGCGTACTTTCTCAAAAGACCGAGAGCAAAAATGGTTTAGCAGATGCTAACCGTTTGCGCTGGCTTTAAGAGTCAGCCGAAGCTCAGATTCAAATCGTTGTCAGCAAAATACTTATTAGACGTTATAGCAGTGATTCGCGACGCCTAGGAGCGTTATGCCAAGAAGGAAAAGCGTCATTGATGCTGTAATCCAGCAGTTGTCGCCGGTCTTGGGGAGTGCCGCAGTGGTCGCGGTGGCAGTCTTGGGCTTGGAGACTTTGGCGCCCGAGGTCTTGGTTACTGTCGTTGTTGTCTTGGTTGTCGCGGTCGCGGGTTTCAGCGCCGGATTTGCTGTGGGACCTGTGGTGGGCTCTCCGGCAGCGGGGTTAGCGTCGGCAGGAGACTTATCCACGCTATCGCCAGGTACATCGACCCCTTCGGTCTCCCCCGCCGGAGGCGTGGCGACATCGGGCTCAATCACCACATGCGGTGCCACCGCACCGCCGGCATCCACAACGCCACCGGCCCCAAAAGCCCCACCAACAGGCGCAACAAACCGCGCGGACACAAGCGACCCGCCCGTGCACGCAACGCCACCGTCGGCACCAGACGCATCAAGCCACGAGGCGTAGACAGAAAGCCGACAGCCGGCCGCGCCATCACCAAGGCCTAAGTCCTGCAGATACACGCCGTAGGCGCGCACGCCCGCTCCGGACCCGGCACCCGCGGCAACGACGCGTCCGCCGCCGCGAACGGCCATGTCGCCTGCGATCACGCCGGCGACCGCCTCGTCCGTAATATCGGCCCCGTCTGCCCGCGCATCGACGGTGCAGCCGTCCACCACGAGCGCCTGCGAGACGTGGATTCCGCACTGCGAGCCCGTCGCCGTCAGGGTCCCGGTGCCGCGAAGCGTCAGGCTGCCCCACACCTCCATGCCGCACAGCGTGATGTCCGCATCGGGCGCATGCGACTCCGTCACGGAGTTTTGCCCGGCAAGCGTCAGCACCAGGTCGCCCTCGGCGCCGATGGCCTCGCCCGCGTAGCCGTTAAGCTCTAGGTGGTCGGCATCGGTCCAGGCCCAGCCGGGGCCCGACACGCCCGGCACGTAGTACGTCGCGCCCGCGATGATGAGGCTCTCCGCGCCCGCGGCATAAGAAGGCCCGCCCAGCAAAACGCATAGGCAGGCCATGGCAACAATCGCAATGTAATGACGGCTGGTGTGGGACTTGGCAGCAAACATACCCGCTCCGATCTTCGCAGGAGCCAATAGAATGTGCACCAGAAAATGCCCTGGTAGCAGCAGTTATTAGTTTAACGAGATCGGGAGAGTGACGAACGATTTACCTGTAAACGAACCCAAAAATTAGGTGTAAATCGTTTTGTCAGTCGGTGAAAGGAGGGGCCTCCATTAGCTAATTGGTCGTCCGTAAAATCCAAGCCCATATCGAAGAGGTCAACGAACCTCTAGGCAGAGACGAGTTAAGGCTACTCGTCACCCGCATTCACACGCATTGCTCTTTCAGTTTCGATCATTTTACGAACGACAAACTTCATTTTTTCATTCTTAGAAATAATAATTTCCAGGCAATCTTTGAGCTCATCGTCACTTTGAACAACAATGAGATTATTTTCCTTCGAAACTTGAATTTCCCCGGTATATAAATCCCAGGTTTGACAAAATATATCTTCATCTAAGACTAAATCGATTGGATAGACGGCGCCTAGCCTCATTGTCAGTACTCTAAATTTATACTCCGAAGTAAAAAGATCGAAAGCATAATCGGACGGCGAATAAGAGTCGTTCGCATCGGTGAGATTCAGGGCGGTATTCTCTACTTTTTCCGTTTTTGGAACAGTGAGACGCTCCATTAATTCGCGTGAGGACCACATGCTGCTAGTTGTTCTGGTGGTAAAGGCAAGTTTTACAAAACGAGCTTCGATCAGGCCACTGGACGCAGCTTTTACATCTTCGCACTGCCCCTGCATGATTGCTTTAACGTTCTCAGCAGATTTTTCTAAGGGCTGATCAATAATGTCCGCCCAGAGATTTTCGCTACCTACCATGACACTTCCCCATTTCCATAGTTACCAAAAGTGGCAAATGGTCACTGTACTTTGAACACGGCCGTGAATTAACAATAAGTTTAGTATCACCGATTTGACGAAGATAGCGGCAGTCGGTAATGCAGTCCGCCAACTGCCAATCTACAACGATTTGATCGAGCGAATGCCAATAATAGGTACAGTCGCCGGAACCCAAATAAAATGAACCCAGATTAGAATTGGACTCTGATAGAAATACAAGAGCGGGGTTATACATTACTTGATACGACAACCCATCGCTCTCTCTTTCTTTCAATCTCTTTGCAACCTCTTTGAAAAAGGTCGAATTTAAGGAATCGAGTTTTACCATTTCGGGGTCAAATGGATTGCAATTGAAATCGCCTATCAGCATATTGAGGCTGCCGGGGTAGGTAGTGTCGAGAAAGTTGGTGTAGCGCCCGATCCGAAGTGAGTCGGCCCGGC